>NZ_JAPYKS010000060.1:0-7515 GCF_037179605.1 Mesorhizobium salmacidum (SeqCode)
TGGCTTGAACTTTTGCGGATCTGATTGAGGAACTCGAACGTGTCATCGAGGTGCCGACGCCAAAGCGCAGGTGCTTCCATAACGCATTGCTTCCATGATGGTCGTTTGCCGCTGGGGTGAGATGAGGGCATCAGGCTTCTCGCAACGCTGGCCGACCGGGTGCTGGCCCAAAACTGCCCTTGCTGTCGTTCAACCGGATGAGCGATGTTCGTCAGGCTGTGGTTGAGCATACCAGTCGCGAAGCCGGGCCGACCGGCGGTCCGATTCATCCTATTGCGTGCATTACCGGGACGCCATGACCCGGTGTGATTGCCTCTTCCTATGCTCAGTCTGAGTATATCCGAAATTTTGCTTTCGGCATCATCGGAGTCAAGCCCTGGCCCAACGGGTCGTCCGGACCTGCGATAGTCCGTGCAGCTGGTTAGCGGAAGAACTGAGCAGCGCGCACCGGGTTTGCAGTGGGCCCTCTGTCTGAGTCCCGGCCATCTTTTCTCCCCAACGCCTTTACGCCTAGTGCGTCACACCGCACGGCGTATCGGATTGACGAATTGCAGTCCGGCAAAGTCCTTTTCGTTGTCTGTCACCAACACGCACTCGTTCGCGCCGGCGACGGCGGCTATGATCATATCAAGCCCACTACGTGGCCGGCCGGACGCTTTCCCTTTCGCCATCAGCTGCGCCCAGATCAGCGCCGCCTTGTCGTCGAACGATAGGATACGGTTCGCAAACAGCGCCTGCGGTCCTTCGGACCCCGAGAACCACTTGTCGAGCGCGTCGCGTTTTTTGCCTCGTGGCTTCTCCAAAATACCGCGGCGGATCTCCGCAAGCGTCAGCGACGCGATGAACAGATCCTCGTCGCGCTGTGACGACATCCATGCCACGAGCGATTCCGATGGCTGCGGTTTGAGAACATTACTGATGATGTTGGTATCAAGCAGGTAGCGCGTCACAGGTCGACTTTGCGCCCCTGTTCATGGGGCCGGGAAAAATCGAGGTCGGTGCCCACCAGCGGCGAACCCCGCAAGGCGGCGAGGATTCGGCCAGGCTTGGGTGGCTCGCCAGCGATCGACTTGCTCACGCTCGCGCGAAGCTCCGACGCTTCGGGGGTATCCTCCGACAGGCGCCGGGCAAGCGATCGTATCAGATCGCGATCAGCGTCCCGACCGAGTACTTCGAAGCGCGCTAAGCCGCGCAGAGCAAGTCGGGAGCGGTAATGTTGGATGGCACGCTTCTGTGAATTTCCCATGATGACCTCCATCTATCCAGTAATATAGCCAGAAACGGGGCTTGGGCAAGGTGGGGGCGATCGGTGCGGGCGCGACTTGCCGGGGCAGGGAGGAGACGGAGGTCCTCGCTCAAGTCGATCTACGCATTCCATCTGCGCGAAAAATTGCACCAGAACCTCGTGCGGATGGCGTGGTTCTTCCGTTTGTGAACCACCGTGGGCATGTTTTCCTAGCGGCGGGTGAACACCTCCACTGTGTCAAACAGCAGCGCACTATCCACCCAGGAATCTGACGTTCCCGATTGCACCTTGAGAAGAGCACGCTGCACCTCTGGAAGGGCCGTTCAACCCTGACGAGCCAATAGCCGCCTATCGAAAGCCCGCCGCCTGGAGTTCGAAGAGTTCGGCGTAGCGACCGGACTGCGCCAAAAGTTCCTCATGTGTACCCTGCGCCTCAACTTTCCCGTCGGCCAGCACCAGAACGCGATCGGCCATCCGCACGCTGGAAAAGCGATGGGAAATTAGAACCGATGTTTTGCCCTTGCTCCGCTCCTTGAAACGCCGGAACACCTCGTATTCCGAACGAGCGTCGAGTGCGGCCGTCGGTTCGTCCAGGATCAATAGCTCAGCATTTCGCATGTAGGCTCGAGCAATGGCAATCTTCTGCCATTCACCACCTGACAGCTCCACACCACCCTTAAACCCGTTGCCGAGCATCTGGTCATATCCCTCAGGCAGCCTGCCGATGACCTTCGAGGCTTGGCTGCATTCGGCGGCGCGTTCTATGCGATCTCCATCCTTGCGCGCCGTGATGCGGCCAACCGCGATGTTGTCGTTAGCGGTCATGGCGTAGCGAACGAAATCCTGGAAGATCACGCCAATCGAGTTGCGTAGTTCATCCAGATCGTACTCGCGCAAATCCTTGCCATCGAGAAGGATCCGGCCCTCATCGGGATCGTAGAGGCGTGTCAGCAGCTTAACCAGCGTGGTCTTCCCAGCGCCGCTCTCCCCGACGACCGCCACCACCTCTCCGGCCAGCAGCTCGAAGTTGAGACCACGCACTGCCCACCGCTCCGATCCCGGATATCTGAATCCCACATCTTCGAAGACGAAGCCTTCTCGGACTGGGGAAGGGACGGGCAGCGGATTTTCGGGCGTCAGGATTTCAGGCTCCCGTTGAAAGAAGGAGAACAGGTAGTTGAGGTACTCCACCTCGCTGGCGAATATACCAGCGAAACGGAACAGCACCGTTTCCACCTCCTTGCTCAGTTGCAGGAACGAACCGGCGAGGAACGTAAGGTCACCAACGGTGAAGTCCCCCTGCAGCGTACGCCACACGATGTAAGCGTAAGCGCCGTAATAGGCCATCGTGGCGAGCGTGGTGAAGACGCCACTCCAGATTTCATTCCGTACCTCCAGCTTGCGCATTGCGGTGTAGAATTGCCGTGCAAGCGCGACATAGCGACTGATGAGAAATCGGCTCAACCCGAAAATCTTGACCTCTTTGGCCGCTTCCACGCTGGTTGCCGTAAAGCATAAATAGTCGTGTTCGCGCCGCTCCTGAATGCGGCTCCAATCGAGCGAGTATCTCCTCTCATTGAAATAGAACTCGCCGACAAACGCCGGCACCACTGCGATCAACAGAAGAACCATCACCCAAGGCGCAATGATGAGAAGGGCCGCAGCGAAAGCCATCACTTTTACAATGCTCGCCGCCTGTGAAAAAAGACCAGACAGCGTCATGGTGTCGGTTGTCTGCTCGCGCGCAGCTTCGAGATGGGCCTGAAATTCGGCGTCCTCGAAATCCTTCAGATCCAGCGTCGCGGCACGCTCCATGAGAAGGGCGGTCAATGCAACGGAAATCCGCTCGCCAAGTGTACCTTCAACGAGAGATCGGACGCGGCTCAACACATCGGTGATCACAGCCAGCCCGAACCCTGCCGCAATCAACAGTGCAAGCGGATGCAACCTCTCCCCATAAAGCACGTCGGAAAGGACGGGCGCCCCGTATGGGATTTGGTGACTGACGTCGTCAATGATCAGCTTGCCTACATAAAGTATGCTGACGGGAACCAGTGAATCGGCAAGCCTCAGCAACAATGAGGACAAGGTTAGATATCGGCTTGTGCGCCAAGCCATCGCAACATACAGGGCTATGACGCGAAACGTGCCGAGGCGCCTCTCCGTGGAGCGCACCCCCGGTGGCGAGGACGGATCGTGGCCAGGAGCAGTTGGTTGAGGATTGCCGCAATTCTGGCTCTTCATACTAAGATCTCGCGTCTGTGATCCGAAGGGTTAATGGACTGCTTCTTGCCTGCAGGTCGGTCATTCTGATTTCCATCGGGTATCCCAACCGAACTCCACCGCGGTCGGGCGAGCTGAGTTGGCATGTTTTCTCCTGAGCCGATGCAGGCTGGTTGCCAATTTACCGCGCAAATGTCGTGCCAAGTGAAAGCACCTAAGCCTGGCGTACGAGGTGGCTGGATGAGCGGCCTGGCTTTTGCATGCAATGCCTTGACCTTCCGAACGCCTTGGTGCGGTGATGGGTCCGGGCGCGCAAATGCATCGCTCCTACAGCACGACCTCGAATCTGCAAGAACGCCAATTTCGTTCAGGGGTGAGGTACTCGGCATTCGATTGTCTTCGATGATTTTTTCAAAAAATACCGCGGCAGATATCCGGAAGCGTCAGCCACGCGACGAACAGAACCGCCGCGCTGCGACGACATCCATTGCATGAGCGATTCTGATGACTGCAGTCTGACGACAATTCGGATAAGGGTTGGTTGAAGCAGGTAACGTGTCCAGGTCGACCCCTCTTCGTGGGGCCGCGAAAAATCAAGATCGGTCCCACCAGCGGCGCCCGCTGGTATGCGGACAAATCCCGCCAGGCTTGATACCAGCGATCGACTTGCTGACGGTCGCGCGAGCTCTGAATCGGGGATGTCCTCCGACTGCCGACGAGCGGTCCATCGGATCAGATCGCGATCACCGTCGCGACCGAGAACTTCGAAGCGCGCTACGGCGCGTGGGCCAAGGCGGGATCGATAACATGACGCGCTTATGTGATCTCCCTATAATGACTGGTTTATTGCCCGCAATCTAGCCAGAAAGTCAGGTTCTGGCAGGAGTGGGCGGTTAATCCAGGCGTGCTGACCCGCGAAGCGCCGTTAAACAATTCCACGCTGGCGAGAGCGTACAAGGGTGCTGCAGCGCTTCAGGTTGGGGAGGCTTGGCGGCTCAGTAACATTAAGTCAGAACCACTCGATAGCGATCCTATCGTACGGCAATGACCCATGGTCGAGACTTTGGAACTTCTCGGGGACGCGGTCGAACGGGTGAACAGTGAAGGGCATCACGGGGAGGCGTGGTTTCGTCAAGCACGGCTTGAAGACGCCCGCGGTATCGCCGCCCGCCACCCTTGCCGACGCTTTCACCAGACCGCCCTTGACCGATGGCTTAGCCGATCCCTCTGGAGACGGAGCGCGCGACCGAACCCGAAGCGTGAGGCCGGGCAGAGCCGGCGCCCGGCTCCATAACGTAGCGCGAGGGCTGCGGGTCGACATGCCGGCCGGATTCCCGGAACGACAAGTGGGCTCGCTCCGGAACTCCAGATGGCCAGGACGAGCGCATGCATGGCCATAGGCCGGTACTGCCCGACCCGTGCCGGTATCCGCGCTCCACGAAGAGCAGGCGCGTCTACTACGCCACAGGTCATGGGCATCCCGGCCCGACCCACGCGGCGGCCACCCACCTGCGTCATGGCGGATATCGTCACTCGCCCGAGCATGTTGCGTCCGTCGTATCTCCCACACAGGCATGAACAGCGGCTATTCGCGCCACCGTCGCTTCGACACGAAAAGTTGCCCGACATGCCGGTCAGTTCTCGGCGTGGTGGAAGCAGAAGCTCCTCAAATGGCCGCGGATCTCGCGCATGCTGTTCGGTTGACGCAGTGCTAAGGCACGAAGCGAGACAGGTCTGCGGCTTTGCCCATCAGCGCCTCGAGCGGACCTCGGCCGAACGCGCGCCGCCATAACGTTGCGAACGCACTGGTTGCGAGTACGAAGCCTCCTAGCTCGTAGAGTGACCCAACTGGGTCGAGCACCCAGATTCCCCCGATGTGCAGCATATAAGCCGTCAACGACATGGAACCGACAGTCGCGATTGGAGCGGTCAGCACGCGAAGACGCGTGTCGGAAACGGCCAGGCTGATCGCCAGAACTAGAAGGGCGACGCCGGTGTTCCCCAGGATCGAGAAGGTGGTATCACTGTGAGGTGAGGCCACCCACAACCAAACGGCCCCGTAACCGGACCACGTCTCTCCCGCATTCGACCACGAGAGATCGCCTATGTCCCCACCCTGCTCGGTGATCGCCTCTGCTACCCCAGGCATATAGTGCAAGGCGAGAGCGGACCCTCCATATCCAAGGACGGCAAGCACTATTCCAGCGATCGCCAACCACCGGCGGGTGGTCACCTTCGTCAGATTCAGACGTGCGACTGCCATGCCTGCGATAACGAATGGTATCCATGTGATGGCAGGGTACGTCCCACTGAGCCACAGCGTGACGAAAGGCATCTCCTCATCCATCATCTCGTTAAGCAGGAAGCTCAGCTGGGGAAGCACAAGTGTCGTCGAAAGCCCTATGGCTGCGAGGGTGACCGCATCGAGCCGGTAGAGTGGAAGAACCAGCAGAAAGTACAGTCCGTAAAAGGCGAGGATCTCAACCACCGGCGCTTGGGTGACTTCCAGCAGCAGACCTAAGGCTAGCAGGATGAGCGCGCGTATCACGATTTTGGTCGCAGCTTGGCGGCCTGCTTGTCCTGTCTTGGGGATTCTTCCAGTGATAAGGACAAGGGAGAACCCCGCCAAGAAGGCAAAGAGCGCAGAAGAGCGACCATGAGCGAGTTCTAGAAAGAAATCGGTGACACCCCCTTCGCTTGGATCGGGTCCGACATGTACGGCGTACATGCCGAACACAGCCAATCCGCGCGCCAGGTCAACGCCGACAAGTCGGTTTGCCGGCGAGCATCGGCCCGAGTCGGCACCTCCTGCCACGGGGGCGCTAGCCGCCAAGGCTGAGTTGAGTCGAGAAAAGCTCATGGCGTCTCCGATGCGTTGGTAATGCGCTGCCGGCGGATAAATCCGACGCGCGGTAAGCCCGTGTCCGCAAGAACCCTGGAGAGCGGCGAAGGAACAGGCCACCCTTGACGAGGCAAGGTCGCGCTATCACGTCGACATGACTGCGGGTTTGGCGAGCTGGGTTGGGATGATTTCTCCTGATCGCCGAGGCGGGAGCCCCGGTTGTCCATAGGCTGCAAATGCCGTGCCAAAGGAAAGGCCGCTTGCAGCAACGGGTATGACCTTGGAGGCGTTGTCCGATAGCCGCCAATGTCGGACATGCGACGACCTGATCGACTGACATCACGGAGTCAGGGGCGGCCGCTTTTTCGGCGAGTGATAGACGACGACCAGTCACGTAGCTGGCGAGCGAGCGCGGGAAGGCTATGGACTTTGTTCGACAGAGCTTCGGGGACGGCTCTGGCGCCGTGAATTCACGGGCTTAGAATAGAAGCGCCGAAAACGTGTTCGTGGTTTCCGTTCGTGTGACCGCCTCGTGTTGTGCCAGCAATCGAATACGGCCGAAGAAAAGCGGCTCTGTCTGCCTTCTGATGACCAGTCGCTCCGCGGCATGGCAGGGCTCGGTCTCCGGAACCGGCTTGTTGCGGCGGGCGTGCAGGCAAGAGCGATTTGACTCTGCGACCACCGGCGCCGGACTCTCGGGTAAAACGCAGTTCTATAGGGCTGCCCCGCGTCGGTGCTTCGCAGATTTGCAACTGGCGCGAGTCGGCCCTTGGTCCCTTTTTGGCGGCCGGTATTCTCAACCTGGCAATAGCCTGCGCTGGCCGAATTCGCCGACGACGCCGACCTGGGATCGCGGAAGGCGGGCTCAGGATCGGGCATACTATGGCGCGATCGCGATTGCGGAAGGCGGTGTTTTCGGCGGCGTTCTATGCCACGTCCGCGCCCGGCGAACTGATCGCCAATTGCCGATCGGTGCTCGAGCCGATGAATGTGGAGATCATACTCTAGGACCAGGTGGGAAGACTATTCGGCGACCGCAATGACCGTGAGGCATGCCCGCAGAAAGGCGATGGGGGTCTGAGTTGTAGGCCTTTGCGCCAGGATGAATTGCGATCCTGTCGCTGAGCCCGTTCTCCTCCAGTTTCGAGGCCAACCCAATGGTTCATCGCGGACCGATGCGGCATCACGCGATTGCGTGAGGCTA
>NZ_JAPYKS010000061.1:0-6525 GCF_037179605.1 Mesorhizobium salmacidum (SeqCode)
TGGCTTGAACTTTTGCGGATCTGATTGAGGAACTCGAACGTGTCATCGAGGTGCCGACGCCAAAGCGCAGGGTGCTTCCATAACGCATTGCTTCGATGATGGTCGTTTGCCGCTGGGGTGAGATTGAGGGGCATCAGGCTTCTCGCATCGCTGGCCGACCGGGTGCTGGCCAAAAACTGTCCTCGCTTCTCCCATCAATGAGCGATGTTGCTGCGGTTTAGCTTGGCAATGTCTAGGTACCCAGCGAACCCGAGCCGGCCGGCGGACCATCCATCCGGTTGCGCCCGTCCCCTGATGCCGAAACCGCGTGTGATTGTCTGCTATGCTCAGTCTGAGTATATCCGAGATATTGCTTTCGGCATCATCGGAGTCAACCCCTGGCACAACGGGTCGTCCGGACCTGCGACGGTCCGTGCAGCTGGCGCTAGCGGAACTGAGCAGCGCGCACCGGGTTTGCAGTGAGCCCTCTATCTGGAGTCCCGGCCATCTTGCCTCCCCAGCGCCTTTACGGCGAGCGCGTCACACCGCTCGGCGTGCGGATTGACGAATTGAGTCCGGCAACGTCCTTTTCGTTGTCTGTCACCAACACGCACTCGTTCGCGCCGGCAACGGCGACTATGATCATGTCGAGACGTGGCTGGCCGGCTGCTTTCCCTTTCGCTATTAGCTGCGCCCAGATCAGCGCCGCCTTGTCGTCGAACGATAGGATACGGTTCGCAAACAGCGCCTGCGGTCCTTCGGGCCCCGAGAACCACTTGTCGAGCGCGTCGCGTTTTTTGCTCGTGGCTTCTCCAAAATACCACGGCGGATTTCCGCAAGCGTCATCGACGCGATGAACAGATCCTCGTCGCGCTGTGACGACATCCATGCCGCGAGCGACTCCGATGGCTGCGGTTTGACAACATTACTGATGATGTTGGTATCAAGCAGGTAGCGCGTCACAGGTTCGACTTTGCGCCCTCTTGCTGGGGACGTGACAGAACGAGATCGGCCCCTACCAGCGGCGACGCAATGCGACTCCGCCCTGCCAGCGATCGAGCTGTTCACGGAAGCTCTGAGCTTCGGGGGTGTCCTCCGACAGCCGCTTGGAGATCGATCGGATCAGATCGCGATCAGCGTCCCGGCCGAGTACTTCGAAGCGCGCTAAGCCGCGTAGGCCGAATGGGGACCGATGGTGGTGAATGGCACGCTTCGGGAAGCATCAATCCGTCCGCATCCGAGATCCGGTTGGATCGAATGCAGCTGCAAACTGCATTCTCCCTAACGTCCTCTTTCCTGCGATATCGACTTCCACCGCCTTGCCGTCGACCGCGTCACGCACATGTGCTAGCGAGATCGGCGCACCCACTCTGAAGCCATATGCGGCGGAAGTGGTCTGCCCCGCGAGCTCGCCATCGACGTAGACTGGCTCGCGACCGAGCGGTACTGCTGCGTCGTCGTCCATCACGATCGTCACAAGCGACCGTCGTAGGGCCTCGCGCTTTCGGGCCAGAGCCTCGGCCCCGACAAATCCCCCGGCCTTCGCCATCTTTTCCAAGCCGATCTCGACGGGGCTCAAATCCCCATCCAGTTCGTGCCCTATAGCTGCGAAGCCCTTTTCGATACGCATCGAGGTTTGCGCGTATAAGCCGGCGGGCCTGGCACCGGCCATCACAAGACCATCGTAGACGGCGCCGGCATTCTCAACGTTGCAGGTGATTTCCCAGCCTGCTTCGCCGACGTAGGACATTCGGACCGCGCGCACGGGCGTCCCCATGAGATGTGCAGTGCCGACCTGGAAGTAGCCGAGCTTCTTGAGTTCCGGCGCTCCGCACTCCACGGCGACCTGGGCCGCTGCCGGCCCCATCAGCGCCAGTTGAGCGAGGCTCTCGGTAACATCCGTCAAGACGACATCGGAATCAGCCATCTGACCTTCAAGCCAGGCGAGGTCGTGACGCACCGAAGTCGTTCCAACAAACAGTCGATAGTGATCGTCAGATATGCGATGGGCAGTGAGGTCGCTTACGTAGTTGCCTTGTTCGTTCAATATTGCGGTGTAAATCGCCGTTCCCGCCGGCCGGTCCATGTTTCGCATACAAATACGCTGGAGGAATCTGCAAGCGTCGATTCCCTGGACGTCGATCTTTCCGAACGTTGAAGCATCGAAGATCGCAGCACCTTCGTGGGCCGTTTTGACTTCTGCGCGGACGTTCTCGAACCAATCCGGCCGGCCGAAGCCGAGCTTCGGCTCACTGGTGGCTCCGAAATATAGCGGGCGTTCCCAGCCGTAGAACTGGCCCATCAGTGCACCGGCTGCTCGGAACCGCGAATCAAGAGGTGTCAGGCGCAAATTACGTGCAGTGCGTCGCTGGCGACCAGGATAGGAGAGCTCGTAATGCGCTCCGAGCACTTCCGGGGCACGCGCCATGAGGTGCTCGACGGAGTTGAAGACCGGCGGGAAGCGCTTGGCATCGGCCTCGCTCAGATCATAGGCGGTCCGGCCGAGAACGATACAATGAGCTAAATTCATCCCGGCGCCGCCGCCCGAGGCAAGGCCGACGGAATTCATTCCGCACCCCAAAAAGAGTCCACGCGTCTCGGCGGCTTCACCCAACATGAACATTCCGTCGGGCGTGAAACTCTCAGGCCCGTTCAGCAGCATCTTGACCTCCGCCGTTTCAAGCGCCGGGATACGCTTCATGGCGGCTAGCATCATTGGCTCGAAATGATCCCAGTTTTCCGGAAGCAAACCGAACTCGAAGGTTTCATCCAAGGCGCCTGGGGCGATCGGTCTTGCATGTGGTTCGAAACAACCGGTTAGCAGGCCGCCACTATCGTCGCGAAAATAGAGGTGATTATCGTGATCCCCGAGCGTCGGCAGATTTCCCTTCAGACCTTCTATCGGTTTAGTCAAGAGATAAAAATGCTCGCAGGCAAGCACCGGCAAGGCCGCATTTCCCATCGCCCCGACCTCACGCGACCACAGTCCCGCACAAATGGCGATCGAGTCGCAATTGACAATGCCGGCGGTGGTCTCGACAGCTTTAACGCGCCCATTCCGGGTAATAATTCCAGTAACGCCCGTATTCTCAAATATCCGCGCCCCCAGTGCTTTGGCCGATTTGGTCAATGCCGCGCAGGCATCCGATGGTGAGATACGTCCGTCGTCGGGGGACCAGAGGGCGCCAAGCACGTCGTCTATCTTGACGAGTGGCCATAATTCCTTCGCTTCGCCGGGTTCGATCCACTCGGCCCTCAACCCGACAGCATGCGATTGTGCCTTCTGCCGACGCAGATGCGTCTCGCGGTCGGGCGTGGTGGCGAGAGCGAGCGAACCCTTCTGTATCCACCCCACCGACTGCCCGGTCTCCCTCTCGAGCTGAGAGTACAAATCGACGGAATATTGGACCATTCGCGTCATGTTATGCGAATGCCGCAAGGCACGCACCTGGGCCGCAGAATGCCAGGTCGTGCCCGACGTCAGTTTGTTCCGTTCTAAGAGGATTGCGTCGGACACACCCATCTTTACAAGATGATAGAGGGTGGAGCAGCCCATGATCCCGCCGCCTATTACGACGACAGACGCATGAGACGGCAGAGCTGATGCAGACATCGGTCTTCCCGTTGTTGATTGAATTGGTAGGCCGGCTACAGGTAAGGCTTGATTTTGTGCAAGGCTGCGAACACGGCATCGGCCATTTCTTCGATGTCCCGCTCCGACATGGCCGTAGACAGGAAACCAGTAGCCGTCTCGACCATGAGCAGCCCGCCCTCGAACAGATGCCCGACAAATGCTGAAAGAAGCGCAGCTCTCTCCGGCGGCAGGTAAGCCTGGCGGTAATTCTCAGGCGCATCCGGCGACAGATGAATTCGGAAGATTGACCCACGACCGGTGACGCAAGCAGGCACGTCGGCTGTTTTGATCACCTCACCGATCATGCTGCGCGCGCGGTCACCCAATGCATTGAGCCTCTCAACAGCTTCCCGGTCGTACAACTTCATTGCCATATGGCCGGCGGTCATGGTCACTGGATTAGCCGAGAAAGTCCCATAGAGGGGGAAAGGAGCGGGTCGGTGCAACGGATTCATAACTTCCATCACCTCTGCTCGTCCAGCGATGCCCCCGATGGGAAAGCCACCACCGATCATCTTTCCCAGGGCAGTGATATCCGGTTGCACATCATACCATTGCTGCGCACCTCCGACCGCGGACCGGAACGTGACGACCTCATCGAAGATCAAAAGCGCTCCATTTTGTTCAGTCCAGCGTCGCAGCGCTCCTACGAAGTCTCTGGCCGCCGGAATCAGGCCGACGCGATGAGGAAGCAGATCGATGAGAACGCACGCCAATTCGTCCCTGTGTGCGTCGAGTATAGCCAGCGCGCGCGGAACGTCATTGAATGGAATGACAACGACATCGTCCAGTGCGCGCTGAGGCGTGCCCTGTGACACTGGAACGCTTAAAGGGCGCTCCGGCTGTCCCCAATTTTCCGGCCTGGCCGTCTGACTTGTCTCGGCGTAGTCGTAAAGGCCGTGATAAGCCCCTTCCACTTTTGCGATTTTTGGCCGGTGCGTGAATGCTCTGGCAGCTTTGAGGCTGGCCATAACCGCCTCGGTTCCGGAATTCACGAACCGGATTTTTTCAAAAGCAGCATTGCGGCCGCACATGTGCTCGGCATATTCGATCTCGACTTCTGTACCAACGGTGAAGGCGGTTCCTTTTTGCAACTGCTTGCCCACGGCAGCAATAATCGGGGCGTGTGCGTGTCCGTGAATTAGCGAGGCAACATTATTCGCAAAGTCGATGCGGCGAACGCCCTCTACATCATAGACGTAGCAGCCTTGTCCCCGCTCAACATAGATCGGATGCGGTTTGCGCAAAATCGTGTTTCGGCTACATCCGCCAGGCATCACAGCCTTCGCACGTTCGAACAGAATTGCACTTCTGGTCATTTCTGAACTATCCCTGTGCATCGCGTTTCCCCACAGCGACCGGCGCTCCATAACTTAGCTTCTCCCGCTTCCGATACGTTCAGCTGGTGGACAGCGATGAATTGGGAACAGGGAATTTCTGAGGATTCCGACAGCGCTTCGGGCCGCTCATAGCGCAGGGCGATCCCCTGCGCTGAATACATTGATCGCACAATGTCCATCTCACGCAGTATAGGCCAAGCACCCTTTTCTCGAACACAAGAGTTGCAGAGGGCAGGTTGGATACCTTTCATGGGCCAGGAAGATAGTTCATATTCTCATCTGCTGAATAGCCTAGTCGGCGTTTCCGATGCATTTTGACAATCAGACTGCATCAGGTAACCAATTCAGTGCACCTCGGTAGAAGTTAACTTTATGCGAAGGGTAGCAATCGCCAAAAAAAATGAGAATCTGTTTCAAATGCCTCAAAAGAGGGCGTCACATGGATGATTGCGACACGCGCAGTCGGATGCAACGAACCGCGCCCGCGCCCTGGGCGCCTCCGCCGTCGACCTTCCATCCGCCAGCGCCCTGCCGGCCTCGTTCGCAATCCTGACTTCTGGCAGCTAGCCGATGGCTTAGCTGGCCAGGACTCCGGCATCGCCTCTAGATCTTGGCATGGGGAATGATGCGCAGTTGCTTCTTGCGATGACCACGAGTGCCGCGCGACAACCGCGGCAGCCGATGACCCGGTTGCCTATGCTTCCAGAAACCGCCGTCTTGATTGGCGACCCATAGATATAGTGCGACACGAAGTGCGCAAGGAGACCGGCGCTACGCGCGGTGAAGTGACGACTTTGGACTCTGCTGCTAGACACCAGTCCCGTGAGAGCGTGGTCCGCTGCGCCGGCAGGTGCTGGCCGCAAACAGATCGTCCGGCGAAGATCGCGCTTTGTTGTCTCCAGTCGATCCTTGATGGCCAACTCATCTCGTCCTGGCCCCCATGCCGACCTATGCGGCGCGAGCGGGTCGCGGACATGGCGGCGGCATGCTCGTTGAAGCACGTCGGGGTGGCAGCGCGCGGCCCGGGGCCGCTCCGTGCCTTCTCATGCGTGTGCGGGCGCCGCGCGGATGCCGCCATGGCAACCGCAACTCACTGCCATAATCCGGCATCTGTTGACGAAGGGCGATTGCTACGGGTGGCGCGGCCTAGATGCCAAAAAGCTGCGCGACCTGGAACTCAAGGCTGAAAGCGAGGAATTCGCGGCCGGAAAGGAGCCGCGCACGCCTACAACATTGGAAGCCGTCGACATGAAGAGCGGCGCTGGGTTGAGCATGCTGTAGGCGCCTATACCCGCTTCATTGAAGGGTGGAACGTGCGAGTTCCAAAGAAGGCACTGGACCTCCAATGGCGATGTGCTTGCCGGACAACCGCAGGCGGCGATAGGCCAGGATGTGGCCGGCGTGATGTGGGGCCGCGGAGAGGCCGGGTCGTCCCCAAGCCTTGTACCGCTTGTCCAGACACAGTCCGCGCCGCACGGCCTTGGAAAGATGACCTTCTAGACTAGCAGGCTTCTCTGATTGGGGTCGTTGAGGTCAAGCTCCTCCTGATATTTTTCCGGATCATGTCGCCCC
>NZ_JAPYKS010000062.1:0-4285 GCF_037179605.1 Mesorhizobium salmacidum (SeqCode)
GCACTGCCGCCGGAGGCCTCGATCGCCGGGCCCATGCGGCTGTAGAGCAATTCGGCGCGGTGGGTGTCGATGAGGTTCATCGCGCCCTTGATGATGCCGTTGATCTCGAGGAAGTCCTCCTCGCACTGGGCGATGATGTCGACAATCGAATTGCCGATGCAAAGCACGTCATAATCCGGCATCAATGTCTCCGCCAAAAAACCCGAGCCGGCTTCTTGCCATGCCGACCGGGTGCCCTTGTGGCGATGGTCTGCCGCTTGCAGATCAACCCGCCATTGCCCTCAAGCCGCAGTCAGACCTGCCTCCCGCCGCAAGAGCTCGGCTCTGTCGGTCCTCTCCCAGCTGAACTCAGGCTCTTCACGGCCGAAGTGGCCGTAGGTCGCGGTCTTGCGGTATATCGGGCGCAACAGATCAAGCATCTTGATAATGCCTTTGGGCCTGAGATCGAACAGCTCAAGAATGAGGCGCTCGATCCTTTCTTCCTCGATCGTCGCCGTGCCAAACGTGTTGACGAAAACCGAAACCGGATTGGCCACGCCGATCGCATAAGCAATCTGCACCTCGCAAACCTCGGCAAGTCCGCCCGCCACCACATTCTTGGCGACGTAGCGGGCCGCATACGCAGCGGAACGATCGACCTTGGAGGGGTCCTTGCCGGAAAAGGCACCACCGCCGTGGCGTCCCATTCCACCGTAGGAGTCGACGATGATCTTGCGTCCAGTGAGGCCGCAGTCGCCACGCGGTCCACCGACCACGAACCGTCCCGTCGGGTTGACCAGAATTCTGATCCCTGTCGTGTCCAGGTCGGTCGGCAAGACCGGCTTGATGATCTCCTCAATGACGCCTTCCCGCAGGGCTTCCTGTGAGACCTCTTCACCATGTTGGGTCGACATGACGATGGTATCCAGCGCCACAGGCCGCAAACCTTCATAACGCACCGAGACTTGCGATTTTACGTCAGGGCGCAGCCAGCTCAGCTGTCCTGCTTCGCGGACCTCTGCCTGCCTTTTCGTCAACTGGTGAGCGAGTTGGATCGGCAAGGGCATCAGTGTATCGGTCTCCCTGCAAGCGTACCCGAACATGAGACCCTGATCCCCCGCTCCCTGATCGAGATCAACTCCTCGTCCTTGGTCGACGCCCTGGCTAATATCTGACGACTGCTCGTTGATAGCCAGAACGACCGCGCAACGCCGACCATCAAACCCGACAGCGTCGTCATCATATCCGATGTCTAGAATCGTATCGCGGGCAACTTGGCTGTAGTCGATCCGGGCGTCACTAGTGATCTCGCCGGCCAGCACGACCATCCCTGTCTTCACCAAAGTCTCACAGTTTTTCACCAGTGCTTCACAAGCGACGCGCCCCTTGGGGTCCTCACGAAGAATGGCATCGAGGATGGCATCCGAGATGTTGTCGGCCATTTTATCTGGGTGTCCGGCCCCGACCGATTCGGAGGAAAAGACAAACGCTCTAGCCATGGAATAGCCTCGCTTCGAGTTTAAGTTATATGTGTCTGGGTTGGCGCTCTTTTCGGTCGGTATCCCACATCTCCGGCACTCCATCGCCCGGTTCGGTAATGAACCCTTGCGACGAGTGCGCCAAAATACGGCGGCGCTGCTCGACCGGCTCGGTATCTAGGGCTAACAAATGCAATCACGTCCTTGGAGATCGGTCACGGTCAGGCGCCAGCCGAGCCGCGCGCGGCTCGGGCACAACCCTGACCAGCTCCGCCCGGCGACCATTCACTATCGGAGGACATGAGGAGAGCGTCCTCCACCCATACCGATCCAGGGTCATCGTTCCGCAGAGTCACCTACCAGCAACCTTTGCTTCTTCGGGAGAGGGGACTTCTCCCACGATCGCGTGCCGGACCAATTGGCCTTCTTCCAACTGCGGGTGGCAATACCGGGATGACTGATTCCGGACCTGCTGCGTTTCGATCATCAGATCGTCGGGTAAGAACCCTCAGTTTGTTCCCTTTCACTAGAGGCCGAAAACGGTGTTATGGACCAATTTATTAGACCTGTAGCGCGCTGAATTATTACCTCTGTTGCAGCAAGGGTGGGTGAAGCTGCGATAACGTGCCCGATACAATCGCGCCAATCGCCCTTGCTGACGATCGGGGTCTTAGGTTCAACATGCAACTTCACCTCGTGGACTCCCGGTAATGCGGCCGCGAGACGATCACCCTCGATCCAATCGAGGATCCCATCGACGTCCGCAGTCAGGAATCGCACGGCCGCAGTTTGCGAGTGCTTTCGGTCCAAATTCCATTCGTCGCCGACGACA
This sequence comes from Mesorhizobium salmacidum (SeqCode), assembly GCF_037179605.1. Lineage (NCBI taxonomy): Bacteria > Pseudomonadati > Pseudomonadota > Alphaproteobacteria > Hyphomicrobiales > Phyllobacteriaceae > Mesorhizobium > Mesorhizobium salmacidum (SeqCode). The sequence continues at coordinate 2,290 of NZ_JAPYKS010000062.1, forward strand.
AGCTTGATGTGCTCGGCGATAGGATCGAGACCGCAAGCGAGTTGGACCAGCTGTGGACCTGGGGCGCCAGAAAGACGGGGATTGACTTCGATGAGGACTGGCCCGACATCCGTCCACCGAAATTCAATGTTCGTTGGCCCCCAGCCAAGGCCTAGAGCTCGCAAACAGTCTAGCGAAAGATTGGCGATAAGTTGATTCTCGGAATCCTTCAGCAGAGCGGGAAAGCTCCACTGATGGTAGATGAAATGCGCTGGGGTTGCGAATTCACTCTCAGTAAGTCCGATAATATCACTTCCCATTATCTCGGCGTTATAACTCGGGCCTTGTGCAAATTCTTCGACCAGTATCCTCGGCGAAGACGGCCACGGGTACTTCCTGCTCGACAGGTAGTCGGCGTGTCTTATCAACTCATTGACATCCCGACACAACCGGACACCGCTGCTGCCACTTCCCACCGCTGGCTTAACAATCACCGGCAGCCCGATCTCGGCGGCGGACTTTTGAACCTCGGCTGAGTCCGCTGCCAAGCGATATCCCGGCATTGGAACTCCGGCGTCCCTGAGGATCTCGCGCTGAGTGAATTTGTCGCTACACCGTTCAACTGCGTCGGGGTTCGGTCCGGGAAAATTAAACGCTCGGCAGAGCTTGCCAACTGTCGCGTACACCGACTCGTTTTCGCCCGAGAAGCCGGTTATACCGGCAATTCCAGAGGTCTCATTCAGCAGAACACATTGCTGCATAAGCGCATCGAGATTGTTGGTGTCGACACGGACTGCCTGTACACCCTCCTCTGCAAGGTAGTTGTACTGAGCCGGATCAGCCGACAGAGTTATTGTATCAAGGCCAAGTTGCTGGGCTGCTCTGAGGTATAGGGGACCGCTATTCCTGTGACCTTCAATCAGAATGAGTGCTTTTTTTCCCATTGGGCAGTCTCCTTTGCGCGGTAAAACGCCCGCGAATTGGGCTCAGCTCACAATTTGAGCGATGTTTTGAGGCGCTAGGAGCCTACAAATCTAGAAAACATCCCTATCCCCCTAGGGAACGGTCCCGCGTTTTGTTTGAGATAAGGTGCGTAGAATCCGGCAGAGACCAACGCGTTCTCGGGAGGGAGGGTGGAGAATCCGCCAACGGTTTGCCGGCAATCCGCTGCCGAACAAAGACAGACCGGCACCGCAATGCTCTCGAACTCTGAGGTGGCATAGTCCCACGTCAATTCAACGCCCGGGGAAAGTTCTCGAATAGCGACAAAGTCGTAAGCTCCGAACCGGTTCGGGACGATCGCAAGATTGGGATCACAGCAATGATTGGTAAGGTTGGCTGGCTCCTGGAAGAGAGCATGAAAGTTCCAGTCCATCTGTATCGAGTATGCCGTCCGCCTTTCTTCCCTGCGGTCAAGGAGCCCAATAATCACAGCGTCGCCTGCCAAGAAATCGCGAGCAGCGAAGACACCGCGCCCTCTGGCGTCTCCTGTGTCGCGAATTGTTACGTTGCGGGCATTAATCCGCCTCGCACAGCCGACGTCATCTGACAAAATAGATACAGATTTGTTTAACCAGGGATTTGGCACGTCGCAATCCTTCCATGATGATAGCGGCAAACCTGGATGCCACCCGAACTGGTTTGCCGGTCGAGTCGTTACCCTACATATTCTGAGGGCAGGCCATGGTAGGCTGAGACGACTGATCTTCGTTGGAGCATCAGCCGTAGCCCTCCATTAAGCGCCACCCGGTATATGTTCGCGGCCCGTTGCTTCCGTCCTGCAAAGAGATGTTCAAAATCTATGCCAATCTGGACGGTTGCCACGAGAGGGCGCGATTCCGGTACTTCTCAGCTATTTGCTCAGGCGGTCCCGAGAATTGCTCCAAAACACGTTGTGTGGGACGATACAAATGCGACAACTAGTGTTGGGAAGCACTGATGGACGTCTAGCAGGCTTCTCTGATTGGGGTCGTTGAGGTCAAGCTCCTCCTGATATTTTTCCGGATCATGTCGCCCC
>NZ_JAPYKS010000063.1:0-4111 GCF_037179605.1 Mesorhizobium salmacidum (SeqCode)
CAACCGTGTCGCCATTGCTGAGGTTCTCGGCCACGGCCTGTTTGAGCGGCAGGAACTTGACCATCGCAGCGATCCTCAAGATGCAACAAAGTTCGCATTGCGAACAAATGTTTTATGTGAGATACATCTACCGCAGCTCTATTATAGAGTCAACGCTGAGTGGAAGCGGCCGTGGAAGACAAAAGCAATGCGCGTGATCAAGTGGGCTCGCTGGGGCGCGGTCTGGGGGTGATGGAAATCCTTGCCCGCCATCAGGCGGGCATGACCTTGACCGAGATGGCCGAGGAAGCGGGGCTAACCCGCGCCGGCGCCCGCCGCCTTCTGCTGACGCTGGTTGCCACCGGTTACGCGACCCAGTCCGGCAGACTGTTCTCGCTATCGCCGCGGCTATTGACCATTGCCCGGACTTCGCTCGGCGGCGCGTCTCTATGGACCTTCGCCACGCCAATCATGCGCGACATGGCGGCGCAGTTCGACGAGGCGTGTAATGCGGCGGTGCTGTCGGGCGAGGACGTCGTCTATGTCGTGCGCGTCCCCGGCCGTCGAATCCTGAGTGTCGCGCTCGACGTAGGGACCATGCTGCCCGCCTATTGCACCTCTATGGGACGCGTGCTGCTCTCCGGTCTGGCGACGGACGAGTTGAAGAACTTCCTTGCGGAAGCAAAGATCGAGCGGCGGACGCCCAAGACGATCACCAGGCGTGCCGCGCTGGGCAAGGCCATTGACAAGGCGAGAGCGGATGGTTTCGCCATCGCCGACGAAGAACTGGAACTCGGCCTGCGCTCGATTGCGGTGCCGATCCGCGACCGTGCGGACCGTATCGTCGCAGCGATCAATGTTTCGACCCAGTCAGCGCGTTTTTCAGTTGAAGCGATGGAGCGCGACATCCTGCCGGTGCTGCGGAAAGCCAAGCAGCGCATCGAGGAATATTTCTTCACCTGATCCGGCATTGTCGCGATTTGGGGTGCCACCAGCGGTTTTATTTCTGCTGCAGGAGGTTGAAGCCGAACAGAGAAGAAGGCTGTTCTGTCAATGGAAGCCCTGCTTCATCGGAAACTCCCATCCGGCGGGCATCATTCTGGTGCAGTGACGCGACGGGCCAGGTACAAAACGCCTCCTCAGTGGAAATGGGCTCTGTTCGACAAAAGCGAACGAAACTTCTTTGCGCGTGCTGCATCACGAAATACCGCGGGTGCCCCAAGCCCGCTCGTGCAACAACCCTGTTGCACGATTTCGCACTTGAAACTTGCATCCAATGATGCGCGGTTGCCAGCCAGCATCCCTATGAGAGGCGAGCCCCCTCATTAATTCGGTTCGGGAAGTGTGGAATCTGAAGTCCGAGCCTGATCGATGGTCGCAATGTTTGGCGTGCGAACCTGCGCCCATCAAGCCGGTCGTCGCCGCTGGCCACTGGAGCGGGCGGAGATCGCGCCGTCGTGCTCTCTTCTATGTCCCGATGGACCTTGACCTGGAAATCATGCTCGACCGGGACGTAAGTCGTGGCTAGCTTTCGCAGCGCGCGGTCGGTCGTCTGCCGTCAGATCGCGCTCGCCCTCCGTGCCGAGGTGGGTGATCTCGAAAGCACGGGCGCCACGGTTGATTCAGATCGATGAGGCTGCACTGCGCGAGGGTTTGCCGCTGCGCAAATCAGACTGGAAGCCTTACCTCGAATGGGCCATCGAGTGCTTTCGGCTCGCTTCGACGGGCGTGTACGATGCGATCCAAATCGACATGCCTATGTGCTACTCCGAATTCAACGACATAATAGACGCGATCGCCGCAATGGATGCCGATGTGATCTCCATCGAAACCTCTCGCTCGCAGATGGAATTGCTCGACGCGTTCAAAAGCTTCAATTATCGGAACGAGATCGGACCGGGCATCTAGATATCCACTCACCGCGGGTGCCGGGGGCCGACGAGATGACGAATCTGCTCTCGCAGGCGCGCCACCGCCTTTGCGACAGTCAGATTTGGGTCAACCCCGATTGCGGTTTGAATACACGTCGAGGGAGGAAGTCCGTCCCGCACTCGTCAACAATGGTCAAAGCCGCACGTTGTCTGAAAGGCGCGCCGAAGGCGGCCTAGCAACTGTCGATGCCGCCGCCCGGTGGACGATGCCATAGACTGCAGTGGAGTGGTTAGAAGTGAGTGCCCGGCGCAAGGCGCCGCGTCGGGCACGTCCCCGTTTTTCGTCAGGACGTCGCAGAAACGGCGCGCGCTGACGGGCACTGATTTGAGGGTCCGGTTCTTCTTCCGACCCGTCGATCTGTAGACGCATTTGCGAATGACGATGCTTTGCCCCAGCGCATCTCTAGCAAGCCGAGCGTCGAGTCCGCTGAACTGAACCCAGATCGTCACACGATGCCGCTTAACCAGTGTGGGAAGTGGTGATGACCTCCATTCGCCTTAAGTGCCTCTAGCTGCTGGCTACCAGATCCTCCCACCCAAGCGTTTGGCGTCGAGTGTATTTTTCACGTTCGTCGTCGTTCAGCGGTAGTCATTCCGGTAAGGGGGTGTGCAATCAGACCCTACCGGAAAGCGCCGATGGCCACCGCAAAGCCGCTCGCTCGCTACAGCGCTATCGAGGGCGCGCTCGCGAGCAGCTTTTGCTCCGCCGAGCTACACCACAAGCGAGGACACGATAGCAATTCAGATTTCCTGCTCTTCGAGTGCGTATCCGGCCGAGCGTATGGTTCGGATGACGTTGTGGGGCGAGAGTGCCTTTCTCACTCGGCTGATATGGACATCAACGGTGCGCGCGCCGACGTGGATGTTGGCGGGCCAGGCGGCCCCAACCAGTTCGTCGCGGGTGCACACCTTGCCAGGGTTTTCCATCAGGTGACGAAGCATATTAAACTCGAGTGGGCCAAGATGGAGTTGCTGTCCATTGCAGTGTACCCGACGGCTGCCGAGTTGCATATTAAGCTCGCCGCAGGTCAGGGACCCCCCGTGCCCTCCATTGGGGAGCAGCGGCGTCCGCAGCTTCCCACCTAAATACGCAAGCAATTTAGCCGGCGCGAAGGGCCGCTGGAAACTTTCGTCGATGCCGGCCTTGAGCAGATCGAGCTGTTGATGCTCGGCGCCGGACGCGATCAGGGCGATCACTGGCAGGGCGTCCGTTTGCGGCTCGCCTTTCAGCCAGGCGCAGATCCCCGGGCCGGCAGGGCTAGCAGGTTGGCAGTCTAGGAGAACAGCCTGCGGATTGCGCTCAGTCGCCTGTCGTATCGCGTCGTCCATGCCGCCGGCCAGCTCGGTTGCGAAGCCGTCCACCTCCAGGACATGACTGAAGAATAGGTAGAACTCGGCATCGTCAGAACAGATTAGGATGAGTGGCGACATATGCGAACCCTTCTTAAATCAAGCATTCCGCGCCGGTCGCGAGCCAGCTCGCTCTCGAGCGCCGGTTCGGTGCGCCAGCTGTCCTTTCTACCGCTGCCGCCAGGCACTTCCCTCATGGCCCGAGACGATTGGCAATTTGGTGTTGCCCTCGAAACGAAGATGCACCCAAACACCTCATGTGCGGGGTTCCTTGTCGGCCCGGCGATGGAGACCGTGGATCAACTGTTGGATTGGATCTGCCAGGCAACCCGCCGGTAGATCCGAGCTGCTGCGTCGAGGAGGCCACTCTAATTGCAGCTACCAGTTCGGCGCAGAACCCGCCGGTAGACTCAACGCCCCCGCAATTCGCGCACTATCTGATGCCGACCTGACCTGACCTCCTTGCTAGCTTCGTTCCCCCGATCGCAATCTTGCTCCGCGTCATCGATGCCTCCCAGCAGTTACCTGTCTCAAGACCAGAAAAATCAAAATGCGTGCCAACGCGAAGGGAGCCGCTGAAAAGATTTTGCGACTTTTATTTCAGAGGTTTAACGAGAATGCAGCAGAAGATGAGGGCCGAACCCACAGTGTCGCGGACTCGACAAAACCCAACATTGCTGTCGCCCGCCTGGCGTGCTTTCGGTCCCTCGCCGGTCATGGAGCGGTCAGGGGCCCAAGTCTTCAAGCTGTGCCTACAACAATCCCGCCTGCTCGGCCTCTTTGCGCAGGTTCTGCCGTGGCCTTGGGCCGATCTGCTGGATCACCAATCCGGCCGCCAGTGAGCCAAGATC
>NZ_JAPYKS010000064.1:0-3897 GCF_037179605.1 Mesorhizobium salmacidum (SeqCode)
ATAGGCTGGACAAACTCTTGGCCGTCGAGGGTCGGCCGCAAGCAGATCCGGCCAGATGTAGCTGCGCCCATTTTGCCGCCGTTCATGCCACGGATCGAGCGTTCACTTGGGTCCGCCGCGGCACCAAAGGCCGCGAATTTGGTGCGCGGAACGATGATGGAGCATCAGAACTCGGGACGATGCTCGCAGAAACGCGAGCAAGTTCGGATCTGCGCCCAAGGAGGCAACAGCAGCACTGACGAACCAGCAAGGTGGCCTCTTTGTCCGTCCTTCAGCGGCCAAGCCGTCAAACGTCGTCCAGATCTTTCAAGCGGTGCGGAGCCAACGCAGTGTAGACGCTATCCTGCTCGCGACAGGGGGCGGCAACCCGCGCCGCGCCTCATCAGTCGCGCTAGAGAAATGTCAGCGATCGCCAGCCAGTTTTCAGCACGAGGCAGACAGGTCGCGCGTACTTTTGGCCAGCTCCGTAGTGCTGCTGCTCAACGAGCCGACTGTCAATTTTACCGCCAGCGAGCGCTAGAGCGCAATGAATTCATTGTGATGTGACACAGCTTTGCTGAGCTGTTTCAACGTCCACCTGAATGAGGTGGATGATGGCAAGGACGCTCAGGGACGATCTTCGGTCGCCGGTATTGGAGGGTAGCGATGAGGGTACGTCGGCGCGACAGGCGGCGGCGCGGTCCGGCGTGGCGATATCGGCTGCGATCCATCGAATCGGGCGGCGAAAATCGGCGAGCGAACGCCTCGGCCAAAGGGCTGGCGGCGCGCCTCCGGTCTCGATGCGCATGAAGCCTTCATCGCCGGGTTGATCGAGGCTTGCAAGGACATCTCGCTGGACGAGATGGTTGACTGCTGGCCTCGAGCGGTCCGCACGCATTGGTCGCAGTGCCTTCAGCGTGCTGGCACGGGCCTTTGCGCAAACTAACGAAAGGCAACCCTGTTGAGGGCTGACCACGCAAGACGTGCGATTCTTTTGGTTTGTGTTCCGTTTCCGACAAAGACACACATTTGGCAATAACTTTGGAGAGCGACATGGTGCTTCGAATGGATTCCCCGGCCCCTGCGATCAAGGTGCAGAGCTGGCTGCGTGGCGAGCCGCTGACCGCCTTTCAGCCTGGGAAACTGTACATCGTCGAGTTTTGGGCGACGTGGTGTAGCCCCTGCGTGGCGGCGATGCCCCATTTGGCTGAGCTCCAGGAGAAATACAAGGATCGCGGGCTTGAGGTTGTCGGAGTCGCAGCTTCTGAACGCGCTCCGACCGCGGACGAAGCGCGTACCAAGCTGGACGCGTGGTTGACCGAAAACTGCTCGTATCTGAATTATCGGATAGCGTTCGACTTCAAAGGCGAAATGGACAAGCTTTGGATGGAACCCAGCCTCTCCCTCGGGATTCCGACCTCGTTCGTTGTCGATCGTGATGGCGCCATCGCCTTTATCGGTCACCCGATGGACCTCGCTAAGGTCTTGCCCAAAGTGATCAACGGCAGCTGGCGCACCAGCAAGCAAGCGAAGGCCGGTGATGCGAAGCGGATTGCCGAAGGTGAAGCCAGCATGCGCGAACGAGCCTTGAAGAAGCCGATCCTTGAGAAATTTCGGGCGGCGTCGGAGGCACAGGATTGGACGACGGCGCGCTCGGTCATCGACGAAGGCGTCGCCTTGTTGCCGGACGACCTCAATTTGCGCTTGCTTCAGGCGCATCTGCTGCTTCACGAAATACGCGACATGCGGGCAGGCTTGCCGGTCATCCAGCTATTGGTTCGCGACGCGATAGAGAAAAACTCCGATCTTTGGCTGGGTCAGGTGTTACAACAACTCTTCCATCCGGGGAGGGACAATTCGCACCTTCCGTCTGCCGAACGCTTCGCGATGGGCAAAGAGCTGTCCGAGCACATCCTGGCACTGAATCCCCCGGAAGGCGAGGTCGACCTCAAGTTCCTACATTGTCCGGCGCTCGGTCAGTACTTTTACGAGACCGGCGACAAGGATCGCGCGATCAAGTTGGTCGAAGTGACAATGAAGTCGCTGGCGGATTGGCAGGATGGCTCAGACAAACTGAAACAGCAGCTTGGACCGGGGTTGCTGCAGGCCCTGGCCAACTATAAGGGTGAGAAGGTTTGTTCAGGAGATCTCTGTGCGACTCCACAAAAGGATTTCCCGATTGTCAAAGCGCAGACGGCGGAAGACCAAACATTAAGATAACGCGTAGGAAATGCTTTGGCCTCTCTAGGCGAGACTGTTGGGCGAGCGCACGCGCATCGTAACCGCAAAAGCGATTGAGGTCTGGGTCTATGCGCCGTGGCCTTCCTGGGTCGGATGGGATGCTGTCTCTCATCCCGCCTCTGTGTGCATCAGCAAAGGCCTGCCTGGCGAGCTCAGGCAGGACGCCGTCAATGATGGCCGGTTGGCGCGGCGCCCAAAAATCGGTGAGCTATTGTCGTCATCGGTTCTCCAAAAACGGAGCGTCTTCGGCGCGACCCTTGTTGGGAGTGGTATTCCCCGCGGTTTCCTTCTGTGCCCGCGTACCCAAGGTGCAGGACTTCGCCTGCACCTCAAGAACCAACTCTGCAGCGGCCGCTCGGTTCAGCGTCAGCACGGATCATCCTGGAACACGGATCGCACAGGCTGGACGCCACAAGCTCTTTGGCCGTCAAGCCGGCGGCAAGAAGATCCGGCCAGATGTAGCTGCGCCTATGTTGTCTTCGTTCATGGCCGCGGATCGAGCGTTCGCTTGGGTCCGCCGCGACATCATTTCGCGCGTGGCCCGATGACGCGAGCATCAGAAGTCGGGATGCTTACGTAGAAACACGAGCAAGTTGGGATCCTTGCCCAAAGAGGCAACAACAGCACTGAGAAACCCGCAATCGCAAGGTGGCCTATCCGATCCGATTGACGACGGCTGACGATCGCTGTGGCCCGCTGTTTCCAGCCCCTGAAGCGTGTCATCCAGATCTTTGAGAATGCGTCGTATTTTGGTCAGGAAACGGTCGCCGACGGCCGTCACCCTGACCCCGCTCGGATAGCGGTGGAACAAAGTCACGCCCAGTCTCAATTCGAGATCTTTGACGCGCCGGCTGAGCGCGGAATGATGAACCCTAAGGCGCCGGGAGGCGCCGAGGAAGCTGCCTTCCTCAGCCACCACAGTCGCATAATGAAGCGTGATAAGTTGGATGGAGCGGCGCATGGCACCTTTTGCGTGGGCGGACCGTGTCTTGCGATTACGATGTGGATTTGTTGCTGGCTGCGCTGCGTGTCTCTCGAAGCCTTTGCAGGGTGCGCTCATCAAAATTGGCTGTCACCGCGACCGTCTCTTCACCGCCGATTATTTTGGGCAGCCCAAGCGGCGTCACCTTGAAATGCAATTGCACCAGGCGCAGCAGCCAGAGTGGGTTCATTTCGACAATGATCGTGTCGACCCCGCTGCCGAGCCCCCACTCGACGATGCCGGACAAGAGTGCATTGGCAACGGGACTCAGCATCCGTCCCCGCTCGCGATATTGCGGCTCCACACAGTAACGCGACCATTCCCAGATGTTTTCTCCGACGGGACGCGTGCCTTCGCACAGCTCCGGTAAGATGTCCGACAGAAGATGAGGGCGCGTCGAAGGCAGTAAGCGTTGATAGCCGACGACGCGGTTGTCGGCGGTGAACAGCATGTGGACAGCCCGCCTGTCGTCGAAACGGTCGACCTCACGACCATCTTCGCGCCACAGGTCGGTCCAGCCCTTTTCTTCGACAAACACCTTGTGGCGGAGGCGGAACGCCTGATCCAGTTCCGCCTGATATTCTTCGGCATTGTGCGACGTGACGACAAGAAGCATCTCGGGTGTCCTCCAGTTTCGAGGCCAACCCAATGGTTCATCGCGGACCGATGCGGCATCACGCGATTGCGTGAGGCTA
>NZ_JAPYKS010000065.1:0-3558 GCF_037179605.1 Mesorhizobium salmacidum (SeqCode)
GCCTCGTTCATATCGTCGATCTTGGCCGAGATGGAGGTCGATACGGTCGCATTTCTGCCGATCCGCAACCCTCTTGAGGTCGCGCTGTCGTTGAAGCGGCGAGATGGCTCGCCGATGGCGAAATCACTACTGCTTTGGCTGAGGCACGTGCTCGAAGCGGAGCACCAGTCACGAGACATGCCACGTTATTTCTTGCGCCACGAAGATTTCCGCACCGACTGGCGGCGGCATTTGAACAATGCGGCTGACGAAACCGGGGTCATCTGGCCGGCTCCTTCCAGCCAGTCCGATATCGAGATTGAAAAGTTCCTGAACGAGGACCTGCATCACGAGAGAGCCTCCATCGAAGAGTTGCGAAACCATCCGGACATCACACCTCTGATCCGGACCGCATATGAGATTTTGCGTTCCATGGCGGTCGACGGCGAAAGCCGTGAACTGCGCGCTCAACTGGACCTGGTGCGTACGACATTCAACGAAAGCTGTGATGTTCTGGCCATAGCGACGGCGGAGGCTGAACATCTCCGTGGGGAGCTTCGAGCGCGGATTTTAGATCACGAGGCGGTCGTTCGCACTCACCATGCGATCGTTCGTGCTCACCACGAGCTCAGCCTCGAATGTGACGCGATGGTCCGCGATCGGGACGCTTTCCTCGCAGAACGCAACGCGCTTCTCGCGTCGCGCAGCTGGCGCTGGACCGCACCGTTGCGATGGGTACGCGGTCCGTTCGTGCGCCGAACTTGATGACGGCAAGATGGTCGCAGCCCGCGCGATGCGCCGCTCGACACGAACTGTGATTGGTTTGTCGAAGAACAGTCATACGCCCTTCCAAATTCACCCTCCCCGCAGCACGCGCCAGATATCCGAGCAATATGCCATGACGAGAGAGGCCAGGGCCGCGGCTGCCATGCCGGTTACGCCGAGAGCGCCAAGCCCGTGCGTTTCCAGCGAACCTCGGCCGTCACTTCCTTGACGCTGGTCATATCGGCATTGAGCTTGCTGACCGCGCTTTCGGTGGCGGTGACGCGGTCAACCAGCTCGTCGGTCTTCTGATACATCGACACGGGCGTCAGCGGTGTAGCACCGCTACGCTCGGCCCTCGGTAACAGCCTTTCGGGCGCGCAGGGAAAGACTGTCGCCGACCAGAACAAGATCGATCGCACCATGGCGCCAGGGTGCGCGGTGAGCCTGCACACCCGGGCGGAATGCGATCTGCACACCAAGGCCAGCGTCATCCGGAACCAAAAGCCTCGAAATGATGATTGGCGGACTGACCTGACCGGTACGATCCGCAATTCATTTATCTTGTCCGTCCTGCGCGAGTGCTCGACCGATACATCCGCAATCCACGGATGTCCATTACTGCTGATTGGAAATGATGGCAATCTGACTACCAGATTGCAGCCTGGTACGAGCAGGCATCAAACTACATCACGACCTTTCGGCGGCACAAATAAAACATACGGCGCGGGCGTACTCGGCGAGCCGAGTTTGTCGCACTAAAGGAAGAAATCTAACGCAGTCAGATTATGGTTGATTCCCGCCAAGATGATCGTGAAGTCCGCCGTTGTATCGCCATTTACGTCGGCTTGAACGATCGTGTTAACGCCGTTTTCAAACCACGACACACTGTCGGCGACGGTGCTCGAGTTATGGCCCGCGAAGGCAAAGGCCTGATCGCCCTTAGCCTTCGAGTTCGCATCAATCGCCGAGATATCGAAGAGATCCGCGGCATGCACGAAGTCGGTGATGACGTCCGCCGCGCCCGGGCTGCTGTCAGCTATCGCCGAAAATAGAAACTTGTCTGCGCCTGACCCGCCGGTCAGAATATCTGCCCCCCCGCCACCATTCAGCGTGTCATTGCCGTTGCCGCCCAGGATCACGTTCGCCACCGACGATCCGGTCAGAACATCGTTGAACGCCGAGCCCGTGAGGCTCTCGAACGACGACAATGTGTCTTGCCCAGCGCCCCCCGTGTTCTGGGCTTTCGTCAGTGCAAGACTAACCGTCACGCTCGCTCCGGCGTGGTCGTAGGATATCGTGTCGATACCCGCTCCCCCGGCAAGAATGTTGTTACCACCATCGCCCTCGAGGATATCGTTGAAACCCGAGCCCGTCAGGTTCTCGAAGCGGACCAGCGTGTCGCCGGCCGCATCGCCGCCACTCCCTTGCCCGGTCGCAAGGCTGACGTTCACGCTGGTTGTCGAGGCCGCATAGCTTGCAGTGTCGATCCCTTGCCCGCCGTCGAGGGTGTCGGCGCCGCCAAGTCCGGCCAAGATGTTGTTCCCGGTATTGCCGGTGACGGCATTGTCGGCCGCGTTGCCGGTGCCGTTGAGATTCGCGTTCCCTGTCAGCGTCAGGTTCTCGACGTTGTTGCCTAGCGTATAGTTGATCGAGGACTGGACCAGGTCTACGCCCCCGCCGGAATTCTCGGTCACGGCGTCGCCCGAGTTGTCGACGACATAGGTGTCGTTACCCGTCCCGCCGATCAGCGTGTCCTGGCCCGTGCCACCGTTGAGAAAATCGTTTCCAGCCAAGCCCTGAAGCGTATCGTTGCCGGCCAGGCCGGAGATGAAATCCTCCTCCCCCGTTCCGGTTAGTATGTTTGCCTGACTGGTTCCAGTGATTGTCACGCCGGGGACATTACTCACAGTGACTGCAATCGCCTGTGTGTCGATGCCGCCATAGCCGTCCGAGACCTGGACGTTCACGTCGTAGACGTTGTTGGCGCCTATGTCGGTCGGATGCTCGAAGTCAGGTGCCGTGATAAAGGCGAGCGCCCCTGTCGTTGCGTTGATCGTAAACGCGGCCGCGTCAGCACCGTCACCGAGCGCGTAGCTGAGGCTCTGGCCGGCAGTGTCGGGGTCAGTGGCCGTTACCGTCGTCACCGCCGTGCTGTTCTCGGCGATTGTGACTGCGGCCGTGTCGCCGCCGCCGTTCGAACTAATCGTTGGCGCGTCGTTGACGGCTGAGACTGCGACCGTGGTGTGCTGGACTGCGCTGAGGGCGGTGCTGTTGTTGAGCAACACCGAGATGCTGTTGGAGCCGTAGTTGGTGACCGCCAGGTCGGCACCCCCGACGCCGTCGAGGTCGCCGATGGCAACGTTCCACGGCTGTGTTCCTGTTGGCATATTTACCGCGGCCGCGAAGGTGCCGTCGCCATTCCCGAGCAGCACGGAGATGCTGTTGGAGCCGTAGTTGGTGACCGCCAGGTCGAGCTTGCCATCGCCGTTGAGGTCGGCCGTCCTGACGCCAGATGGGTTTGTTCCGACCGCGAAGTGTGTTGCGGCGCCGAAGCCACCAAGGCCGTCGCCGAGGAGCATCGTGGCACCGCTGTCTATGGCGCTGACGAGATCGAGCTTGCCATCGCCGTTGAAGTCGCCGACCGCAATGTCTCCTCCTCCGGCGAAATTGGTTGCAGCTCCGAAGGTGCCGTCGCCGTTACCGAGCAACACTGACTTGGTGGTGCGGTCCTCGTTCGACACCACGAGATCCAGCTTGCCGTCGCCGTTCAGGTCCGCGAGGACGGTTGAGTAATGCGCCCCGCCTGCTACGGTG
>NZ_JAPYKS010000066.1:0-1974 GCF_037179605.1 Mesorhizobium salmacidum (SeqCode)
CCCAAATGGGTCATGAGCCGAAAAAAACTCGACTGAGTAGTTAAATCAGTAAGCCGCCCACCGGAAAAGAGTGTCTAAAACCGATTAGAACCATGTAAAGCTGGACAGGAAAATAAAAAAGGTCCAAGCTCAAAATGCTTAACGGAGAGGATGAAGGAATACTCCGAGTAGCAAAGGGGAAACTATCAACTTTAAGTGGCTCCAACTTCTGAATACAAACAGGAATTCGGTGGATTATTTGCCGTAGCACCATGGGCACCCGTCTGTGGGCGAGGTGTTTTGTGTCTACAGCGTTCGATTTTGCTGCCATTGAAGCGAGCCTGGTCGAAGCGGCGCTCGATCCGACCCGCTGGGACGAAGCGATGGAACGGGCAGCAAAGTCCACCAGAAGCTTCGGCGCGCTGCTGTTTGATATACAAGGTCACTTACCGATCCTGCCCCGCACACGCTCGGTTGCACGATCGTTTGATGCCTATGTCAGCGGCGGCTGGATAGAACGCGATGAGCGCTTCCGCCTGGTCCCGTTCCTGCGTGCCCGTGGCGTTGCAACCGACGAGGACCTACTGACGTCGGACGATGTTGCCCGGCATCCGTACTTCCAGGAATTCCTTGCCCCATGCGGGCTGCGGTGGTGCGCCCTTGTCAAGATTGCCGCGGGTGACGAGTTCTGGTCCCTGTCCTTGCAGAGATCGGTCGAACAGGGACCGTTCTCTCCGGAGGAGCTCCAGCAGCTGATGGCCTTCTCCCACCGGGCCGGATCCGTCGCTGCGCTGGCGACAATGCTCGGCATGGCGCGTGCGGGCGCGGCGTTGGATGCTTTCACTGCAAGTGGCACGGCCGCCATCATGATTGGCAAGGATGGGAGCGTGCTCGGAATGAACCGCGCCGCGGAGTCCTTGCAGGCACATGGACTTGTAGTGAACGGCCGCCATGTGTCCTCGATCGACAAGAGTGCGACTGACGCACTGAACCGGGCGCTGCAGGCGCTCCTACGAAACCAGCCCTCCGCAAGGTCCGTGCCGCCGATAGCGCTCCGGAGAACGCAAGGGCGACCACTGATGGCCTACCCGGTCCGCTTGCCGCACGTTTCATACAATTCGCTGGCTCCATGCCAGGCGATCATCATCCTTGTGGATCCGGACACGCAACGCCAGCCACCGGATATTCACCTTCGGACCACCTTCGCCCTAACAGGAGCCGAAGCGCGGCTGGCATCCATGATGTCAGCCGGCGAGCCGCTCGAGGCGGTCGCCGACAGATGTCGGATCTCGTACCAGACCGCACGCAACGAGTTGAAGGCCGTCTTTGCAAAGACGGGCACACACCGCCAAACTGAACTGGTGTCGCTGTTGGCGAGATTTTTGCCGAAACAATGAGGCGGCGCCATGTTGATGAAACGCCGATTCGAGCCGCTTCGCAGTGTTACGGACCGGCCCAATCCGTTGCCTCACAGCGGCGATCGCGAAGAAAACCGCGAAGGCATCGCCATGAACCAGGAGCGGATAAGGAAGGCCGCTCCCGAGACCTGGTCGGAAGCAAGGCTTCCGGGGGCTTCGCAATGATTGGCTGCAATATCGACAGAACTCCATGGCCGTGGCGATGCTAAAAGGCCAAGGCCAGGGTCAACGTGCTTTCCAGTATCGGGATCACAGCCGATGCGTTCCATTACACGAGCGCCATGCTGTCGGACCTCGACGAAAGACCCTGCATTCAACGCCCGTCTCCGGAACGCGTTTGCGCTGCGCAGCGGAAGGGCGCGTCGCAAGCCTCTTGAGCGTTACGCAGCCCTGACGTCGCCCAGGATGCGGTGCCCTTTACGCCATTTGCCCGAGGCACAGTATTTGGGAACACAGAACCGGGGCTCGGCGTATCTATTTCATCGAACTGGAGTCGGCGGCGTGAAGCCGTCTTCAGTAAACCACGACACTCCGGATCGACTTGCCCTCATGCATGAGGTCGAATCCCTGGTTGATA
>NZ_JAPYKS010000067.1:0-1911 GCF_037179605.1 Mesorhizobium salmacidum (SeqCode)
CTATTCCACCGTCACCGATTTCGCCAGATTGCGCGGCTGATCGACGTCGGTGCCCATGAACACGGCGGCGAAATACGCAAGCATCTGGATCGGCAGCGTGTAGATGATCGGCGAGATGATTTCCGGCACATCCGGAAGCACGATGGTCTCCATCGTCTTCACGCTCACCTGTGCCGCGCCCTTGGCGTCGGTGATCAGAATGATCTTGCCGCCACGCGCCGCCACTTCCTGCATGTTGGACACGGTCTTTTCGAAGATGCGATCGTGCGGCGCAATCACGATCACCGGCATGTTCTCGTCGATCAGCGCGATCGGCCCATGCTTCAGCTCGCCCGCGGCATAGCCTTCGGCATGGATGTAGGAGATTTCCTTGAGCTTCAGCGCGCCTTCCATGGCCAGCGGGAAATTGGTGTCGCGTCCGAGATAGAGCACGTCCTTGTAGCGAGACAGCTCCCGCGCGATCCGTTCGATCTGTTCTTCGAGCTTCAGCACCTGGTTGGCGTAGCGGGGTGCTTCCGAAAGCGCTCGCACCAGGGTCTTCTCTTGCTCCTTCGAGATCGCCCCGCGCGCCACGCCAGCGCGCACGGCAAGCGACGCGAGCACAGACAACTGACAGGTGAAAGCCTTGGTCGAAGCGACGCCGATCTCGGGCCCCGCCAGCGTCGGCAGCACGACGTCGGATTCGCGCGCCATGGTCGATTCCCGCACATTGACGATCGCGCCGATCTTCATGCCGGCCTTGCGGCAATAGCGCAGCGAAGCCAGCGTATCGGCGGTCTCGCCCGACTGCGAGATGAAGAAGGCGGCATCGCTGGCCGACAGCGGCATTTCGCGATAGCGGAATTCCGACGCGACATCGATATCGACCGGCAGCCGCGCATAGCGCTCGAACCAGTATTTGCCGATCAGGCCGGCAAGATACGCAGTGCCGCAGGCGGAGATAGCCAGGCGGCCGATCTTGGCGAAATCGAATGGCAGGTCGAGCGGCTTGGAGACGCCGGAGACGAAATCGACGTAGTGCGCCAGTGTGTGCGAGATCACTTCGGGCTGCTCATGGATTTCCTTTTCCATGAAGTGGCGGCGGTTGCCCTTGTCGACCATGAAGCTGGTCGACAGCGACTGCTGGCGCTTGCGGTCGACTTTCTTGCCGTCGATGTCGAAGATGGCGACGCTCTCGCGGCGCACCGCCGCCCAGTCGCCATCCTCTAGATAGGTGATCGAATTGGTGAACGGAGCGAGCGCGATGGCGTCCGAACCCAAAAACATCTCGCCATCGCCATGGCCGACGGCCAGAGGCGGACCGTTGCGGGCGCCGACGATGAGGTCCTCGTCGCCCTTGAACATGATGGCCAGCGCAAAAGCGCCTTCCAGCCGCTTCAGCGCCTTGTGCGCGGCCTCGACCGGCTTCAGACCTTTCGCGAGTTCCCGTGCCACCAGATGCGCCACGACCTCGGTGTCGGTCTGCGACGAGAAGGAATAGCCGTCGCGGACCAGCTCGTCGCGCAGTTCGGCGAAATTCTCGATGATGCCGTTGTGGACGATGGCGACGCCCTCCGAAAAGTGCGGATGCGCATTGGTCTCGTTGGGCACGCCGTGGGTTGCCCAGCGCGTATGGCCGATACCGATCGTGCCGTCGAGCGGCTCATCCTTGAGCCGGCGTTCGAGGTTGACCAGCTTGCCCTCGGCGCGGCGGCGGCCAAGTTGACCCTTTTCGATGGTGGCGACGCCTGCCGAGTCATAACCGCGATATTCGAGCCGCTTCAGCGCGTCGACGATGAGCGGCGCAACCTGCGAGTGGCCGACGATTCCAACGATACCGCACATGCAGATAGTCCCCGATTGCCCATGGAAAACCAGCGCTATTTAGGGGTGGCCGGCCTGCCGCGAAAGTCACATTGCATTTCGTCCGGT
>NZ_JAPYKS010000068.1:0-1840 GCF_037179605.1 Mesorhizobium salmacidum (SeqCode)
CGGATGGCGTCCGCGATTATCTGGCCGCGCAGGAGAAGAAGTCGCTGCTGCGCTTCCTGACCTGCGGTTCGGTGGATGACGGCAAGTCGACGTTGATCGGACGCCTGCTGTCCGACACCAAGCAGATTTTCGAGGACCAGCTCGCCGCGCTCGAACGCGATTCGCGCAAGCACGGCACGACGGGTGACGACATCGACTTCGCGCTCTTGGTCGACGGCCTCGAGGCCGAGCGCGAGCAAGGCATCACCATCGATGTCGCCTACCGCTTCTTCGCCACGCCGAAGCGCAAGTTCATCGTTGCCGATACGCCCGGCCACGAGCAATACACCCGCAACATGGCGACCGGCGCCTCGACCGCCGATCTAGCGATCGTGCTGATCGATGCCCGGCAAGGGGTGCTGCGCCAGACAAGGCGCCATTCGATCATCGCCTCGCTGCTCGGCATCCGCCACATCGTGCTGGCGGTCAACAAGATCGATCTCGTCGATTTCGACCAGGCGGTCTTCGACAGGATCGTCGAGGACTACCGGCAGTTCTCGCGCGATCTCGGTTTCCAAGCCATCATGCCGATCCCGATGTCGGCCCGCTACGGCGACAACGTCAGCCGCCGCTCCGAAACCATGCAGTGGTATTCCGGCCCGACACTGATCGAGCATCTCGAAACCGTGTCGGTCGACGAAGTCACGGCCGAGCTGCCGTTCCGCTTTCCGGTCCAGTACGTCAATCGCCCCAATCTCGACTTTCGTGGTTTTGCCGGCACCATCGCGTCCGGTACCATTGCGCAAGGCGACGAGGTCGTCGTCGCCAAATCGGGCAAATCCTCGCATGTCAAACGCATCGTCGCCTATGGCGGCGATCTCAAACAGGCAGTGGCCGGCCAGGCCATAACGCTCGTCCTCGACGACGAGGTCGAGATCTCACGCGGCAACATGCTGGTTTCGCCGGCCGCACGGCCGCAGGTCGCCGACCAGTTCGCCGCCAGCATCGTCTGGTTCGACGAAAATGCGCTGCTGCCTGGCCGGTCCTATATCCTGCGCACCGAGACCGATCAGACCAGCGCCACCGTCACCGATCTGAAATACCGCATCAACGTCAACGACTTTGCCCATGAGGCGGCCAAGTCGCTTGAAATGAACGAAGTCGGCATCTGCAACATCTCGACACGGACGCCGATCGCCTTCGATCCGTTTGGCGAGAACCGCACCACCGGCGCCTTCATCCTGGTCGACCGCATCTCAAACGCCACGGTCGGCGCCGGCATGATCCTGCATTCGCTGCGCCGCGCCGAAAACATCCATTGGCAATCGCTCGATGTCGGCAAGGGCGTGCGCGCCGACATGAAGAACCAGCGGCCCGCCGTGTTCTGGTTCACGGGGCTTTCGGGCTCCGGCAAGTCGACCATCGCCAACCTGTTCGAGAAGAAGCTGTTCGCCACTGGCCGCCATACCTATATCCTCGACGGCGACAATGTCCGTCACGGTCTCAACCGCGACCTTGGATTCACCGACGCCGATCGCGTCGAGAACATTCGCCGCGTCGCCGAAGTGGCCAAGCTGATGGCGGACGCCGGGCTGATCGTCATCGTCTCCTTCATTTCGCCGTTCAGAGCCGAGCGGCGCATGGCGCGCGAATTGATGGCCAGTGGCGAGTTCATCGAAGTCTTTGTCGACACGCCTTTCGAGGAATGCGCCAGGCGTGACCCGAAGGGCCTCTATGCGCGCGCGCTGAATGGCGAGATCAAGAATTTCACCGGTGTCGATTCTCCTTACGAAGCACCGGAGAACCCGGAGATCCATCTCAAGACGCTCGGCAAGTCGCCTGAAGAGATGGTAGATGCCCT
>NZ_JAPYKS010000069.1:0-1712 GCF_037179605.1 Mesorhizobium salmacidum (SeqCode)
CCTGCGCGGGCTTCCGCCGTCACCAGCAAGGTCAGCGCGCCGACATCCGAGATCACCACTGCCTGATACTGAGAATCACCTGGCGAAGATCGCGCATGTCCACCGGCTGACCGCAATTCTTGCACACATAGAAACAGTCCCGGTCATCATCTTCGGGATCGCCCTCGTGCCGCTGGCCTTTGATCGGTGGTCCAAGATCCGAGAGCTTCGTCATTTTCCGCGCAGCCTCTTGGCTTCGCGTTCCAGGGTTTCACGGTTGTTGCCGTGCTGCCTGATCAGGTCGCGCACCTGTTGCGGTGTTAGCCCCGTCTTCTGAGCGAAATAGTCGATCTCGTAATCCTCGCTATTGGATACGCGGTCTCGATCCCGGAAATCCTTCTTGCTCTTGTCGTCGACCATTTTACGTCCTCCACTTCGATGTGGAGCAACGTGGGTTCTGGCGGTTTGTTGCACCGCCACGGCGATTTCCGAAAGTGGAGAGTCGCTATGGCAAGTGAGGTGCATCACCATCGACCATCAGTCGCTCGTGCTCCAAGAAAGAATGCCAGACAACTTGGCGCGCGTCCCGTTCATCCACCATCTGGCCGCACCGCGGGCAGCGGTAGAAATACTCACTTTCGTGGTCGGCGATTTTGCCGTTGAGGTGAGGTTCAAATGGGCCGAGATCTGATAGCTTAATCACTGTAATCATTATAACATTCAATTTAGCTAGAATGTTCCGGAACGAAATCGGACGCTGCGTCTTGAATCGCGGTCCTGCGAGTTCCTGCATGCGTTTGAAGTTCGTCGAGCCGCTGATGCCGACCCTGGTGGAGAAACCACCCGAGGGTGGCAACTGGATTCACGAGGTCAAGTTCGACGGCTACCGCTCGCAGATCGTCAGGGATGAGGATGGTGTGCGCATCTTCACCCGGCGCGGCCTTAACTGGACAAGAAATACCGGGATCTCGCCAAGGCGGCTGCAGAGCTCGGGGTGGAAAGCGCCATCATCGACGGTGAGATCATCGTGCTGAACGATGCCGCCTGTCGGACTTTGGCGCACTGCGCAAGGCGATCACCAAGCGGCAGCACGACCTCTATTTCGTCGCCTTCGATCTGCTGCACCTCAACGGCCATGATCTTCGCGACATGCCGCTAGAGGACCGTCGGGAGATCCTTGCCGAGCTGATCCCAGAAGGACAGCACATCCAGTTCAGCCAGGCGGTGCCAGGCAATGCCGCCGGCATATTTCATCTTGTCGACAAGGCTGGCCTAGAAGGCGTGGTTTCGAAGCGCAAGGACAGCAAATATCGCAGCGGTCCGTCCACGAACTGGCTGAAGGCTAAATGCTACACGGTCGAGGAATACGAGTTGCTAGGCGTCGAACGAGAGCCCGGCAAGCCGGCTTTCGCTTTGATCGCCGATCGGACGACAGGGCAATATGTCGGCTCCGCCTTCATCAATTCCAGCCGGGCGATCCGCGAGCGCCTATGGAAGCGCGTTCAAGAGCACGCCGGACCGGCGCCGAAGGGCATGAAGCGACGGGCGACGCAATGGGTAAAGCCCGGGATTATTGGCCGCGTGAAACACTTGCGCGGCGAACAGGATTTGCGGCACGCTTCCTTGCAGGATTTTCGCGAGGAGAATCATGCCAATTCGACGAAAGGCAACTGAAGCGGGAATTTTGGAGCCTGAGGAACTGGCATTGCTGGGGCGGGTGTTCGAACAGATCA
>NZ_JAPYKS010000006.1:0-300274 GCF_037179605.1 Mesorhizobium salmacidum (SeqCode)
GCACTGCCGCCGGAGGCCTCGATCGCCGGGCCCATGCGGCTGTAGAGCAATTCGGCGCGGTGGGTGTCGATAAGGTTCATCGCGCCCTTGATGATGCCGTTGGTCTCGAGGAAGTCCTCCTCGCACTGGGCGATGATGTCGACAATCGCATTGCCGATGCAAAGCACGTCATAATCCGGCATCAATGTCTCCGCCAAAAACCCGAGCCGGCTTCTCGCCATGCCCGCGCGGGTCTACAGCATGACCCTGAAAACTGGCAACCGATTTTCTGTCGTTGCCGGCATAGCGGCGAGGCCCGTCCTTTGCCGAAGAAGCCCGCGACTGCGCGCCTGCATGACAGTTCTGCAGTTGGTTTTCGTTGTACCCAGGCGTTACGACAATTCGATCGTGGCCGAAGCATTTCGCCGTGACGTTGCCTAAAAGGGCTTGTTCAATCCCGATCCGAAGGCGGCAAGCCCATGTTTGCAAAGAGCGATACGACCACCGACCTGGCGTTGCTCGGCGTGCTGGCGGTGCTGTGGGGCGCGTCCTACACCTTCATCAAGATCGGCGTCGAGACCATCCCGCCCATCACCTTCATCGCCGCCCGCACCCTGATCGCGGGCGCCATCCTGTTCGCCATCATCCGCTGGCGCGGGCTTGCCATGCCGGGCGACGCGGCAAGCTGGCGCCGCTTCGCCTTCCAGGCCTGCCTCAACAGCGTCGTCCCGTTCACGCTGATCGCCGCCGCCGAGCGTTCGGTCGACGCCGGCCTTGCCACCATCCTCAACGCCACCTCGCCGATCTTCACCTTCCTGCTGACCGCGCTCATCACCCGCCATGAGCCGGTGACGGCGCGCAAGCTGGTCGGCGTCGGCGCAGGCATTGCCGGCATCTGCCTGATCGTCGGCACGCAGGCGCTTGGCGGCATCGGCCACCAGCTCTGGGCACAGCTAGCCATCGTCGCGGCGACCGTGTGCTATGCGGGCGCCGCGATCTTCGGCCGTGGCTTCAAGGGCCTCGATCCGATGCTTCCCGCCGCCGGTTCGATGCTGTGTGGCGCCGTCATGCTGGTGCCGCTCAGCCTGGCGGTCGACCAGCCGTGGACGCTGGCGCCTTCGGCGGCTTCCATCCTCGCTTTGCTCGGCCTGTCCGTGTTTTCGACGGCACTGGCTTTCGTCATCTATTTCCGTCTGATCCACACGCTGGGGTCGGTCGGCACGACGTCTCAGGCCTATCTGCGCGTGCCGATCGGCGTCGGCATCGGTGCCGTGTTCCTCGGTGAAAGCCTGGGCCCCACGGCCTGGCTCGGCATGGGTTTTGTCGTTGTCGGCGTGGCTGCCATGACCATACCGGTCCGCAAGCCAGGCTTTGCCCGATAGGCAGATCTTTGGAGCATACGATGGCCGGCAACGGCCCGCGCTTGTGCTCGCGGGCCGCACTGCCTATCTCGGGAACGTCCTGCCTTGTGGCTGTGTCCGCTGACCTTGGGGTGAAGCACGGTGATTTTCGACGCTGCCCGCACCGCGGCCCTGGAGTTGCTCTCGCCTCCGTTTCGCTCCGTGTTCATCAAGACGCTTGGCCTGACCCTGCTGGCGCTGGTCGCCCTGTGGTTCGGCCTGACCAGCCTTGTCGAATGGCTGGCCCTGCCGTGGCTCCAGACATCGTTGCCCGGCATACCGTCCTGGGCCGGGTGGCTGGGCGGACTAATCGCCGCCATCGCGTTGGCCTTCGGCATGGCGCTGCTGGTCGCGCCGGTCACGGCCGTCATCGCCGGCCTGTTCCTCGACGATGTCGCCGAAGTGGTCGAGCGCACCGACTACCCCGGCGACCCGGCCGGACGCGCCATGCCGGCATTGCGATCGCTGGTGCTGGCGATAAAATTCTTTGGCGTCGTCATCCTGGGCAACATCGTCGCCTTGCTGCTTCTGCTGGTGCCGGGCATCAACATCGCCGCCTTCTTCATCGTCAACGGCTACCTGCTCGGACGCGAATTCTTCGAATTCGCCGCCATGCGCTTTCGCCCGGAGGAAGATGCGAGGGCCCTGCGCAGGCGGTATGCCGGCACGGTGTTTCTCTCCGGGCTGGTTATCGCGGCCTTCCTCGCCGTGCCGCTGCTCAACCTGCTGACGCCGCTCTTCGCCGCCGCCATGATGGTGCATCTGCACAAGGCGGTCTCGGCACGGGAAGCGGCCCGTCCCGCACGCGGTTGAGCCTTCAGCGCAAGAGAAAGCCGCGCCCCAGCTCGTCGTCCGGTTCGACAATGAATTCGGCTCGTCCGGAATAATAGGCGCGGCCGCCGACGCGGGCGACAATCGCTTCGTGCGGGCCGGCCTTCTCCGTTCGCGCCACGGCCCCGGAAAAGCGCGAGCCGGCGATGCTTTCGAAAATGCGCATCTGCCCGATGGCGATCTCGCCCTTGGCGTGCATGGCTGCCAGCCGGGCGGTGACGCCGGAACCGGTCGGCGAACGGTCGACCTCCGCCTCGGCGAAGACGCAGACATTCCTGGTGACTTCCCCGGAAAAGGCGTCCTTTCCATCGGTCAGGATGGTGCCATAGAGGAAGGCAAGGTCATCATGATCGGGATGCGACAGCGGAAACACGGCCTTGAGCCGGTTCGTCAGCGCGGTTGCCGCGTCGACGAAATCGCGTACGCGATCGCGGCCGAACTCCAGCCCGAACTGATGACAGTCGGCCAGTGCGTAAAAGGCGCCGCCATAGGCGACATCGAAACCGATCTTGCCATATTCCGTCAGCTCGATCTGTTGATCGCCAGCAAACAGGAAGGCCGGCACGCTCTCGAACGACACCGAACCGGCCTTGCCGTCGCTGACCGCGACCGAGGCGACGACCAGGCCGCACGGCGCCTCGATGTTCACGGTGGTGAACGGCTCCTGTTTCGCCACCAGCCCTTGATCGATCGCGTAGCGGCCAAGCGCGACGATGGCGTGGCCGCACATGGTCGAATAACCTTCATTGTGCATGAACAGCACGGCGAGGTCGGCGCCGGGCAAATCGGGCTCGACCAGCAGGGCGCCATACATGTCGTAATGGCCGCGCGGTTCGAAGATCAGCAGTTTGCGCAAATGATCGAGATGATCGCGCACATAGGCGCGCTTCTCCAGGATGGTGCCCTTGGGAATACTGGGATAGCCGCCCGTGACGATTCGAAGCGGCTCGCCGCCCGTATGCATGTCGACGACAGTAAGGTTCATCCGGGCCCGTCCTAGCCCTGGGGTTGGCCGTACAGCGCCTGCAGCTTGCCGAACGGCATGGCGGCGCGGGTGAAGCCGAACGTGCCGTCCTGCTGGATTTCGCGCGCCGCCGTCTCCAGCATGCCGTAGGCGAAATTGGTCAGCCACGGCCCAAGCGAGATTCGTTTCGCGCCGGCCACGGCTAGGTCGGCCATGGTAAAGCCGGGCCTCGCCATGACATTGACCGGCTTGCCGACCGCCGAGCAGATCGTGCGCACCATCTCGACGTCGCCGACGCCCGGCGCATAGAGCACGTCGGCGCCGGCCTTTTCGAAAGCCTGCAGCCGCTTGATCGTGTCGTCGAGGTCGGACTTGCCCCAGAGGAAATTCTCGGCTCGCGCCGTGAACACGAAATCGCGCTTCAGCGCCCGCGCCGCCTCCACCGCGGCGGCGACACGTTCGACCGCGTGCGAAAATTCATAGATGGGCTTGTCCGGATCGCCGGTGTGGTCCTCGATCGAGCAGCCGGCAAGCCCGGCGGCTTCCGCCGCGAAAATGGTCTCGGCGGCCTGTTCGGGGCTGTCGCCCTTGCCCTTCTCGAGATCGGCCGAAACCGGCAGTTCGGTCGCGGCCGTCACCTCGCGGCAATGATGGATCATCTGGTCGAAGCTCACGGCCCCGTCCGGCAGGCCGCGCGAAAAGGCAAAGCCGGCGCTGGTCGTGGCCAGCGCCTTGAAGCCGAAGGAGCCAAGCAGCTTCGTCGTGCCCGGATCCCAGGGATTGGGCATGACGAAGGTCGAGGCATGCAGGTCGCGAAAAATCTTGCCCTTGTCCATGAATGCTCCCCCATGACGAGTGTCGGGGCGGATGCTACCGCGCTGTTCGTGGCCGGGCAAACGAATGCGGTTGGTTCAGAAGCGTTTCTCGTTGTCTGCTGCCAATTTCTCGAAAGCGTCGGAATCGGCGACATAGCGCGCCGTTTTCTTGTCCCAGCGGTAGGTTACGGAAATGTCGTTCGAGACGGCCTTCTGGGCCGGTTCGTCGCAAGTCTCTTCGCCAGGCACTGTCTTGTCGGTTATCGTCGCCTTGATCGCTGCGTAGGGCGAGCCATCGCTCAAAGCCTGGAAGGTCAGGTCCTGGGAGCGCCGGTAGGAACAGACATTTTCGTCGAACGTGTTGATGAGGTCGATCAGCTCAAAACGGTCGTCTCGCACCAGGATAAGCGGCGTCGACATGTAGCCCTGGTTCGAATTGAAATGCGTGCTGGAGATCATCAGCGCATCGTCACTGGCGCCGAGCGAAAGTTTGCCGGGGTGGCGAAAGAAGGTGAAACGGTCGGTCGCCACATTGACGGCATCGAGCAGCTTCGGTTTGCCGGTGAGGTCATAAAGCGCCAGCACCGCATAGCCCTCCGTGCTGTCGGGCGACTCGCCGAGGTCGAACAGCATGGCCAGCCGGTCCTTGCCGCCGGCTTTGATGCCAAGCACGCCGGCGCTGAAAACGCTCGGTGCGTCTGGTGGCGAGCTGTCATTGTCGGGACCGGCAATGTGCCGCATCTCGATCGGCGAGGAGCCGACATAATAATCGCCCTTCGCCGTCAGATCCGGAACGACCATCCTGATGAGATCGGCATAGGTCGTATCGGCGTGGCCGGCGATGGGTTTGCCGAGGTCCGGGCTGGCGGCATCCTGGGCGCCGGCCGCGCCGCACAGCAATGGCAGCAACAGGCAGGCAAGGACGAGCCGATGCAAAAATCCTGACATGCTTGATATCGTCCCCTCACCCCAAGCGCCGCGAAGCTAACATGACTTGCCGGGCCGCGCAGCTACAGCATGTCGCGGCGAATAGGATTCGCCCGACCTGCTGTAAGCTTCTGATTTTATGCATGTCGTCATCCCGGCCTACACGGCCGGCGAATCAGTGGATCGGCACCAGCCCGGCGAGTTCGCGCACATCATCGAACAGGATACCGCCGGCCTGGATCAGGCCGTCGCGGTCGGTATAGGGGTCGCCATGATAGGAAAACACCCGCATGCCTGCGGCGATGCCGGCCTGTGTGCCGGCGACGCTGTCCTCGATGACGATGCAGTCGGCGGGCGCGAAGCCCATGGTCCTGGCGGCGTGCAGGAACAGGTCGGGGAACGGCTTGCCGCGCGATACCATGGTGGCGCTGAACATGGCATGTTCGAACAGCGGCAACAGCCCGGTCTGGCCAAGGGTTATGTGCATCTTGGAGATCCTTGCCGAGGTGGCGACGCAATAGGCGATGCCGGCCGCGCGGACCGCCTCGATGAACTCCCGGACATAAGGGATCGCCTCGACGCCATGGCGAACAGATCCGGCAGGCCGGCATTCCAGCGCTCGACGAAATCGGCGCCGAGCCTGACGTTGGTCGTCTCTTCGATCTCTTTCTGCACTGACACCATGCTGCGGCCGGAGAAGTTCTTGCGGCAATATTCGAAGGTCGCGGGATAGCCGGTCGCGCTTAGCCATTCGGCAAGGCGCCGGTTGGCGAGGTTCTCGGTATCGACCAGGATCCCGTCGCAGTCGAAGATGACGAGCTTTGGCAGCGGCCGTGTTTCAGTCATATTGGATCAGTCTACGCGACAAATCGGTTCGATATGCCGAAACACAGCCATGCATCAGGCGGTGCCGGTCGATCCGAATCCGCCCGAGCCGCGCGCCGTGCCGCCGGCCAGCGAACGCTCTTCCACCGCCACCTGCGTCACGGCGGCGAAAACGATTTGGGCGATCCGCATGCCGCGCGTCACGGCGAAGTCCTCGTCGCCGAGATTGACCAGCAGCACCTTCACTTCGCCGCGATAGTCGCTGTCGACCGTGCCCGGTGAATTGAGGACGGTAAGGCCATGTTTGAAGGCAAGGCCGGAGCGTGGTCGCACCTGGCCTTCCATGCCCTCGGGAATTTCCAGGATCAGCCCGGTCGGCACCAAGGCGCGTTTGCCCGGCAGGATCAGAAGCGGCCGGTCTTCGGGCACCGCCGCGCGCAAATCCATGCCGGCGGCACCGGCGCTTTCATAAGCGGGAAGCGGAAGACCCTCACCATGCGGCAACCTGACGAAGCCGACGGTCGGACCGATGACGGAAGGTGTTTGAAGGGCTGCGCGCATAAAATCGATCCTATCGGCGCGATTGCCGATTCGGTCAACTCGACCGCAGGGCTATCAACGGCTTTCTTTCGGGCATCACTGTGGCCTGACGACGGTTCAACGCACTTCCATCGGAACCACCGTCGTCTCCTTGATCTCCTCCATGACGAAGGAGGCGGAAACATCCGACAAGGCCACCTTGGCGATCAGCCGCTGGTAGAGCCGGTCATAGGCTTTCACGTC
The DNA here is from genome assembly GCF_037179605.1 of Mesorhizobium salmacidum (SeqCode). Classification (NCBI taxonomy): domain Bacteria; kingdom Pseudomonadati; phylum Pseudomonadota; class Alphaproteobacteria; order Hyphomicrobiales; family Phyllobacteriaceae; genus Mesorhizobium; species Mesorhizobium salmacidum (SeqCode). The sequence goes on from NZ_JAPYKS010000006.1 coordinate 6,525, forward strand.
GGCGACGCGGGCGCGCAGCACATAGTCGAGATCGCCGGACATGCGGTAGACGCCGATGATCTCGGGCAAGCCCGCCACCGCGGCGCGGAATTTCTGCAGCCAGTCCGGGTCGTGGTTGGATGTGCGGATCAGGATGAACACCGAAAGGCCAAGTCCGAGCTTCTCGGCATCGACCAGCGCCACGCGGCCGGTGATGACGCCAGCTTCCTCCAGCCGCTTGACGCGCCGCCAGCAGGCATTGCGCGACAAGGCCGCCCGCTCCGACAACTGGTCGACCGACAAGGTGCCGTCGCGTTGCAGTTCGGCGAGCAATTTCCGATCAATTTCGTCGATTGCCAGTGTCATGTGGGATATTTGTCCCATGAAGTCGCAAAATACAAGGATATTTTGGGACCAATGAACCGGTGAGGCGTGTCAGGATACTCATATCGGAACGCAAGCGCTGAAGGGGAACCAGCATGTCGGTCGCAAGGATTTTCACCGCTCATCCGGCCAAGGTCGGCGAAACCTATTTCGGCCATATGGCCTTCGCCGCATGGTTTTCGTCGCGCCTGCTGATGGCGGCGGCAGCAGCATTTGTTCACGCTTTCTTGCCATTTCTCTTTGAGACTACCGCCAGCCGAATCATTCGCGAGCTCTACGAGCGGACGCACAACAGAGGCACACACGCGATCAACGAGCCCGCTGCTCTTCCGGATCGCGCCTAAAGGAAGACGGAAGCGATGTGCCGGTGGGCGGCCTATCTCGGTGAAGCGGTCTTTCTCGAAGACATCCTCACGGCGCCCTGTCACTCGCTGATCGCCCAGAGCCACTGCGCCCAGGAAGCGAAGTCGCCGACCAATGGCGATGGTTTCGGCCTTGCCTGGTACGGCGACCGGCCGGAGCCCGGTCTCTACCGCGACATCCTGCCAGCGTGGTCCGATCCCAACCTGAAGAGCCTGTGCCGGCAGATCAAATCCGGCCTGTTTCTCGCCCATGTGCGCGCCTCGACCGGCGGCGCCACCAGCCGCATGAATTGCCATCCGTTCATCTCCGGCCGCTGGTCGTTCATGCACAACGGCCAGATCGGCGGTTTTGAGAGGATTCGCCGCGCGCTGGAGAACTCGCTGTCCGACGCCGTCTTCGACCAGCGCGAAGGCACCACCGATTCCGAACTGTTTTTTCTCCTCATGATCGACGAAGGATTGGCCGCTGATCCGCAAGGCGCCGTCTCGCGCGCCACCTCCCGCGTGCTCGAAGCCTCGCGCCGCGCTGGTCTCGAGCCGGCGCTGAAATTGACCGCCGCCTTCTCCGACGGGACAGGCGCTGTATGCGGTACGCTATGCCACTGACGTCCAGGCGCCGACGCTCTACACGTCCATCTTCCGCAAGGGCGCTGGCCGCAGCATCGTTTCCGAACCCTTCGATCGAGAGGGCGGCGACTGGCAGGCGATCCCGCCATCGAGCTTCGTCACCATGACAAGGGACGGCATCGACATTCGTCCGTTCGCTCCGGTCGCGGCGAAGCTGGCGCTGGTTGGGTAAGTCTTCTTCGCCGATGTCTCAAATCGGCAATGCTGGCAGGACAGAGGGGGGCGCCGTAGAGTGCCGACCTCAACGCAATCCCAATCAAGCGCCCACCTCCAATGAATGCTCAACTCCGCTTGAAGCCGCGCCGCTATCCGCCATTTGATGAGGCAGGCGGCAAGCAAGCCGGAGCCTTGATCATGAACCTTGCCTTTTCCACAGCCACCGATCTCGCCGCCGCCATCGCCGCGCGCAAGATCTCCGCCGTCGAAGCGCTCGACGCCCACTTCGCGCAGATCGACAGGCACAATCCTGCCGTCAACGCTGTCATCTCGCTCGACAGGGAAGGGGCTCGCGAGCGTGCCGGGAAGGCCGACGCGGCACTGGCGCGCGGTGCCACACCTGGGCCGCTGCACGGCGTCCCCTTCACGCTGAAGGACATGCACGAGACATCTGGGATGAAAACCACGGTAGGCTTCCCGCCCTTCGCCAACTATGTGGCGAAAGAGGACAGCCCGGTCGTTAACAGGTTGAAGGCAGCCGGCGGTGTGCTGATGGCCAAGACCAATGTCGCCACCATGCTCTCCGACTGGCAATCGGACAATCCGCTGTTCGGCCGCACCAGCAATCCCTGGAATCTCCAGCGCACCTCGGGCGGATCCAGCGGCGGCGCCGCTGCCGCCGTCTGCACAGGCATGACACCGTTCGACATCGGCACCGACATGCAGGACTCGATCCGCCTTCCCGCGGCGTTCTGCGGCGTCTACGGCCTGAAGCCGACGGAACATCGCGTTTCGCTGGCCGGCGCCTTTCCGGATCCAGGCGGTGCGGCGCGAAGCGTGCGGCTGATGTCCTGTCTCGGCCCACTGGCGCGCAGCATCGACGATTTGGCGTTGATCTATCGGATCATCGCCGGCCCGGACGACCGCGACACCGACCTTGCGCCGGTGCCGGTCGAGGCCATGCCGAAGCTCGACCTCCAAACTTTGCGCATCGCTTTCGCGCCCTCCTTTCCCGGGTTCCCAGTGGCCGGCGGCATCAGTGCAGCGGTCGAAAATCTCGCAAGACGACTGCAAGACGCCGGCGCCATCATCGAGGAAGCGAAACTGCCCAAGCTCGACCTGCACGACGATCTCGCCCAGGGCGGCGCGCTGATCGGCATGATGATGGAGGCGGCGCAGCAGGAACCGCCGGAGGAGCCGGCATCGGTCTCGCGCTGGTTTGAGGCACTGGCCCGCCGCGACAAATCCATTCTCGCCTGGGACCGTTTTTTCGAGGATTGGGACGCGCTGCTCTGCCCGGTCGCCATGACCACGGCATTCCCGCATTGTGCGCCGGGCACTGCGATCAAAATCGACGGCAAGGACCAGAGCTACTGGATGTTGCCGGCCTACGGAGCCGTCTTCAACTACAGCGGCCACCCGGCGCTTTCGATACCTTGCGGGCAGGACAGCGACGGCCTGCCGATCGGCCTGCAGCTTGTCGGCGGACGCTGGTCGGAGGCGCGGCTGCTCGCCATGGGCAAGGGGATGGCGCCCTTGACCGGCGGCTTCAGTCGTCCGCCCGGCTATTGAGCGAAGCGCGACAGTCCGTAAGGCGCCAGCAGCGGGTCGCGCTCGCCGCCAAGGATTTCGCGCGTGGCGAACAGGCCGACGACCGGCGCCAGCGTGATGCCGGAATGCATGACCGCGATGTAGACGCCATCCATGCCCTCGGCGCGGCCGATGATCGGAAAGCCGTCGATCGGTGTCGGCCGGTAGCCGACCGTGTGGAAATCCAGCTCAAGTCCGTCGCTGTCGCGCAACATGGCTTTCGTGGCCGCGAACAACGCGCTGGCGGTGGCTTTGGCATCCATCCCCGGATCGGCGCCGCCGAAGTCCGAGCCGGCGATGATACGGCCTTCCGCCGTCTGGCGCATGTGCAGCCGCTCGGCCAGCACCAGCCCGTTGAGCAGCTTCTTGTATGGCCGCGAATGGACGATCAGGCCGGGCGGGGTCTCGATCGGCAGGTTGATGCCGGCGGTCGCGGCAATGTCCGGCGAGCCGACGCCTGCCGCGATCACCACCTCGTCGGCGGCAATCAGCCCATGCGATGTGCCCACGCCGGTTATCCTGCCATTGGTCTGGATCAGCGCCATGACCGTACTGGAACGGATGCGCGCGCCGCGCTGTTCGGCATCGGCCAGCAGGGCCTTGGTGGCTGCGACCGGCTCGGCAACACCTTCTTCGGCGACATGCAAAGCGAAATCCGGCGGTTCGGCGAGATTCGGCTCGATACGCGCCGCGCTGGCACGATCGACGCGCTCGATGCCGTAGCCCCAGGCTGAATGCTCCGCGGCATAGGTTTCCATATCCGCCGCCGAAAGATCCCAGCACAGGCCGCCGCACCAGTTGAGCGGCAGGCCGGGCAGGTCTCTCGCCAACCGAGACCATTCGGCCATGGCGCGGCTGCGCAGCCGGAAATAAGGCTCCGGATTGCCCCAGCTGGCATTGATCCAGGCAAAGGAATTGGGCGTCGCGACACCCCCGGCCTCGCTGTCGGCGACGACCGTTACTTGGGCGCCCGCTTTGGTCAGGTGCCAGGCAATCGACGCACCGATGATGCCCAAGCCGATGACGATCACTTGTTTGCCGGCGCTCATGTTCGCTCCTGATCCAAGGGTGACATGTCATCCAAGTGCCATCCTGTCCGCCGTTTGCCAACATCGAATGCCGTAAAAAGGCAGCTTGACATAAATACGTACGTACGTATTATATGGCCATGGCTAGGCAATCACTCCGCGAAAAACTCCTCGATGCCGGTTTCCAGACCATCTGGGGCTCGGGCTATGCCGCCGCCGGCGTGCGCGACATCGTCGCCGCGGCTGACGCCCGGCCGGGCTCCTTCACAAACCATTTTGCCTCCAAGGAGCAATTTGTTGGCGAAGTGGTCGACCGCTATTTCGCCTACGTCAGCGGACTGGTCGAAACAGCGCTGGCGCAGGATGGGACCCCGCCTGTCGGCAGGCTGCGCCGTTATCTCGATCTCATCACCTCGAAGCTTGAGGCGCATGATTGGGCGCGCGGCTGCATGATCGGCAATCTCAGTCTTGAGACCGCCGTGCACAGCGAACCGCTGCGCCTGCGGCTGGTCGCTATCTTCGAGCGCTGGCGTCAGCCCTTCGCGGCCTGCATCGCCGAAGGCCAGGCGACCGGTGACATCACGAGAGCCTTCGACGCCGAGGACCTTGCCGACTTCCTGCTGTCGTCCTGGCAAGGCGCCATGCTGCGTATGAAGGTCGAGCGTAGCCCCGAGCCGCTCGAGCGGTTCAAGAAGATCATCTTCAGCACAGTCTTTGGAAAGGAGCCGATCCCATGACTTCGAAAGCCGACCTGCCTCAGGCGGGCCTCGCCGCACCGAGACGTTCGCAAATCGCCGTCCTCGATTCGACCATGTCCTTTGTCGAGGCCGGCGCGTCCGGTCCGACCGTGCTGTTCCTGCATGGCAATCCGACCTCGTCGCATATCTGGCGCAACATCATCCCGCACGTGGCGCCGTTCGGGCGCTGCATCGCGCCCGACCTGATCGGCTATGGCCAATCCGGCAAGCCCGATATCGACTATCGCTTCTTCGACCATGTCCGCTACCTCGACGCCTTTCTCGACGCGCTCGACATCAGGGACATGGTTCTGGTCGCCCAGGATTGGGGTACTGCCCTGGCCTTCCATCTTGCGGCGCGGTGGCCGCGCCGCGTTCTCGGCCTCGCCTTCATGGAGTTCATCCGGCCCTTCGAGCGTTGGGAGGACTTTCACCAGCGTCCGCAAGCTCGCGAAATGTTCAAGGCGTTGCGTACACCCGATATCGGCGAGAAGCTGGTCCTGGAAGACAATGTCTTCGTCGAAAAATTGCTGCCGGCCTCGGTGCTGCGCACAATGAGCGACGAAGAGATGGCCGTCTACCGGGCGCCGTTCCCGACGCCGCGATCGCGCAGGCCGGTGCTGCGTCTGCCCCGGGAATTGCCGATCGAGGGCCAGCCCGCCGACGTCGCCGCCATCAGGGAACACGACCATCGGGCGCTGCGGCTGTCCACCTATCCGAAATTGCTGTTCGCCGGCGATCCAGGCGCGCTTATCTCACCGCAGGCCGCACGCGAATTCGCGGCCAACTTGAAGAACTGCCGTTTCATCGATCTCGGGCCTGGCGCGCACTACCTGCAGGAGGATCATGCCGACACGATCGGCAGCGCCATTGCCGGCTGGCTTCCGGGGGTCGTTCAGGCGGGCCGCATGAACGAACCCGCCTGAAGCAAGCCATGCAACCGGCGGCGTTCACGCCGCCGGACCGGTCGACAGCCCGGCGCTGCGCTGCTAGAAGCCCGGCCTGTCACACGGAAATCCCAAGAGAATGCCCGAAATTATTCCAGAGGAAGTAGCGCGCCGCCGCACTTTCGCGATCATCGCCCACCCCGACGCGGGCAAGACGACGCTGACCGAAAAGCTGCTGCTGTTCGGCGGCGCCATCCAGCTTGCCGGCGAGGTCAAGGCCAAGAAGGACCGCATCCAGACGCGTTCCGACTGGATGAAGATCGAGCGCGAGCGCGGCATTTCTGTCGTCACCTCGGTGATGACGTTCGAATATGAGGACAACGTCTTCAACCTGCTCGACACGCCGGGCCACGAGGATTTCGCCGACGACACCTATCGCACGCTGTCGGCGGTCGACTCAGCCGTCATGGTCATTGACGCCGCCAAGGGCATCGAGCCGCGCACGCTGAAGCTGTTCGAGGTCTGCAGGCTGCGCGACATCCCGATCATCACCTTCGTCAACAAGATGGACCGTGAAAGCCGCGATCCGTTCGAGATTTTGGACGAGATCGAGCAGAAGTTGGCGCTGGACACCGCGCCCATCACCTGGCCGATCGGCCGTGGCAAGACTTTTTCCGGCACCTATCACCTGGCGCTGAACGCCGTGCGCAAGGGCGACGACGAGAAGGAACGCACGCCGGTCAAGGGTCCCGATTCCAACCGCGTTGCCGGCCTGCTGCCGGAAAACGAGCGCGAGGCTTTCATCGAGGAACTGGAGCTCGCGCGCGAAGCCTGCCGCCCGCTCGACATCGACGCTTTTCGCGAGGGCCATCTGACGCCGGTCTATTTCGGCTCGGCGCTGCGCAATTATGGCGTGCGCGACCTGATCGAGGCGCTTGGCGCCTTTGGTCCGCCACCGCGCGCGCAGGAGGCCGACACCCGCACCATCGAGGCGACGGAGGAGAAAATGACCTCCTTCGTCTTCAAGATCCAGGCCAACATGGATCCCAACCACCGCGACCGCATCGCCTTCGTGCGCGTCTGCTCGGGCAAGCTCGAGCGCGGCATGAAGGCCAAGCTGGTGCGCACGGGAAAGCCGATGAGCCTCTCGGCGCCGCAATTCTTCTTCGCCCGTACCCGTGTCACCGCCGACGAAGCCTTCGCCGGCGATGTCGTCGGCATCCCCAACCACGGCACGCTGCGCATCGGCGACACGCTGACCGAGGGCGAGGAAATCCTGTTTCGCGGCGTGCCGAATTTCGCCCCGGAAATCCTGCGTCGTGTCCGCCTCGGCGACGCGATGAAAGCGAAAAAACTCAAGGAAGCGCTGCACCAGATGGCCGAGGAAGGCGTCGTTCAGCTGTTCTCGCCAGAGGACGGCTCACCGGCCATCGTCGGCGTCGTCGGCGCACTGCAGCTCGATGTGCTGAAAGAGCGTCTGAATTTCGAATACACGCTGCCCGTCGAATTCGAAATGTCGCGCTTTTCGGTCTGCCGCTGGATCTCGGCCGATGACAAGGCCGAGGTGCTTCGCTTCATCGAGGCGCATCGCGGCGACATCGCCCGCGACCTCGACAACGACCCGGTGTTCTTGGCCCAGCACGCCTTCTCGCTGAACTACGAAGCCGAGCGCTGGAAAGCGATCCGCTTCGCCACGATCAAGGATTATCAGGTTCGCGACAAAGCGGCGTGATTCTAGTGAGTAGTGAGTAGTGATCCATTACTCACTACTCACTTACGATCACCCTTTCGCCGCCGCCTCCAATTTGGCGATATCGATCTTGCCCATCTGCATCATCGCTGACATCACCCGGCCGGCCTTGGCCCTGTCAGGGTCCTGAAGCAGTCGCGGCAATTGCTCCGGCACGACCTGCCAGGAAACGCCGAACTTGTCCTTCAGCCAGCTGCATCGGCCGGGTTCGCCGCCGCCTTCGGTGAGTTTGCTCCAGAAATGATCGACCTCGTCCTGCGTCTTGCAGTCGATCGAGAGGGACATGGCCTCCGTGAACTTGTATTGCGGGCCGCCATTGAGCGCCTGGAACTGCACGCCGTCGAGCTCGAACGATGCCACCAGCACTTTGCCTTCCGAAGCATGGCCCTGCGGCCAGCGCGTGACGCTCAGCACCTTCGAATTCTTGAAGATGGATACGTAATGGTTCATGGCCTCTTCGGCCTGGTCGTCGAACCACAGGAAGGTGGTGATCTTTTGCATGTCGTGCTCCTCGGTTGCTTCTTGCTGCCACAATGAAACGGCTGGCTCCCGGAATGGCGCCATTTATTGCCGTCCGCCCAAGGACGGCCATGAGACGCCCGATCCGACAATGGCATCGAATTTTCCTGGAGAATCTGGCGCATTGCAAAATTGTGGCCAGACCATAGTTGCGCGTCTATAACCCCTGCGATCAAAATTCAGCGCCGCCGCGCCATTCTCGGCCGCGGCCAGCCACCAAGGAAAAAACATGCCCGCCTACCGTTCCCGCACCACCACCCATGGCCGCAACATGGCCGGCGCCCGCGGCCTGTGGCGCGCCACAGGCATGAAGGATAGTGATTTCGGCAAGCCGATCATCGCGGTGGTCAATTCCTTCACCCAGTTCGTGCCCGGCCATGTTCATCTGAAGGACCTCGGCCAGCTGGTCGCGCGCGAGATCGAGAAGGCCGGCGGTGTCGCTAAGGAATTCAACACCATCGCGGTCGACGATGGCATCGCCATGGGCCATGACGGCATGCTCTATTCGCTGCCGTCGCGCGAGCTGATCGCCGATTCCGTCGAATACATGGTCAATGCGCACTGCGCCGACGCCATGGTCTGCATCTCCAACTGCGACAAGATCACCCCCGGCATGCTGATGGCCTCGCTGCGCCTCAACATCCCGACCGTGTTCGTCTCCGGCGGGCCGATGGAAGCCGGCAAGGTCGTGCTGGCCGGCAAGACGCAGGCGCTCGACCTGGTCGACGCCATGGTGGCCGCTGCCGACGACAAGATCTCCGACGAGGACGTCAAGGTCATCGAGCGCTCGGCCTGCCCGACCTGCGGCTCCTGCTCGGGCATGTTCACCGCCAACTCGATGAACTGCCTGACCGAGGCACTCGGCCTGTCGCTGCCCGGCAACGGCTCGACGCTGGCCACACATGCCGACCGCAAGCGTCTGTTCGTCGAGGCCGGCCATCTCGTCGTCGATCTCGCCCAGCGCTACTACGAGCAGGATGACGAGAGTGCATTGCCGCGCAGCATCGCTTCCAAGGGTGCGTTCGAGAACGCCATGACGCTCGACATCGCCATGGGCGGCTCGACCAACACCGTGCTGCACATCCTGGCCGCCGCCCATGAGGGCGAGGTCGACTTCACCATGGAGGACATCGACCGGCTGTCGCGGCGGGTGCCTGTCCTTTGCAAGGTGGCGCCGGCCAAGTCCGACGTGCACATGGAAGACGTCCATCGCGCCGGCGGCATCATGGCCATCCTCGGCCAGCTCGACGAGGCCGGACTGCTCAATCGCGATCTGCCGACGGTGCATACCGCCAGCCTCGGCGAAGCGCTTGACCATTGGGATATTTCGCGCACCTCGAGCCAGAATGTGCGCGACTTTTTCCTCGCCGCTCCCGGCGGCGTGCCGACACAGGTCGCCTTCAGCCAGGACCGCCGCTGGGACGAGCTCGACACGAACCGCGAAACCGGCGTCATCCGCTCGGCGAAGACGCCTTTCTCGAAAGATGGCGGCCTTGCCGTGCTGAAAGGCAATCTGGCGCTCGACGGCTGCATCGTGAAGACGGCCGGCGTCGACGAGTCGATCCTGAAATTCACCGGTCCGGCGCGCGTCTTCGAGAGCCAGGACGCTTCGGTCAAGGCGATCCTTGCCAATGAGATCAAGGCCGGCGATGTCGTCGTCATCCGCTATGAGGGACCGCGCGGCGGCCCCGGCATGCAGGAAATGCTCTATCCGACCAGCTATCTGAAGTCGAAGGGCCTGGGCAAGGCCTGCGCGCTGGTCACCGATGGCCGCTTCTCCGGCGGCACCTCGGGCCTGTCCATCGGCCATGCTTCCCCTGAAGCGGCGGAAGGCGGGCTGATCGGGCTGGTGCAGGAGGGCGATACGATCGAGATCGATATCCCGAACCGCACCATCCGCCTCGCCGTGGACGACGCGGAACTCGATGCGCGCCGCGCCGCCATGGAGGCCAAGGGCGCGGACGCCTGGAAGCCGCAGGAAAAGCGCAAGCGCAAGGTGACGACCGCGCTGCGCGCCTACGCTGCCTTCGCCACCAGTGCCGACAAGGGGGCCGTGAGGCACGTGCCGGAGTAAGGGCGGTTCTTTCTTCTCCCCTTGTTGTGGGAGAAGGTGGCCTCGCGAAGCGAGGTCGGATGAGGGGTGCTCCGACGGCACTCCGTCACCCATCCCTCAACCGTCTCGGCGCTGCGCGCCGATCCACCTTCTCCCACAAGGGGAGAAGGAAAAAACCTCACGGCATCAGCTGATACTCATAAAGCTTCTGGTAAAGCCCGCCTTGCCCCAGCAGGGTCTTGTGCGGGCCGCTTTCCACCACCTTGCCGGCTTCCAGCACTACGATCGTGTCGGCCTGGTGCACGGTCGACAAGCGGTGGGCGATGACGATCGTGGTGCGCCCCTCCGTCAGCTGTTGCAGCGCATCGCGGAACAGCGCCTCGGATTCGGCGTCGAGCGCGCTCGTCGCTTCGTCCAGCAGCAGGATTTCGGCATTGCGCAGCATGGCGCGGGCGATCGAGATGCGCTGGCGCTGGCCGCCCGACAAAAGGCCGCCATTCTCGCCGACATCCGTCTCGTAGCCTTTCGCCTGCGCGATGATGAAGTCATGCGCGTTGGCCGCCTTGGCCGCCGCGATCACCTCGTCGTCGGTCGCATCCTGCCGCCCAAGCCGGATATTGTGCATGATCGTGCCGGCAAACAGGAACGTGTCCTGGCTGACATAGGCGATCTTTTCCCTAAGCGAGGCGAGCGTGGCATAGGAAATGTCCTGTCCGTCAAGCAGCACCCTGCCGCTCTTCGGGTCATATAGGCGCATGATGAGGTTCAGGATCGTCGACTTGCCGCCGCCGGAGGGGCCGACCAGCGCCGTCATCTTGCCGGCCGCAAGAGTCATGTCGAACCGGTCAAGCACTGGCGGGCCATTCTGATAGGCGAAGCTGACGGCGTCGAACCGGATCTCGCCAGGTCCGGCATGAAGCGGCCTTGCATCCGGCTTCTCGGCCAATGTCAGAGGCTCGTCGGCCAACTGGAACATCATGCGCACGCCGACAATGCCGCTTTCCAGGGAGATACGGACACGTGCGAGGCGCTTTGCCGGTTCATAGGCAAGCAGCAGCGCCGCGATGAAGGCCATGATGTTGCCAGGCATCTGGCCGCCCTTCAGAACCAGTAAGCCGCTGACCATGACGGCGCCGGCGATCGCCAGGCCGGCCAGCGTTTCCATCACCGGATTGGTCACCGCTTCCAGCGCGGCGATGTTGTTGGCCCGGTCCTCGACGTCGGACACCGCCCTGTACATGCGCTTGCGCATCAAGCCTTCGAGGTTGAAGGATTTGACCACGCGCACGCCGATCGCGGTTTCCTGCATCACCTGGACGATCTGACCGACCGAGCGGAACTCCATGGCGGCGAACTTGCGCACACGCTTCAGGATGAGGTTGACGCCATAGATGGCCAGCGGACCGACGACGAAGCAGATCAGCGACAGCGCCGGCTGCTGCCAGACCATGACCCCAATCAAGGCAGCGAGCGTCACCAGGTCGCGCACATAGGAGGTGACGATGAGGTCAAGCACGTTGCGCGCCGCCTGGGCATTGTTGGTCATGCGGGTGATCAGGTCGGACGACGAGGTCGAGTGGTAGAATTCGATGCCTTGCGCCAGGATGCGGTCGTAGATCTTGCGCTGCCGTTCGGCGATGATGGCGTTGCCGACCCGGCTCATGAAGTAGGCCTGGACGAAGTTGGCGATGCCCTTGACGATGAAGATCGCGGCGACCGCCACGGCAATCATGTTGACGCGATCGACCCTTTTGTCGATCACGAATTCATTGGTTATTTCGCGCAGTATCCAGGCGCTGGCGGCCGTCATACCGGCCACCACCAGCATCGACAGGATGGCGGCGGCGTAGCCGGCCCTGTGCTGCCGGAACGATTCCCTGAGCAGTCTTGCGACGAGGCGCTGGTTTTCCGTCGAGCGGAAGAAGCGAAACAACGGCTGATCCTTGATGCCGGGACGACGAAGGCGGCTTATAGAGGGAGTTGCCGCCGGAGGGAACCTTTGCCGCCATGGAAAGAAACCGCTGCGGCAGGCTATCTTTTGAGACACGATGCAACTGTGATTCTTCAAGCGGGATGATGAGAGATGGATTTCGACCTAATCGTTCGTGGCGGCACACTGCCGGATGGCGGCATTGCCGACATCGGCATCAGCGGCGAGACGATCGCGGCGATCGAGCCGAAGCTCGAGGGTTCCGCGCGGACCGAGGTCGACGCCCGTGGCAATCTGGTGTCGCCGCCCTTCGTCGATCCGCATTTCCATATGGACGCCACGCTGTCCTACGGCATTCCGCGCATCAACGCGTCGGGCACGCTGCTCGAGGGCATTGCGCTGTGGGGCGAACTGAAGCCGCTCTTGACGCACGAAGCTGTGCGCGATCGGGCGCTCGCCTATTGCGACTGGGCGGTGTCGATGGGGCTGCTGGCCATCCGCACCCATGTCGATGTCTGCGACGACAGGCTGCTGGCGGTCGAGGCGCTGCTGGAGGTCAAGAAGGCCGTCGCCCCTTATATCGATCTGCAACTGGTGGCCTTCCCGCAGGACGGGTTCTATCGCTCGCCGACGGCGCGCCAAAATACCATTCGCGCGCTGGACATGGGGGTCGACATCGTCGGCGGCATTCCGCATTTCGAGCGCACCATGGCCGACGGCAGGCGCTCGGTGACCGAATTGTGCGAGATCGCGGCAAAACGCGGCCTCATGGTCGACCTGCATTGCGACGAGACAGATGACCCGCTGTCGCGTCACATCGAGCAATTGGCCTATGAAACGCAGCGCCTCGGCCTGCAGGGCAGGGTGGCCGGTTCGCACCTCACCTCCATGCATTCGATGGACAATTACTACGTCTCGAAACTGTTGCCGCTGATCGCCGAGGCCGGGGTTTCGGCGATACCCAACCCGCTGATCAACATCATGCTGCAGGGCCGTCACGACACGTTCCCGAAGCGGCGTGGCATGACGCGGGTCAAGGAAATGCAGGCGCTGGGCATCCGTGTCGGCTGGGGCCAGGATTGCGTGCTCGATCCCTGGTATTCGCTGGGCACCGCCGACATGCTCGACGTCGCCTTCATGGGCCTGCATGTCGCCCAGATGTCGAGCCCCGCCGACATGGCGCGCTGCTTCGACATGGTCACCAACGTCAACGCCGCGATCATGGGCCTTGATCATCTTGGCCTGGCTGTCGGCAAGCGCGCCAGCCTGGTGATCCTCGATGCCGGCAATCCGATCGAGGCCCTGCGCCTGCGCGCCGAGCGCATCTGCGTCATCGCCAGGGGCAAGGTGGTGGCGGAGCGGACAAGGCAGGATACCAGGCTTTCGATCTCCGGCAGGCCGTCGCAGGTGAACCGGCGGCACAAATCCGGGTAGATACAGCCGATTCCCGCGGCTGGTCTTACCGTTTCTTCGATTCCCACTCGTCAAAGTTGGCGCTTGAGTCTAGGAGCCGGGCATGGTTGAGCCCGTCGCCCGGAATTCGATGGTCAGGAATGTGCTTCTGGCCGGCATCCTGCTGATGCTGGCGGGCGACTTTCTGTTCGCACTGAACGACGCGATGGGCAAATGGCTGGTCACCAGCTTTTCCGTCGGCCAGGTGGTGCTGATCCGCTCTATCGGCGCCTTCATCGTGCTCGGCCCGATGATCGCCAACCAGGGCGCTGGCAGACTGTTCCAGATGGAACGGCCCGGGCTGCAGGTCCTGCGCGTGGTGGCGACGACGCTGGACACCGCTTTGTTCTACGCCGCCGTCGTCTTTCTGCCGCTTGCCGATGTGATGAGCTTCTACATGGCCGGCCCGATCTATGTGGCGGCGCTATCGCATTTCCTGCTTGGCGAAAAGGTCGGCTGGCGCCGCTGGGTGGCGATCCTGCTTGGCTTCTGCGGCGTGGTGATCATGCTGAAACCGTCCTCTGCCGCGTTTTCACTGTCGTCGGGTTTCGCGCTTGTCGGCAGCCTTGCCTTCGCATTCGCCATCATCCTCAACCGGCGCCTGCGCGGCACCAGCGACACCAATCTGGTGACATGGCAGACGATCGGCACGCTGTTGGTTGGCGGCGTGCTGACCATCGGTGCCTGGCAGACGCCGTCGGCGCTCGATCTCGGCGCCATGCTGCTGCTCGGCATCGTCTCCTGCGGTGCGCATCTGATGATCACGCGGGCGCTGAAACTGGCGCCGGCCTCGACACTGGCGCCGCTGCACTACACGCTGCTCCTGTGGGCGGTGGTGTTCGGGCTGGTGTTCTTCGGCGACGTTCCCGGCCCGCGCATCCTGATCGGCTCCGGCATCATCGTTCTGGCCGGCCTGTTCATCTTCCATCGCCAGAAAGTGGTCGACATCACGGTGCCGCCGGAGAACGTGCCGAAGGGTGTGAACTAATGCATGTCGCCCGGAAGTGTACTCGGTTCCGGGACAACGACATGCATAAAATCAGAAGCTTACAGCATGTCGCGGCGAATCCTGTTCGCCGCGACATGCTGTAGGGCCCGGATTTCGGGTGTCCAAAGCCGCGCTTTAGCCCTGGCGTACCGCAGCAAGGTGCCGCAAAAATTCCTCTGTCTCCATGAGTGCCTTGCAGCGTGCGAAGCGGCCGTCGGCATAGGCGCGGAAATCGTCGGCCGGATTGTTGTTGGCGAGCTGGATCAGCCCCCACAGCGTCCACAACAGGTCGCACATCGCCTTGTAGATGACGACGCGGCCGCGCTCCGCCGGCTTCGCCTCGCCACCGAAATAGGCGCGCATCAACTCCTCGTCCTGGGCCGCGTCGAACTTGCCTTCGACGCTGAGATCGCCGAGGTCCCAGAGGGGGTCGTTCATCCCGGAATATTCCCAGTCGACGATCCACATCCGCTCGCCCGTATCGAGAAAATTTTCGCACAGCGGATCGCAATGGCAGGCGACGAGGGGCAAGGCATGGACGGCCAGGGCCGAGCGCACGCTGCCGGCCGCGCGCACCACGTCATGATAGCCGGCGGGCAGGGCGACATCCCTGGTCGACAGCACCTTGAGATAGTCGTCGATCATCGAAAACAGCTCGAAGCGGAACGGGAATACCGCGCCGGACGCGTGCAGCTTGTGGAAGGCCTCGGCCGCCCGGGCCGGACTGCCCTGCCGCTCCCTGAATTTCTCCGGCGACATCGTCTCGGCATCGGCGATGTAGCGCGTCACCATCAGGCCCGTGGCGGCATCGGCATGCAGCACCTCGGGACTGACGCCGGCCTTCGCCGCCTCGCGCGCCGCCACCGCTTCGTTGGCGCGGTTGATGTATTCCTCGGTGCCTTTGCCCGGAATGCGCAGGCAGTAATCGCCGGCCTTGAAGACGAGGTTGGTGAGGCCGCCAAGCCGTTCCAGCGGCCCGGTGTAGCCAGCCAGCACCGGAATGGCGGCAAGTCTTGCCCGCGCCTCGTCTGTCACCATGCCTGCGTCCCCACGCGCTATTTCTTTGCGACAACGGTTCCACAATTTTCGCCGTTTGGCTATCATCCGGCAAGACAGGGAGTTTGTGGACACGTGACGGACGGCAAACATCAAGGCGCGCTCGGCGAGGCCTACGCGGCCAAGCGCCCGGAAGAGGTAGCGGCACTCTATGACAGGTGGTCGCAAACTTATGACGCCGATATGTCGGCCGCCGGCTACCGCCACCCGACGATCTGCCTTGCCTTGCTGGCCCGCCATCTGCCGCGCGGTTCAGCCCCGCTGCTCGACGCCGGGGCAGGTACCGGGCTGATCGGCGAATGGCTCGACATTGCCGGCTATCCCCAGGTCGAGGCGCTCGACATCTCACAGGGCATGCTGGATCAGGCCGCGCGCAAGGGCGTCTATTCGGCGCTGCATTGCCTGGCACTCGGCGGTGACCTGCCTTTTGCCAACGACACCTATGCCGGCATCATCTCGGCCGGTGTGTTCACCTCGGGTCATGTCGGCGCCGACGGTTTGGACGAACTGATCCGCATCTGCCGGCCGGGCGGAGTGATCGTGCTGACGGTCAAGAACACGTTGTGGGATCAGGGCTTTGCCGCGCGCATCGCCGAACTCGAGGCGCAAGGCCTAGCCGTCCGCATTGAGGAAACACGTCCCTACGTCTCGATGCCTGGCGAGGCCGATACCGTCCCCAGCCGTGGCCTCGCTTTGCGCGTGAGTTAAGCCTTCACGCGCTCCATTGCCGGGTCGTATAGCGGCTCAAGACAGATTTGAGCCGGCGTCCGCTGCATCGCGACCACCAGTTCATAGCTGCCCGAGGCGAGGAAATCATCGTTCACCCCCTCGGCGTTGCGCACATAGCCGTAACCGATGTTCTTGCCGACCGTGTAGCCGTAGCCGCCGCTGGTCAAATAGCCGACCGGCTCGCCATTGCGCAGTATGGTCTCGCGGCCGAGCAGCACGATCTCCGGATCGTCGACCGTAAAGCCGGCAAAGCGCTTCGTCAGGGACGCGCCGCCAACTTTCTCAAGTGCGCGTCGTCCGACGAAGTCGGTGTTCTTACGCAGCTTTACGGCCCAGCCCAGCCCGGCCTCCAGCGGTGTGTCATTGGGCGTGATGTCGGAGCCCCAGGCGCGATAGCCCTTCTCCAGCCGCAGCGATTCCAGCGCGCGGTAGGCGATCGGCCGGATGTCGTGCTTCCCGCCGGCCGCCATCAGCGCGTCGAAGACTTCGCCGGTGGCGGCGATCGGCACATGCAGCTCCCAGCCCAGTTCGCCGACATAGGTGACACGCAGCGCCCGGACCGTGTGACCCGCGACGACGATTTCCCGCACATGGCCGAACGGGAAGCCGGCATTCGACACATCAGCATTGGTCACGGCCGAAAGCACATCGCGGGCGCGCGGCCCCATCAGCGACAGCGTGCCGAAATCCTCGGTGACATCGGCGAGCTGGGCATCGAGGCCTCCGCCAATATGGTCGCTGATCCACGAGGCGTCATGGGTGCGGAAACCGGTGCCGGTGACGATGTAGAATTTTTCCTCGGCCAGCCGCGACACGGTCAGGTCGGCCTCGATGCCGCCGCGCGTATTGAGGAGTTGCGTGTAGGTCAGCCGGCCGACCGGCTTGCTGACGTCGTTGGCGCAGATCCAGTCAAGGGCCTTGGCCGCGTCGGGGCCGCTCAGCTCATATTTGGCGAAGGACGACTGGTCGAAGATGCCGACATGCTCGCGCACGTGCCGGTGCTCGTCGCCGACGGCGGCGAACCAGTTCTGCCGGCCCATCGAATAGAGGTCCTTTGGCTCGACGCCCTTCGGCGCGAACCAGTTCGGCCGCTCCCAACCGAGCTTCGAGCCGAACACGGCGCGTTGCTGCTTCAACCGCTCATACAGCGGCGAGACGATGCGCGGCCGGCCGCTGACGTACTCTTCGTGCGGGAAGCCGATCGTGTAGTGCTTACCGTAGGCTTCCAGCGTGCGCTCGCACACCCATTGCCGGTCGCGGTGCAGGTTGGAAAAGCGCCTGATGTCGACCACCCACAGGTCGAGCGGCGCCTCGCCGTCGACCACCCATTGCGCCAGCACCCAGCCGGCGCCGCCGCCCGAGGCGATACCGAAAGCGTTGAAGCCGGCACCGACGAACATGTTGGCGCATTCGGGCGCCACGCCGAGGATGAAATTGCCGTCGGGCGTGAAGCTTTCCGGCCCGTTGATCATCTGCTTGACGCCGACCGTCTCCAGCGCCGGCACGCGCGCGATCGCCTGAGCCATGTGCTGCTCGAAATGATCGTAATCGTCGTCGAACAGCCGGAACTCCCAGTCGTCGGGCACGTCGCCTCCGGGGAGACCGGTTGTCCAGGCCTGCGGGTTCGGCTCATAGCCGCCCATCACCAGCCCGCCGACCTCTTCCTTGAAATAGGTGCGCCGATCGGGGTCGCGCAGCGTCGGCGCGTCAGTCGCCAGCCCCGCGATTTTCTCGGTGATGATGTACTGGTGCTTCACCGGCTGCAGCGGCACGTTGATGCCGGCCATGGCGCCGACCTGCCGCGCCCATTGCCCAGCGCAGTTCACCACCTTGTCGCAGGCAATGTCGCCTTGATTGGTCTTCACCGCCGCGATGCGGTCGCCCTTCATCTCGAAGCCGGTGACACGCACCCCCTCGTAGAGCTTGGCGCGATGCATGCGCGCGCCCTTGGCCAGCGACTGCGTGATGTCGGAAGGACTCGCCTGGCCGTCGGTCGGCAGCCAGGACGCGCCCACCAGATCGCCGGTCTCCATCAGCGGCCACATCGCCTTGACCTCCGCGGGCGACAGAAGCTGCATGTCCATGCCGAAGCTTCTCGCCGTCGTCGCCAGCCTTTTGTACTCGGTCCAGCGGTCGGCATTGGTGGCGAGCCTGAGGCAGCCGGTCATTTTCCAGCCGGTGGCGAGCCCGGTCTCGGCTTCCAGCCCCTTGTAGAGGTCGACGGAGTATTTCAGTACCCGCGTGATCGAGGCCGACGAGCGCAATTGCCCGACCAGTCCGGCGGCATGCCAGGTCGAGCCCGAGGTCAGCTTGCCCTGTTCGAGCAGCACCACGTCGGCCTTGTGGTCGCGCGCCAGATGATAGGCCGTCGAACAGCCGATGATGCCGCCGCCGATGACGACGATCGCGGCCTGGCTAGGCAAGGTCATGATTTCAGGATCCCGTATTTTGTCCGGTAGCTTTCCAGCGCCGCGTCGAGCCTCACCAGGTTTTCCTCGGTGTAGGCGACGTAGTCGATGCCGGGCGCGTCGAGATAGAGTTCCGACACCATGCTCCACATCGCTTCGCGCAGCAGCGAGGCGCATTGCATGGCGGCGTGCGAGCGGCGGATCGCCTCATCCGGTTCCTTCATGAAATAGGCGGTCAGGAAGGCGAAGGATTCCTCATCGCTCATGCCGGCGTTCGAAGCGACGCCGGCGAGGTCGAACATCGCCGTGTTGAAGCCGGCATATTCGAAATCAATCAGCCACAGCCTGCTGCCGTCGTCGAGAATATTGGCAGGCAGAAGATCATTGTGGCCAAAGACGATCGGCAGCAATTTCTGGGCGCGCTCCAGTTCGTCGGCCAGCGCCAGGAAGCGCGGCAGGTCACCGCGCTTGCGGCTGTCGCCTTCTTCAAGCGTGCGCGCATAGTCGCGGATGACGTGGAACACCCAGAACATGAAGCCCGCGCCGGAGATATGGTTGGGCATCTCCCGGTGGAAGCCGCGCATCAGCGCCGCGACGCGGCCGAGATTGGCGCGCACGTCCTCGGCCAGATAGGTTTTGGCGCCAAGAAACGCCGTCACCAGGATTCCTGGTTCGGCATAATGGACCGCCGGCGCGAACCCGGCGGCGTGAGCCGCCCGCGCGGTCATCACCTCGCGTTCGCGGAAGACATGGTGGAACGGATAATCCTGGCCGAAGCGCACGACATGTTTGCCGGCCGTGTCGGTGACCACATAATTCGCGTTGCTCAAGCCGCCGGGCAGCGGCGCGATCTCGATGGCGCCTGTCCAGCAGGGCAGGGCGCGGATGCGGTCTTCGGCAATCACGGGATCATCCCTGGTTTGCTGGGCTGGTTTGCCGGGTTTCGCCAAGGCGCCACGGGCAGCGCAACGACGGCTGGGAGAGACGCAAACGATCTCGTCGGTGCGGGACGCCAGGATCGGTATCCCGCACCGCACCGACGAGCCCCTTGGCCAGGTTTTTGAGCCCGGCATCCGCCCCCGCGGATCTGAAAATTCCTTGCGCCAGACACGTTGCAGGCTGCCTGGTCAATGAGTTGCGGCTCTGCCAATCACCCTCCCGCTGCAGCTCCGAACCCCTGTTGACGTTGGATTTCACGCCAGGGTTGCTCTTCTGTCAATAAAAAGATGTGACTTCTTTTGGGTATTTTGCCCGAAAGCATGGGCAATTCCTTTAAAAGCGTTAGGAATGCCTTGGAAACGGGCAAATTCCGGGACGCGCGCATATGATCCACTCGAAACGGCATAGCGAGATCCTGCGGCTGCTGCAGGAAGAGGGAACCGTCACCATCGCCAGCCTGGCCGACCGGTTGGGCGTTTCCCTCGAAACCGTGCGGCGGGACGTCAAGCCGCTCACCGGCGACGGCTCGGTTCTGAAGATGCATGGCGCCATTGGCCTGCCGTCGATGATCGGCGAAGCGCCGTTCGAACGGCGCATGCGCGAGCATGCCGATGCCAAGCGGGTCATCGCACGCATGGTTGCCGCCACCATCCGCGACGGCGAATCGATCATGCTCGACACCGGCACCACGACTTCGTTCCTGGCGCGCGAACTGCTCGGCCACCGGCGCCTGACGGTCGTCACCAACTCGTCTGATATTGCCCGCACGCTGGCCACCATCAACGGCAACAAGGTCTATATGGCCGGCGGCGAGCTGCGCAGCGATTCAGGAGCCGCGTTCGGGACGTCGGCGATCGAGTTCGTCAGCCGCTTCTCGGTCAGCCACGCCATCATTTCCACCGGCGCCGTGGATGCGGTGACGGGTGTCATGGACTTTGATCTGGACGAGGCGGAATTCGCCCGCATGGTGCTGTCGCGCGGCCAGCGCTCGCTCGTCGTCACCGACCACACGAAGTTCGGCCGCCAGGGCCTGGTTCAGGTCTGCGGCTTCGACGGCTTTTCCGAACTCGCCACCGATCGCGCGCCGCCGCATGACATTGCCGCCGCCCTCGCACAGGCCGGCGCGCGGCTCAGCATCGCCGGCGGCGACGCGGGAATTTAGCCAAAGGCGATGGTGTGCATCAGGCGTGCCGCGTCTCCGGCGGCATAGACGCCGGAATTCGTTGTCTGCTGTCTGTCATCGACTGATGTCGTCGCGGGCGTCCGTGTGAACTCGCGGCGACGCTATGCCGCCAACGCGCGAAAACTCATCCTGAAGCAGGCGCGGCTGGGCTTGCCGTCGAGGATTTCGATGCGCCCGCCATGGAGATGCATGGTCTCCTGCACGAGGTTGAGGCCGAGTCCGGCGCCATGGTCCTGCGGGCGCAATCGGTAGAAGGGTTCGAAGATGCGCTCCCGCTCCCCCGGCGGCACGCCGTCGCCTTCGTCCCGCACCTCGATGATGGCGGGCGTTGTGACGCTGACGGTGATCTTGCCGGCGCGGCCGCCATGCTCGATGGCGTTCTGCACGATGTTGGTCACCGCACGTTCGATCGCGGTGCGGTCGCCGGTGGCAAAAAGCGTGTCCCTCTCCGGCTCGAACGACATCTCGTATCCGGCCGAGAATGCCATCGGCGCGAGGTCGACGATGACGCCTCGCGCAATCGCCACGAGATCGACCCTTTCGAAAGGCGATGTCTGCCGGTCGAGACGCTGCAGGTCGAGCAACTGGTCGGTCAGCGTCGAGAGCCGTGCTGCATCCTGCAGCAGCCGTGCCCGTTCCGGTGTCGCCGGCAGCGAGGCGAGGCGCGTGTTGAGGATGGCGACCGGTGTCCTGAGCTCATGAGCGGCGTCGGTGAGAAAACGTTTGTGGCGCTCATAGCCCCTGTCGAGCCGTGCAAGGGCCGCATTCACCGCCTTGACCAGCGGTGTCACCTCTGTCGGTACGTCCTTCAGCGGCAGCTGGACACCGCGTTGGTCGATGTCGATGCGTTCAGCCTCAGCGGCTGCATGGCCCAGGCCCGAAAGGGCGCCACGCACCACCCAGGGCGTCGCGAACAGCGTGGCCAGCGCCATCAGCCCGGCGAGCGGCAATATGCCTTGCAGGAAGAATTGCGGCGCCTGGTCGAGCAGGCGCAACAGCGAAAGCCCGCCCTTGGTGCCGGTGAAGATCTGGACATTGCCGGCCGCCGTATCGGTCCAGCGAATCTTCCCCTCCGGCGGCGCGGTTTGCCCGATTGCGTGGTCGATACGGGCGTCGTTGATAGTGTCCAGCAATCCGGCGAAAGGCTGGAAGATGGGCGGCATGGTGCCCTCCTGCAGCCGCTGGCCCTGCTTGTCTCGGATGATGAACCAGAGATCGGGGACCTCGGATCGCAGCTTCGTCAGGTCCGAGGTCTCGCGCAGGATGAGCTTCCCGCCTGCGTCACGCGCCACCGCATCCGCCAGCACGTCCATTGTGCCGTCCTCATAATCGTGCGGAATGAGCCCGGTGGCGAGCAATGCGACGAGAATGCCGACGATGATCAGCGTCAGCATCGCGCATTGCAGCAAGGCGATGCGCAGCACCAGGCTCCATTTCAGCGAACGCGGGCGCTTGAGGCTCATGGCATGGCGCTCATGTCGTCTCGCGCAGGAGATAGCCGACGCCGCGAATGCCGTTGATCGTCACGCCGGCATCGGCATCGGCATCGGCGAGCTTGCGGCGCAGGCGCGAGACATGGGTGTCGAGGGCGTTGGACTGGATCTCGTCGTCGAGGCCGAACACCGCCTCCATCAGCGCCTCGCGTTGCACCATGCGGCCGGTGCGCCGCATCAGCGCCTCCAGCACCAGGAGTTCGCGGCGCGGCAGGCTGAGCGGTTCGGCACGGATCGACGCTTCGCGATGCCCGACATCGAGCACCAGACCGCCGGCACGGATGAATTGCGACCGCATCGGTGCCGGGCGCCTGAGCAGCGCGCGCAGGCGAGCCAGCAGTTCCTCGAAGGCGAATGGTTTCGCCAGATAGTCGTCCGCGCCCATGTCCAGCCCATCGACCTTGTCCGACGTGTCGCCTCTCGCCGTCAGCATCAGCACTGGCGTGGTGTTCTTGGCCGAACGCAATCTGGGCACCAGCGACAACCCGTCGCCATCCGGCAACTGGCGGTCGAGCAGGATCGCGTCGTAGCTGTCGGCGGCAACGAAGCCTTCCGCCTCGTTGAGCGAACCGGCGTGATCGACCACCATGTCGTGGCGCTTCAGCGCGGCACGCAAGGCAGAGACCATTTCAGGCTCGTCCTCGACCAGCAAGATTCGCATCGACAATTCTCCAGCAGCAGCTTCGGGCGCTACCGCGCCAACATTGCGCAAACATGGCAAAGCCGAACGGGCCCGGGTCGACAAACGCTTTCTTTGCCTTCGAGATCGCGCAATGTCTATGCAACCCAGTCGCGGCAAACAGCACCGGTCGGCACGAATCGCCCATGCCGGCGTGAAGGCGTCGGGCCCGAATATGCAACAGGTCGGGCCCGACGTTGAAACGAAATGGCGCTGAAACGAATCAGTTGGCCACACAATCTGGCGTGCTGTTGTCCGGGATTGCGGTTACCATGCCTGCAAATGATGCTCTGTCTTTCCTCGTGGCGTGGACCGTGGCGCCGTTCAGGGTCGGCTCCGTCACGCCGTCCAGCTCCAGCCTGGCGGCATTGATGACGCGCGACATCGGACCCGAGACGGGTCCCGTGTTGGAGCTCGGTCCAGGAACCGGCCGTTCACGCGAGCGCTGCTGTCGCGCGGGGTTAAGGAGGAAGATTTGACGCTGATCGAATCCGATCCGGATTTTGCCGCACTGCTCAAGCGTCGCTTTCCGGCCGCCCGGATATTCGAGATGGATGCTGTCGGTCTGCGCCATCTGTCGCTCTCTCACCGGCCGGTGATTGGTGCTGCCGTCAGCGGCTTGCCTTTCCGGCTGATCTCGCCGCGCAGGACGCTCGCCATTCTCGAAGGTGTTTTCGCCAACCTTCGCCCAGGCGGAGCGCTCTATCAGTTCACGCTTGGACGGCGCTGCCCGTTCGACCAGTCGCTGCTCGACAGGCTCGATCTCGAGGTCACGCGGGTTGGCCATACCTTTCGCAACTTCCCGCCGGCGACGGTCTATCGCATCGCCAGGATCAAGACGTCAGAAACATACGACTGGCGCTTCGCATGACGGGACCGTTGTCGGCCATTCTCGGCTTCGGCCTGTTCGGCGTCTTCTGCCTCGCCTTCACCGAAAAGATCCTGCCGATTCCGCCCTCGCATGTGTTGCTGCTGTTCCTCGGTATGACGGCGGCGCCTGACCATGCGACGCTGGCGATCCTGCTGGCGGTGACGACTTCCGCCTCCTTCGCCGGCTGCCTTGTCTGGTATGCGGTCGGCCGCCGGATCGGCTTCGACCGTGCCGACAGGCTGATCGGACGAGCCGGCAGATATGTCTTCCTGCGCCCCGAAACCTATCGCAAGCTTGGCCAGGCCTATCGCCGCAATCATGTCAGGGTGTCCTTGCTGGCACAGTTCATCCCGACGGTGCGCAATTACCTGCCGATCGCTGCTGGCGCGCTTTGTCTGCCTGCCTTGCCTTTCGCGGCTGCGACACTGCTTGGCGCCACCATATGGAATGCGGCCTTTCTCCTGACCGGTTACCTCATGCGCGGCAGTGGCCAGGATTCCTTCGCGATTGGCCTGCGCATCATCGTCATCGTCGTGGCGCTTGAGACGGCCTTCATGCTTGCGTTGCGCTATGGCCCGACATGGCGACGCCGCATCAGGCTGATGCTCGGCTGACCGCGCTGCACTAATCTCCGGTCACGGGATAAGCTCCGCAGCCGGCTTTCCTTCGCTTGCCTGCCGGTGTTTAGTCCGGCCATGGCCTTCACCATTCGACAGTTGCAGTTCTTCATCGCCGTTGCCGAGCAAGGTACGGTGTCGCGCGCGGCGCAAAACCTCTCCATTTCGCAATCGTCGGTCACCGAGGCGATCAAGGAACTTGAAAGCGATCTTGGCGTCGAATTGTTCGAGCGCCATCCGCGCGGCCTCAACATCACCCACAAGGGCCACCAGTTCCTGCGTCACGCGACAAAGATTCTCGCTGACGTGTCCGACGCGCGCCGCTCTTTTTCCGGCGAACAGGCCGTGGCGGGCGGGCGGCTGCAACTCGGCGTCACCTCGCTGGTCGCCGGCTATGTGCTGTCGGATCTGCTTTCACGCTACCGCCGCGCCTATCCGGGCGTCGAGGTCTCGGCCATAGAGGACAATGGCGACTACCTCGAACACCTGCTGATCGGTGGCAAGCTCGACATTGCCGTCATGGTCACCTCCAATTTGCGCGACCGCACTGCCCTGCAATCGGAAATCCTCGAAGTCTCGGCCTATCGGCTGTGGCTGCCGCTCGGCCATCCCTTGGCTGGCGCCGACATTATCGGCATCGGCGATATCGCCTCCGAACCGCTGATCATGCTGACCGTCGACGAGATCGAGGAGAACACCGGCAAGCTGCTGACGGCGATCGGCGCCAGGCCGCATGTCGCCTTCCGCACCCGTTCCGTGGAAGCCGTGCGCAGCCTGGTCGCCACCGGCGCCGGCGTGGCACTGCTCCCTGACCTTGTCTACCGGCCCTGGTCGCTGGAAGGCGACCGCATCGAATCGCGCGACATTTCGGGTTCCTTGCCGGTGGTGCAGGTTGGCATGGTCTGGCGGCGAGGCTCCGGCCTGGCCGCCGCGGCGCGCGACTTCATCGGCCTTGCCCAGTCGCAGCGGATGGTGCGCCAGCGTCTGTGATAGAGCTATCGGAAAAACCGATATCGGCCTTCTGATAAATGAATTTGCGAAACCGGAATTTTCAAAGCACCTTCCGTTTCAGGGACACAAGCTGCCATCAGAGCGGCGTCAAGTCCAACGGACGAGCTGACAAGTTTTTCAGTCCGCGCGTGATCCTGCGAAAACCGGAGCGGTTTCTGGATCACGCGCCAAAATGGGAGTCGATAATGAATTCATTCCTGAAGTCGTGCACTGCTTTGACGGTCGCGCTGACCCTCTCCGGTCAGGCCATCGCCCAGGTCAAGGAACTCGGCAAGGGCGAGGGCGAGGTCAACATCGTCGCCTGGCCGGGCTATATCGAGCGCGGCGAGACCGACAAGGGCTATGACTGGGTCACCGCCTTCGAGAAGGACAGCGGCTGCAAGGTCAACGTCAAGACCGCCAACACCTCGGATGAGATGGTCTCGCTGATGAACGAGGGCGGCTTCGACCTCGTCACCGCGTCGGGCGATGCCTCGCTGCGCCTCGTCGCTGGCAAGCGCGTGCAGCCGATCAACACCGATCTCATCCCGGGCTGGAAAACGGTCGACGACCGGCTGAAGGACGCGCCCTGGTTTACTGTCGGCGGCGTTCATTACGGCGTGCCCTATCAGTGGGGACTGAACATCCTGATGTACAACACCGAGGTGTTCAAGGAAGCGCCGAAGAGCTGGAACGTCGTCTTCGAGGAGATGAAGCTGCCGGACGGCAAGTCCAACAAGGGTCGCGTCCAGGCCTATGACGGACCGATCCACATCGCCGACGCCGCCAATTACCTGATGTTCCACAAGCCGGAACTCGGCATCAAGGACCCATACGAATTGAACGAGGACCAGTACAAGGCGGCGCTCGAATTGCTGCGCGTCCAGCGCACGCTGGTTGGCCGCTACTGGCATGATGCCGCCATCCAGGTCGACGATTTCCAGAATGAAGGCGTGGTTGCTTCGGGCTCGTGGCCCTATCAGGTCAACACGCTGGTCGCCGCCAAGAAGCCGGTCGCCTCGACCGTACCGGAAGAAGGCGTCACCGGCTGGGCCGACACCACCATGATGGAAGCCGACGCGGCGCACCCGAACTGCGCCTACATGTGGCTCGAGCATTCGCTGGCGCCGAAGGTGCAGGGCGATGTCTCCGCCTGGTTCGGCTCGCTGCCGGTCGTGCCCGCCGCCTGCAAGGGCAACGAGTTGCTCGGCGAGGAAGGCTGCAAGACCAACGGCTACGACAATTTCGACAAGATCAAGTTCTGGAAGACGCCGGTCTCGAAATGCGTCACCCAGAACGACCAGTGCGTGCCCTACTATCGCTGGGTGTCGGATTATATCGGCGTCATCGGCGGACGGTAATTTTCGCCTCGCTTCGCCGATAGCTCGGCGCCGCCCCTTCACCCTTCCCCTCTCCCCGTCAAGAACGGGGAGAGGGGATCGTCAGCGTTGAAGCACGTCCCTTCTCCTCGTCTCTATACGGGGAGAAGGTGCCGGCAGGCGGATGAGGGGCAGCGCCAACGCCCGAGATTTTGACGAGCCTAACAGATCGGGATCCCATGACCCCAGCCGTTTCCTTTCAAAGAGTCTCGCGCCATTTCGGCAGCGTTCGCGCCGTCGACGCGGTCGACCTCGACATCGTGCCGGGCGAATTCTTCGCCATGCTCGGGCCGTCCGGGTCCGGCAAGACCACGTGTCTGCGCCTGATCGCCGGCTTCGAGCAGCCGACGGCGGGTTCGATCTCGATCTTCGGCGAGCGTGCCGAAGGCGTGCCGCCCTACCGCCGGAACGTCAACACCGTGTTCCAGGACTACGCGCTGTTCCCGCATCTCAATGTGCTCGACAACGTCGCCTACGGGCTGATGGTCAAGCGCGTGAGCAAGGCCGAGCGGCACAAGGCGGCGGAAGAAGCGCTCTCGCTGGTGCGACTGCCCGGCTACGGCGCCCGGCGGCCCGGCCAGCTCTCCGGCGGCCAGCGCCAGCGTGTCGCGCTCGCCCGCGCGCTGGTCAACCAGCCCAAGGTGCTGCTGCTCGACGAGCCGCTCGGCGCGCTCGACCTCAAGCTGCGTGAAAACATGCAGGAGGAGCTGAAATCGCTGCAGAAGGCGCTCGGCATCACCTTCGTCTTCGTTACCCATGACCAGGGCGAGGCGCTGTCGATGGCCGACCGCGTCGCCGTCTTCAACGATGGCAAGATCATGCAGATCGGCACGCCGGAGGACATCTATCAGCGGCCGAGCACGCGCTTTGTCGCTGATTTCGTCGGTTCCTCGAACGTGCTGCCGCCGGATTTCGTCCAGCGTTATTCCGGCCAGCACCGCTGGGGCAGCCTGCGGCCTGAATCCATTCGCGTCGGCCGTGCCGCGAGCGGCGAGGGCGTCGCCGCGCGTCTCGTCTCGACCAATTATCTCGGTGCCACCACCCGGCTGGCGCTCGATGCCGAGGGGTTGAAACTGCACGCCGTGGTGCCGGCCGGCACTGCCCTGCCGGCGGAGGGCGAGGCGGTGGTGCTGACGTTCAATCGCGAGCACCTGCATCTTATGGACGAGCCGGCATGATTGACGTTTGCGTGAAGCACCCCCCTCTGTCCGGCAGGACAGAGGGGGGTGTGAAGGCTCTCGGCCTTGCCGCCATTGATCTAATCGACAGGGTGGCGCCGTGACCATCGTCGCCCTCAACGCCAACCCTCCACCCGCCATCCTGCCCGGCAGCGGCGGTCCGCGCGGTGCGCTCTCCGACCTTTTCTGGCGCCAGCCAAAAGTCCTGCTGCTCCTTATGCTGCTGCCGCCGGTGCTGTGGCTCGGCATCGTCTATATCGGCTCGCTGTTCGCGCTTTTGGCGCAGAGCTTTTTCTCCATCGACGAGTTCTCCGGCCTCATCAACCGCCAGTTCACGCTGAAGACCTATGGCGACCTGTTACAGGCCGCCAATCTCGACATCATCCTGCGTACGGTGACGATGGCGGCCCTGGTCACGCTGGCTTCGGCCATCGTCGCCTTCCCGATTGCCTACTACGCGGCGCGCTATGCACGCGGCCGCTGGAAGGCACTGTTCTATCTCGGCGTCATGCTGCCTCTGTGGTCGAGCTATCTGGTCAAGATCTATGCCTGGAAGCTGATCCTGGCCAAGGAAGGCATTTTGACCTGGCTGCTCACCAAGCTGTACTTGTTGTGGCTGCTCGACGCCTGGCTATCGCTGCCCGTGGTCGGTGGCAATTCGCTGTCGGTATCGTTCACCGGCACTTTCATCGTCTTCGTCTATGTCTGGCTGCCTTTCATGATCCTGCCCGTTCAGGCGGCCCTCGAGCGCGTGCCCGGCAATCTGGTCGAGGCGTCGTCCGATCTCGGCGCCTCGCCCGGCCAGACCTTCCGCAACGTGCTGTTTCCGCTGGCGCTGCCTGGCATCGTCGCCGGCTCGATCTTCACCTTCTCGCTGACATTGGGCGATTACATCATCCCGCAGATCATCGGGACGTCGCGCCTGTTCATCGGCCAGGCCGTCTATTCGCAGCAAGGCACGGCCGGCAACATTCCGCTGGCCGCCGCCTTCACCGTGGTGCCCATCGTCATCATGGGCTTCTATCTCTGGGGCGCCAAGCGCATGGGGGCCTTCGATGCGCTCTGACCCTGGTCAATCCGCTCCGCTCGGCCTGAAGGCCGCCGCTGCCTGCGGCCTGCTCTTCCTGCATTTGCCGATCCTGCTGATCTTCGTCTACGCCTTCACCACCGAGGAGAAGAGTTTCGTCTGGCCGCCGCCCGGGCTGACCACGCAATGGTTCGCCGTCACCTGGAACCGGCCCGATGTCTGGGAAGCGCTGTCGCTGTCGATCCGCGTCGCCGCCATCTCGACCACGATTGCACTGGTGCTCGGCACGCTGTGCGCCGCCGCCGTGTCGCGGACGAAATTCTTCGGCCGCGAAACCATCTCGCTGCTGGTCATCCTGCCGATCGCGCTGCCCGGCATCATCACCGGCATCGCGCTGCGTTCGGCCTTCGCGCTGGCAGACATCCCGTTCTCGTTCTGGACGATCGTGCTTGGCCACGCCACTTTCTGCGTGGTCGTGGTCTACAACAACGCCGTCGCTCGTTTCCGCCGCACCTCGGGCTCGATGATCGAGGCCTCGATGGATCTCGGCGCCGACGGCTTCCAGACCTTTCGCCATGTCGTGCTGCCCAATATCGCCACCGCATTGCTCGCCGGCGGCATGCTGGCCTTTGCCCTTTCCTTCGACGAGGTCATCGTCACCACCTTCACCGCCGGCCAGCAGCAGACGGTGCCGATCTGGATGCTGGAGGAACTGATCCGTCCGCGCCAGCGTCCGGTCACCAACGTCGTGGCCATGGTCGTCGTCCTGGTGACGCTGCTGCCGATCCTGTTTGCCTATTACCTGACCCGCGACGGCGACCAGATCGCCGGCAGCGGGAAATGAAAAACAGCGAATAGGGAGTAGCGAGTAGCGAATAGGGAAAATCGACAGCCAAACCCTACTCGCTATTCGCTACTCACTATTCGCTCCTTTCAAGGGAGACCCCAATGGACACCCAGATGCTGATCGGCTCCAAATTCGAGAAGGGCGCCGAGACCGAGGAGCCGATCCTCAATCCGAAGACCGGGGCGACCATTCTCAACCTGCCCGAAGCCAGTCAGGCACAGATCGAGGCCGCCGTGGCGGCAGCGGGACAAGCGTTCGTCTTGTGGTCTCGCACCACGCCGGCGCAGCGCTCCGGCTACCTGCTCAAAATTGCCGACCGCATCGAGGCCGAGGCCAAGGAATTTGCCACGCTCGAGGCGCTGAACTGCGGCAAGCCGATCAACGCCGTGCTCAATGACGAAATCCCGGCCATCGTCGACTGCTACCGCTTCTTCGCCGGCGCGGTCCGCTCCATGCCGGGTGTGGTCGCGGGCGAATACCTGCCCGGCCACACCTCGATGGTGCGGCGCGATCCGATCGGCATCGTCGCTTCGATCGCGCCATGGAATTATCCGCTGATGATGATGGCCTGGAAGCTGGCGCCGGCGATCGCCGGCGGCAACACCGTCGTCTTCAAGCCGTCGGAGCAGACGCCGCTGACGGCGCTGAAGCTGGCAAGGATTCTGGCCGAAGTGCTGCCCGAGGGCGTCGTCAATGTCGTGCTTGGCCGGGGCGACAGCGTCGGCAACACGCTGATCAACCATCCCAAGGTCAATATGATCTCGATCACCGGTGACGTCGCCACCGGCAAGAAGGTGCTGCAGGCCGCCGCCAAATCGGTCAAGCGCACGCATCTCGAACTTGGTGGCAAGGCGCCGGTCATCGTCTTCGACGACGCCGATCTCGGCGCCGTCGTCAAGGGCTTGCGCGCCTTCGGCTACTACAATGCCGGCCAGGACTGCACCGCCGCCTGCCGCATCTATGCCGGCAAGAAGATCTACGACAAGCTGGTCGCCGATCTGTCCTCCGCCGTCTCGACCATCAAATACAACCAACCCGACGACACCGAGAACGAAATCGGGCCATTGATCTCGCGCCGCCAGCGCGATCGCGTCTCGAGCTTTGTCGAGCGTGCCTCGGAGCTGAAGCACATCGAGATCACCACCGGCGGCAAGCCGGGCGAGGGCACCGGCTTCTACTACCAGCCGACCGTCGTCGCCGGTGCGCTGCAGGAGGACGAGATCGTGCGCCGCGAAGTGTTCGGCCCGGTCGTCTCGATCACTCGTTTCACGGAAGTCGACGAGGCGGTGAGCTGGGCCAACGACAGCGACTACGGCCTGGCGTCATCGGTGTGGACCCGAGACGTCTCACGCGCCATGGCGACCGCCGCCCGCCTGCAATATGGTTGCACCTGGATCAACACCCACTTCATGCTAACCAACGAGATGCCGCATGGCGGGCTGAAACAGTCCGGCTACGGCAAGGACATGTCGCTCTACGCGCTGGAGGACTATACCGCCGTGCGCCACGTGATGGTTGCGCATGGGTGAGAAGCGGTGCGCGAAGCGGACGAGAAGCCAATTGCTTGGCTTTTCGAGCTTCTAACGCCCTCAGCCTGCGAAGAGCCGGGACGCCGCCCGTCCTTCTCCCCTTGTGGGCCCGAAGGGCGGGCCACAAGGGGAGAGGTAAGTTGCACAGCCGCTACTCCACGATGCGATAGATGTTCCACAGGCTGGTGCCCGACACGACATAGGGCTCCATCTCCTTACCCCATTTGGCGTGCGCGTCGATGTTGCCGATCTTGGCAAACATCGCCTCCAACTGTGCCAGGCTTTCTACCTCGTGATGCGACTCGACTGTCGCTTCACGGGCCCCGATCGATCCGGTCATGATCTGGAATTTGAGGTCGGCGAGGCCGACCTGAGAGCCGATCTCGCGTTCCCATTTCCGCATCAGCTCGAGCACGGTCTGCTTGTGCCCGAACCTGGCGTCGATCTGCCATCTGGCGCTGAACATGTCGGTTCTCCTCCATTACTTGCGGTTGAGCCCGCGGTTGATCTACTCGTCCCAGGCCTGCACGACGGTCTGTCGTGCAATCTGCCCGTTCTTCAGCTCCAGCATTGCCGCGGCGAACACTTTCGTGCCGTCCGGATAGGCGCAGGCTTGGGTGAAGGCGAGGCTGTCGCCATTGGCGATGGTGGTGTCGACCTTGTGGGTCATCGCCCGGCTGCAGATATCGTCCCAGAACGTCGTGATCGCCGCGCGCCCGCGGATTTCGCGTGGCTTGCTCGGCGGGTTGTTGCGGTCGATCACCCGCACCAGCGCATCGTCGGCATAGAAGCTCGACAGCATCTTTCCATCACGCCCTTCGATCGCCTTCTTGATCGCCGCGCCGTCCACTGTTTGGGTCTTGGTCAGCATTTTATCCTCCATATGCCCGTCTTCACGATCGGGCGGTTGATGCTTTGTGGTGTCGCCCGGCACTCATCGCCGGGCCGGGGTCTTCACTGCGACTTCGCCTTTACGGCAGCGAATACGCCGTCGGTCTGTTTCTTGAAGGTCGCGAGATCGACCTGGCTGCCGTTGAGGATCGTCGACCAATGGCGAACGATTGCCGCCATCGCGATCGTCTCCTTGATCTCCTCGTCGCTCGCGCCGTTGAGCTTGGCGGCCTCGGTGTGGAAATAGATGCAATACTGGCACGGGATCTGTGACGCGACCGCGAGCCCCATCAACTCCTTGGTCTTGCCGTCAAGCGCGGTCTTGGGGTTGAGCTGGACGCCCTTGATCTCGGCCCAGGCGCCGGCGATGGCGACGTCAGGCAGTGTCTTGAACATATCCGGCACGGAGCCGAGCGTCGCCTCGATGTCCTTGTAGGCCGCTGTCGCCGACGCATCCTCGGCCTTCGCCGGAGTGATCGTGAACAGCGCGCCAATGCCCGCCGCGATCATAAGTGACCTGACATTCAGTTTTGACTTGGGCATTTCATCCTCCGTTCGCAGCGCCTTTCCCGGCGATATCCGCCTTGGCCTGCATGGGGAATTGATACCGCCTACATCGGTGCCCCCGCTTCGCCCGAAAGCGCCATGGCTCTCATGGCCCGTCCGGGCCAGTCTGCCTGGCGGAAAATGCCGCCGCCGCCGCTCGCGATGGCAGGTCGAGCTTGAGCAGTATGTTGGCGACGTGGCGCTTGACCGTGTGCTCGCTCAGCCTGAGTTCCGCGGCGATCGCCGCATTGCTCTTGCCATCGGCGATCAAATTCACGACTTCGCTCTCGCGCGTTGTCAGGCAGGCCGGTTCGGTCGCCCTGGTCTTGGGCCGGCAAGCCGGTTCCAGGTGCTGTTCGGACATCGCAAGCACAAGCGCCAGCGGCTCGTCCAGCTCGTCGATGGCGATACGCCCGCGATCGACGAAATGAAGTCCCGAGCCGACTGCCAGATCGGCGACCAGCCTCGATGCCAGTATCTCGCCGCGCCCGGCGAGAGCGGCGAGTTGTATCGTCACGCGGCTCGTCAATCCTGCAGGGGGCCCGCGCAACTCGATCTCGCCGACATGCGCCCCTTGCGCGCTTGCCACCCCGATTTGCTGCGCCGCGTCGCGCAACGCCGCCGCGCAGCGTAAGGCCCGTCCCGGGCCGTCGAAACGCGAAATCATCATTTCGCCATGCATATCCGCGCAGCGCCCGCCATGGCGCACCACAAGTGTCCGCCATGTTTCGTGGAAATGCTCGCTGCGTTCGCTCCACATCCTGTCGCCAAGCCGTGCCGTGTCGTAGATGCGTGTCACCAGAAGTGCCGCCAGAATGCGTTCGGCTTCCGCCACGGCGCGCTCGCCGGTCAGGAATTCCTCGATCAGGTCGGCCACCCGGTCGACATCGCCGGTCCAGATCGGATGGTCGCGCCCCGGGATTTCGACCAGCCGCGCGTTGGGAATCTTCCTGGCCAGAAAGCGGCTGGCGTCGGGATCGACCCGCACGTCGTTGCGGCGATGGATCAGCAGCGTCGGCGCGTCGATCGCCGCCAGGATACCGCGTACGTCGATCTCCGCGTTCATCCGCGCCAGCGCCGCCGCTGCCGTCGGGCTGGCCGAGAGCCGTTCGAACCGCGCCCACCAGGTTGAAAATCGGGCGTCATCGACCCTGCCCGGCGCGAAATTGGGCAAGGTGGCGCCTGTCCCCCAGGCCGTCTCGGCCGTCGCGATGAAGGCTTCCAGACGCTCCGGCGGCATCACCCATTTGTGGAAATGGGCATAGCCGCCATAGAGCGCCAGCGCCCGCGCGCGCTCCGGATAGGTGGCGGCGAACAGCATCGCCATCGGCGCGCCTTCGGAAGCGCCAAGCAGGGCGGCACGGCCGCTGCCGGCCGCATCCATCACCGCGCGCACATCGTCCATGCGGGTCTCGAGGCTGGGCAGGTGATGGACGTCGACGCGGTCGGAGAGACCCGTGCCGCGCTTGTCGAACAGGATCAGCCGTGAGAACGCCGAAAGCCGCCTCAGGAGTCTGGTATAGCCCTCGTCTTCCCAGTGCAGGTCGAGATTGGAGATGAAGCCCGGCACGAAGACGAGATCGAACGATCCCTGGCCGATCACCTGATAGGCGATCCGCACCTCGCCGCTAAGGGCGTATCGGGTCTCGATCGGCCTCACGAGGGTATCCGCCCGGCCTGACGATTTCTGATCGCCAACCATAGCAGAGCCGCGCCGGCTGCGGCAGTTTATATTTTAGCGGAAGTGAATGTGCGGCCGCCGCAGCTATTCTTGCGGTGCCGCGACGTCACCCGGAAAAGCCTCGAGCCCAAGCTTGAGATCGGCCTCCGCCGGCGTGATCGGCCGCTTGATCCTGGCCGAAGCGACCACAACCAGTTCGTCGAAGCCTTCGCCGCCGCTGTCCAGCATCTCGAAAAACTGGCGCCGCATCCTCGGCTCCCAGAACTTGTTGATATGCTCGGCGACGCCGGCAACGCCTTCCTCGCGTGGTCTGGAGTGGAAAAAGGCGGCGATCTGGTTGGCCATGCGCACCAGCTTTTCCCGTGTGCTCATGATGTGCTCTTCGTCATGCGACATGCTGGGTAACTCCGAAGATCACCCGGTCAGGGTGCGTAAAAACATCGAAATCATCGCCGCGCACCAACGCCACCAGCGTCATGCCGGCTTCCTGCGCCGTGCGGACGGCAAGGGCGGTGGGAGCGGAAACGGCGATGATGAAGGCCGAACCGATCGCTGCCGTCTTCTGCACCATCTCGACCGAAACACGGCTGGTCACCACGACCGCGCCCGATGCGCCATCGATATTGGCCTTGGCCAGCGCCCCCGCCAGCTTGTCGAGCGCATTGTGGCGGCCGACATCCTCGCGCGCCATGACGACGCCCTTGCCAGGCACGTAGAAGCCGGCGGCATGCACGGCGCCCGTCTCGGTATGCAGCGGCTGCACCTTCGACAGCAACTTGACCGAGCGGATGATGTCGTCGGCCTCAAGCGTACGTTTCGACGCACCGACCGCATCGACCGAGCGCATCGCTTCCTCGATGGATTCGATGCCGCAGAGCCCGCAGCCGACCGGTCCGGCGAGCCGCCGCCGCCGCGCCTCGAAGCGCGTATTGGCCTGGTCCTTCAGCCGGATCTGAATATCGATGCCGGCGCCATGATCTTCCACTTCGATGGCTTCGATCTCGTCAGGCGCGGCGATGATGCCTTCGGTCAGCGAGAAGCCGAGCGCGAAATCCTCGAAATCGGCGGGGCTCGCCATCATCACCGCGTGCGTGGTGCCGGCAAAGGAGAACGCCACCGGCGTCTCCTCCGGAACCATACGGTCGGCCGCAGCCGTGCCGCCGGCGCGGTGCGCCAGCCGCGATATCTGCGTCGTCGCTTTGCGGCGCGCGGCCAAGAGCTACTCCGCCGCCTGCAGCGGGGCGATGCGACGGCTCTGCTTGGCCTGCTCGTCATAGTCGCGCTGCCATTCCGACGGGCCGTTGGAAGCGCCGACCTGCACCGCGGTCACCTTGTATTCAGGACAATTGGTCGCCCAGTCGGAGAAGTCGGTGGTGATGACGTTGGCCTGCGTGTCGGGATGGTGGAAGGTGGTGTAGACCACGCCCGGCGACACCCGGTCGGTGATCAGCGCGCGCAGCGTCGTCTCGCCCGAACGGCTGGTCAGCCGGACCCAGTCGCCATCGCGCAGGCCACGGTTTTCGGCGTCATGCGGATGGATTTCCAGCCGGTCCTCGGAGTGCCACATGACATTTTCGGTACGCCGTGTCTGCGCGCCGACATTGTATTGGCTGAGGATACGGCCGGTGGTCAGCAGCAGCGGGAAGCGCGGTCCGGTCCTTTCGTCCGTCGCCACATATTCGGTGCGGATGAACTTGCCCTTGCCGCGCACGAAGCCGTCGACATGCATGATCGGCGTGCCGAGCGGTGCCTTGTCGTTGCAGGGCCATTGCACGGAACCGACGCGGTCGAGCAGGTCGAAGGAGACGTTGGCGAAGCTTGGCGTCGTCTTGGCGATCTCGTCCATGATTTCGGACGGATGCGTATAGTTCCAGTCGAGCCCGATGGCGCGGGCAAGCTCCTGCGTTGCCTCCCAATCGGCGTAGCGCGCCTTCGGTTCCAGCACCTTGCGCACCATGTTGATGCGGCGCTCGGCATTGGTGAAGGTGCCGTCCTTCTCGAGGAAGGTCGAGCCGGGCAGGAAGACATGCGCGTAGTTCGCCGTCTCGTTGAGGAAAAGGTCGTGCACGACCACGCATTCCATCGCGGCAAGGCCGGCGGCGACATGCTTGGTGTCGGGATCGGACTGCAGGATGTCCTCGCCCTGGATGTAGATGCCCTTGAACGATCCGTCGACGGCGGCATCCAGCATGTTGGGGATGCGCAGGCCGGGCTCGTCGTCCAGCTTCACACCCCACAGGCTCTCATAGATGTCGCGCACCGCGTCGCCCGAAATGTGCCGGTAGCCCGGCAGTTCATGCGGGAACGAGCCCATGTCGCACGAGCCCTGCACGTTGTTCTGGCCGCGCAGCGGGTTCACGCCGACGCCCGGGCGGCCGATATTGCCGGTGGCCATTGCGAGGTTGGCGATCGCCATCACCGTGGTCGAGCCCTGGCTGTGCTCGGTGACGCCGAGGCCGTAGTAGATCGCGCCATTGCCGCCCTTGGCGTAGAGGCGCGCGGCACCGCGGATCAGCTCGGGATCGACGCCGGACAGCTTGCCCACGGTTTCGGGGCTGTTTTCCGGCAGGGCGACGAAGGACGCCCAGTCCTGGAATTCCGCCCAGTCGCAGCGCTCACGGATAAAGGCTTCGTCGAAAAGGCCCTCGGTGACGATGACATGCGCCAGCGACGTCAGCACGGCGACATTGGTGCCGGGCTTCAGCGGCAGGTGGTAGTCCGCCTCGACATGGGCCGACTTGACCATCTCCGTGCGGCGCGGATCGAGCACGATCAGCTTGGCACCCTGGCGCAGCCGCTTCTTCAGCCGCGAGGCGAACACCGGGTGCGCGGACGCCGGATTGGCGCCGATGATGACGGCGACGTCGGTGAATTCGACGGAATCGAAATCCTGCGTGCCGGCCGAGGTGCCGTAGGTCTGGCCGAGCCCATAGCCGGTCGGCGAATGGCAGACGCGCGCGCAGGTGTCGACATTGTTGTTGCGGAAGCCCTGCCGCACCAGCTTCTGGACGAGATAGGTCTCCTCATTCGTGCAGCGCGAGGAGGTGATGCCGCCGATGGCGGTGCGGCCGTACTGGTACTGGATACGGCGGAATTCCTTGGCCGTATGGGCGATCGCCTCTTCCCAGCTCACCTCGCGCCAGGGATCGCTGACCTTTTCGCGGATCATCGGCGACAGGATGCGGTCCTTGTGGGTGGCGTAGCCATAGGCGAAGCGGCCCTTCACGCAGGAATGGCCGTGGTTGGCCATACCCTCCTTGTAGGGCATCATGCGGATGACCTCGTCGCCCTTCACTTCGGCCTTGAACGAGCAGCCGACGCCGCAATAGGCGCAGGTGGTGACGGCCGAGCGCTCCGGCAGGCCCTTTTCGAGCACGGTCTTCTCGCGCAGCGCATCGGTCGGGCAGGCCTGCACGCAGGCGCCGCAGGACACGCATTCGGAAGCGATGAAATCCTCGTGCATGCCGGCGACCATGCGCGATTCGAAGCCGCGGCCCTCGATGGTCAGCGCAAAAGTGCCTTGCACCTCCTCGCAGGCGCGCACGCAGCGCGAGCAGACGATGCACTGCGCCGGATCGTAGGTGAAATAGGGGTTGGATTCATCACGCGCGATGTAGTCGACCGCGAGCGAGCCATGGCCCGGCGCGACGCCGCCTTCTTCCTTGACGTGGTTGCGGCCCTCGACGCCGTAGCGATTTTCGGTCAGGCCGACGGACTTCGCCACCACATCGAACTCGCTGGCGCCGGTTCCGGCCTTCTCGTTCCAGCCGGTCGGATGGTCGGAGACGTAGAGTTCCATGACGCCGCGGCGGATGGCATCGAGCCTGTCCGACTGCGTGCGCACCACCATGCCTTCGCCGACCGGCGTCGTGCAGGAGGCCGGCGTGCCGCCGCGCCCTTCGATCTCGACGAGGCAGACGCGGCAGGAACCGAAGGAGTCCAGCATGTCGGTGGCGCAGAGTTTCGGGATTTCGACTCCGCCTTCCATCGCCGCACGCATGATCGACGTGCCTTCCGGCACGCTGATGCTGCGGCCATCGACGGTCAGCGTGACCTGCTTCTCAGCCTTCGATTGCGGAGTCCCGTAATCGAGTTCTTCGATGAGCGTCGGGAAGTCGGCCTTGATGTTCATCTGCCAGCTCCTATTCAGCAGCCACGCGCGCTGGCGCGGGCTTGAAATCCTCGGGGAAATGCGTGATCGAGCTCATCACCGGGTAGGGCGTGAAGCCGCCCAGCGCGCAGAGCGAACCGAATTTCATCGTGTTGCAGAGGTCCGTGACCAGAGCGAGGTTCTTCTCCGGCTCGATGCCGGCGGCGAGCCTGTCGATGGTTTCCACGCCCCGCGTCGAGCCGATGCGGCAAGGCGTGCACTTGCCGCAGCTTTCGATGGCGCAGAACTCCATGGCGAAGCGTGCCTGCTTCAGCATGTCGGCGGTGTCGTCGAAAACCGTGATGCCGGCGTGGCCGATCAGTCCATCGCGCTTGGCGAATTCTTCATAGTCGAACGGCGTGTCGAACAGCGCGCGCGGGAAATAGGCGCCGAGCGGGCCGCCGACCTGCACCGCCTTCACCGGGCGTCCGGTGGACGTGCCGCCGCCGATCTCATCGACGATCTCGCCCAGCGTCAGGCCGAAAGCGGTTTCGAACAGGCCGCCTTGCTTGACGTTGCCGGCGATCTGGATCGGGATCGTGCCGCGTGAGCGGCCCATGCCGAAATCCTTGTAGAAGGCGGCACCCTTGTCCATGATAACTGGAACGGAAGCCAGCGAGATGACGTTGTTGATCACCGTCGGCTTGCCGAACAACCCTTGTATCGCGGGCAGCGGCGGCTTGGCGCGCACCACCCCGCGCTTGCCTTCCAGGCTGTTGAGCAACGAGGTTTCCTCGCCGCAGACATAGGCACCGGCACCGACGCGGATTTCCATGTCGAAGGCGTTGGGCGAACCCAGCACATTGACGCCGAGCACACCGGCCTTGCGAGCGATCTCGACGGCCTTGTTCATGACAGCCACCGCGTGCGGATATTCCGAGCGGATGTAGACAAAACCCTTGGTCGCGCCGGTGGCGATGCCGGCGATTGCCATCCCTTCGATGAGCACGAAGGGGTCGCCTTCCATGATCATGCGGTCGGCGAAGGTGGCGCTGTCGCCCTCATCGGCGTTGCAGACGATGTATTTGCGCTCCGATGTCGTATCGAGCACCGTCTTCCATTTGATGCCGGTCGGAAAGCCCGCGCCGCCACGGCCGCGCAGGCCGGATTCGGTCACCTGCTTGACGATGTCGGCGGGCGCCATGGCCACCGCATTCTGCAGGCCCTTCAATCCGCCGAGCGATTTGTAGGCGTCGAGCGACAGCGGGTCGTTGATGCCGCAGCGCGCGAAGGTCAGCCGTGTCTGCTTGGCGAGGAACGGGATCTTGTCGGGCGCGCCGAGCCAGCGCTTGTGATGCCCGCCCTTGAGGAAGCCGCTGTCGAACAGGCTCTTCACGTCCGACGGCTTCACCGGCCCGTAGGCGACGCGGCCATTGGCTGTCGCCACTTCGACCATCGGTTCGAGGAAATAGGCGCCGCGCGAGCCGTTGCGCACGATCTTGGCCTCGATGCCGCGCTCGGCAAGTTCATTTGCGATCGCTTTGGCGACCTTTTCCGCGCCCAGCGCCAGCGCGCCGGAATCGCCGGGAATGTAGATGCGGGGGGTCATGAGCGCACCTCGGCGACGAGCTCGTGGATCTTGTCATCATCGAGCCGTCCGATCACCTCGCCGTCCAGCATCGCCGACGGCGAACAGGCGCACAGGCCGAGACAATAGACTGGCTCAAGCGTAACCGATCCGTCACGCGTGGTCTCATGGAAATCGATGCCGAGCAACTGCTTGACCCTGGCGGCGACCGCGTCCGAACCCATCGACTGGCAGGCTTCCGCCTGGCAGAGCTTGAGCACGCGCCGGCCGGCCGGCCGGGCACGGAAATCATGATAGAAGGTGACGACACCGTGCACCTCGGCCCTGGAGAGGTTCAGCCCATCGGCGATGACCGGCACGGCGTCCTGCGGGACGTGGCCGAATTCTTCCTGGATACCGTGGAGGATCGGCAGCAGCGGACCTTCGAGATCCTTCAACTCCTGGACAATCGCCGCCGTGCGGGATGCGATCTCGGTACTTGCTGGCTGCATCGTCACGCAGCGCCCTCCCTGGTCGATGGCTTTATCGCTAAGTCTTTACAAAATCAGAGGAAACCCCTGAAATCAATAAAGCTGATCCGTTGCTCGATAGAAATTTTCTATCAAGCTCTTCCGCCTCAATTCTCTAACCTAGCGGTGCGCGCGGAAATCGTCTGCCAGCGCCATCGCCTCGTCCAGCAGCGCCTGCACCAGCGGCGTATGCGGCTCACGCGGCGCGGCGACCAGCCCTACCGTGTGGCTGGCATCGGGCTCGACGATCGGAATGGCACGGATCGGTTCGGAAAAACCGAATGTTTCCGCAAGGTTGAGCGGCATGATCGACGACCATTTGCCGGTCCGGATGTGCGAGAACAGCACGATCATCGAGTTCGATTCCAGCGTCGGCCGCACCTGCACGCCGGCTTCCGCCAGGTGCTGGTCGATGATGCGGCGGTTCTGCATGTCCGGCGTCAACAGGCACAGCGGCAAATGACTGATCTCCGCCCATGTCACTTTGTCGCGGTCCGAATAGGGAGTGCCGATAGCGGTGATCAACTGGTAGCGCTCGTCATAAAGCGGCACGCTGGTCACCCGCCCGAGCGGCTCGTTGTCAAGATAGGTGATGCCGGCATCGACATCGAAATTGCCGAGCAGCGACAGCACTTCGATCGAGGTTCGCGACAGCACCGAAAAGGTGACACCGGGGTGCTTGTCTCGAAAGGGTGTCGTCAATCGGGCCACCATGGCCAACGCTGTCGGGATGGCGGCAATGCGGATGCGGCCGGAAAGGCCGTGGCGGGCGGCACGCATCTCCTCGCGCATGGTCCTGGAGTCGCCGACGATGCGGCGCGCCCAGACCAACACCTGCTTGCCCTCCGGCGTCAGCCCCTGAAAGCGCGAGCCGCGATTGACCAGCATGACGCCGAGCTGGCCCTCGAGCTGTTTGATCCCGGCCGACAGGGTCGGCTGCGTAACCCCGCACGCTTCAGCCGCCCGGCCGAAATGCTCCTCCTTGGCCAGTGCGATGAAGAATTCCAGCTTGTCGATCATAGGTGAAGCTAACCGGCGCAGCCGCACCGCGCCAGATGGTTGCTGCTACAGCTGACAATCGTGCCGCCCCCAACCGTTGCGCAATCGCAAAAAACTACCTGTCGACGAGATTCAGGATGTTGCCGTCCGGATCCTTGAACCAAGCGACCTTCATGCCCTGCCCGACATGGACATCGCCTTCCAGCGTCAAACCGGGCATCTCGTAGTGTTCAAAGACGACGCCCTTCGATTTCAGCGCGGCGACGACGGTGCCGATCGCGTCTCCGACCGTCCACGTCACCGCTGTCGCCTTGTTGGTTCCGGCGAACTGGGAGCGATAGACATTGACGGTGGTGTTGCCGCTTTTGTACACGATCAGTTCGCCGCCCTCATCGTGCACCTGTTTCAGGCCGAGCGTCCCCGCATAGAAAGCCTTTGCCTTGGCCAGGTCCCTGACCGCGAGATTGGCCGTTGCGTTGCTGTTTTCAAGCATGATCGTCTCCTTCCCTGATTGTTCCCTCGTCAGTGAACCTGTCCGCGTCGAACGTGCCATTGCTGAAGTAGGGCCGGCCAGCCGCTTGACGAGCGTCAAGGACATGCGCCTTGCTGCAAGTTGTGCCTTCAAACGGCGCCGATCCACATCTTTCAGCCGGCTTACTGTTTCCTGCGGGCCCGTGCGGCGCTATGTGGATGCAACTGGTGCGCAGGGAGGGACGAACATGCTGGGCTGGTTCCGCAAGCTGTTGCCGCGCGAAGATCGCTTCTTCGACCTGTTCGAACAGCATTCCCGTACCGTGGTCGCCGGCGCCGAGGCACTCCAGCTGCTTCTCCAGGGCAAGGATATCGAACGCAGGTGCCGGGAGATCATCGATCTCGAAAACGAGGCGGACGACATAACCGCGCAGGTGCTGCTTGCGGTGCGGCGGTCTTTCATCACGCCTTTCGACCGCGGCGACATCAAGGATCTGATCCAGTCGATGGATGATGCCATCGACACGATGCACAAGACCGTCAAGACGGTGCGGCTGTTCGAAAAGCACGAATTCGATCCGCTGATGCAGGAAATGGGTGGCGTCATCGTCGACGCTGCCAAGCTGGTCGCGGAGGCGATCCCGCTGCTCGCCAAGGTCGGCGCCAACAGCGCACGCCTCAATGAACTCGCCGAGGAGGTCATGCGTGCCGAGG
Organism: Mesorhizobium salmacidum (SeqCode); assembly: GCF_037179605.1. NCBI lineage: Bacteria > Pseudomonadati > Pseudomonadota > Alphaproteobacteria > Hyphomicrobiales > Phyllobacteriaceae > Mesorhizobium > Mesorhizobium salmacidum (SeqCode). Next base: position 49,381 of record NZ_JAPYKS010000006.1, read on the forward strand.
GCCGGGCCGACGACCTGCATGAGCAGGGTTTGAAGGACCTGTTCAAGCGCCACAATGGCGGTGACGCGATGGCCTATTTGATCGGCTCGGAGATATATGGCCAGCTCGAGAAGGTGGTCGACCGTTTCGAGGACGTCGCCAACGAGATCAGCGGCATCGTCATCGAGAACGTCTAGGCGATGGAAGCGACCATCGCCTTTCCCCTGCTCGCCGGCCTCGTTGCCGTGGCGCTGTTCTTCGATTTTCTCAATGGCCTGCACGACGCCGCCAACTCCATCGCCACCATCGTCTCCACGCGGGTGCTGCGGCCGCATTATGCGGTGCTGTGGGCGGCCTTCTTCAATTTCATCGCCTTCCTGTTCTTCGGCCTTCATGTCGCCGAGACCGTCGGCAAGGGCATCGTCGACGTCGGCGTCGTCACCCCGGCGGTGATCTTCTCGGCGCTGGTCGGCGCCATTGTCTGGAACATCGTAACCTGGATCGCCGGTATTCCGTCGAGTAGCTCGCACGCGCTGATCGGCGGGTTGGTCGGGGCCGGGGTCGCCAAGGCGGGCTTCGGCGCCATCGTCTGGTCGGGCCTCGGCAAGACGGTCGCCGCGATCGTGCTGTCGCCGGCAACCGGTTTCGTCCTGGCGCTTCTCCTGGTCCTGGTGGTTTCATGGCTGTTCGTGCGCCAGACGCCATTCGCCGTCGACAGCACGTTTCGCGTCCTGCAGTTCTTTTCGGCCTCGCTCTATTCGCTCGGCCATGGCGGCAACGACGCCCAGAAAACCATGGGCATCATTGCCGTGCTGCTCTATTCGCAAGGCATGCTCGGCACCTCGTTCTATGTGCCGCTGTGGGTCGTCCTCACCTGCCAGTCGGCGCTGGCGCTGGGCACGCTTTTGGGCGGCTGGCGCATCGTCCACACAATGGGCTCGAAGATCACGCGCCTCAATCCGATGCAGGGCTTCTGCGCCGAGACCGGCGGCGCGATCACCCTGTTCGCAGCCACCTTGCTCGGCGTCCCGGTCTCGACCACGCACACCATCACCGGTGCCATTATCGGTGTCGGCGCGGCCCGGCGTGTCTCGGCGGTGCGCTGGGGCATCGCCGGCAACATCGTCGTCGCCTGGGTCGTGACCTTGCCGGCGACGGCGGCGATTTCCGCTCTCACCTACCTGGCGCTCAGCCTGGCCCGGTGATGTCGCGGCGTGGCGCTTGGACCAGCCGCCGATCTGCACTATGTGAGCAGCACCTTAAGCCGAGGAAGAATTGTTATGGCCGTCACCAAGGAAACCGTCGTCGAGCGCCTGAAGACCGTCAACGGGCCCGATTTCACCGGCAACATCGTCGATCTCGGCATGGTTTCGGAGATTTTCATCGCCGATTCGAAAGTCTTCTTCTCGATCACCGTTCCCGCCGCGCGGGCCCAGGAGATGGAGCCGTTGCGCGCCGCCGCCGAGCGGGTGGTGAAGGCCATTCCCGGCGTCGCCGGTGCGGTCGTCGCGCTGACGGCGGAAAAGAAAGGCGGCGGCATGGAGGCGCCGGTTCCATCGCGTCCCGCACCCAGGCCGGCTCCGCCCGCCGCCGCACCTCGGGCGGCTCCGCATGCTCCTGCTTCTCAGAGCCATGGCAAGCGCGGCGTCCCCGGCATCGAGGCGATCATCGCGGTTGCTTCGGGCAAGGGCGGCGTCGGCAAGTCGACCACGGCCGTCAATCTGGCGCTCGGCCTTGCCGCCAACGGCTTGCGGGTCGGCGTGCTCGATGCCGACATCTATGGCCCGTCGATGCCCAGGCTGCTCAACATCCATGGCCGGCCGCAGACGGTCGACGGCAAGATCCTGAAACCCATGGAGAATTACGGCCTCAAGGTGATGTCGATGGGGTTCCTCGTCGATGAGGAAACACCGATGATCTGGCGCGGGCCGATGGTTATGTCGGCGCTCACCCAGATGCTGCGCGAAGTCGAATGGGGGCGGCTCGACGTGCTTGTCGTCGACATGCCGCCCGGCACCGGCGATGCCCAGCTCACCATGGCCCAGCAGGTGCCGCTGGCCGGCGCGGTCATCGTCTCGACGCCACAGGACCTGGCGCTGATCGACGCCCGCAAAGGTCTCAATATGTTCAAAAAAGTCGATGTGCCGCTGCTCGGCATTGTCGAGAACATGAGCTACTTCCTCGCCCCTGACACCGGCAAGCGCTACGATATTTTCGGCCATGGCGGCGCGCGCCGCGAGGCCGAGAGGCTGGGCGTCACCTTCCTCGGCGAGGTGCCGCTGGAAATGGGCATTCGCGAAAGCTCGGACGCCGGCACGCCGGTGGTCGTCTCGAAACCGGATGGCGCCGAAGCGAAAATCTATCGCGATATCGCTTCCAAGGTTTGGTACAGGGTCAATGAGGAACGCGGCGCGGCCGAAGCGGCGGTGCCAAACATCGTGTTTGAGTGACCCCTCAAGGATCAGCCGCCCACTTTCTCGCCGAATGCCGAAAAGAACTGTCCGGCCAGTTTCTTCGAGGTCGATTCGATCAGCCGGCTGCCGAGCTGCGCGATCTTGCCGCCGACTTCTGCCTTGGCCGCGTATTTGAGGACCGTCGCGTCCGGCCCGTCGGCGGTGAGGGTGACGTCGGCACCGCCCTTGGCGAAGCCGGCAATGCCACCCTTGCCTTCGCCCTGGATGGTGTAGGCATGCGGCGGCTTGAGATTCCTGAGCGTCACTTCGCCGTTGAAGGTCGCCTTGATCGGACCGATCTTCAGCACCACCGTTGCCGCCATCTCGGTCGCCGATTTCATTTCCAGGCTCTGACAGCCCGGAATGGCGTCCTTCAGGACGATTGGGTCATTCAGCGCTTCCCACACTTTCTTCACGGGTGCGGCGATACGTTCCTCGCCCTCGATCACCAAAGCCATTTAAACCTCCCCATCGCCAATGTCGGATTGGTCGTAGCGCGCGGTTCGATAGCTGTCTATCGCACCAAAGTCCGGATTCAGATCACGCGTGCCCCTTGCCTGCATCGGCGCGTTGTCATATCGATTTGTCATACAAATACGGAGACCATGATGGCCGGCGCCCCCACGAAAAAGAAAAAGTTCCGCTCGCAGGAGTGGTTCGACAATCCCGACAATCCGGGAATGACGGCGCTCTATCTCGAGCGTTACCTGAATTACGGGCTGACACGCGCCGAGCTGACGTCGGGCAAACCGCTGATCGGCATCGCCCAGACCGGCTCTGATCTCTCGCCTTGCAACCGGCACCACATCGAGCTCGCCAAGCGCGTGCGCGAAGGCATCGTCTCGATGGGCGGCATTCCTTTCGAATTCCCCTGTCACCCGATCCAGGAGACCGGCAAGCGGCCGACCGCGGCCCTTGACCGCAACCTCGCCTATCTCGGCCTTGTCGAAGTGCTCTACGGCTATCCGCTCGACGGCGTCGTGCTGACCATCGGCTGCGACAAGACCACGCCTGCCTTGCTGATGGCGGCGGCGACCGTCAACATCCCGGCCATCGCGCTGTCGGTCGGCCCGATGCTCAATGGCTGGCATAAGGGCAAGCGCACGGGCTCGGGAACCATCGTCTGGGAATCGCGCCAGCGCCTGTCGGCCGGCGAGATCGACTATGACGAGTTCATGGACATTGTCGCCTCCTCGGCGCCGTCCACGGGCTACTGCAACACGATGGGCACCGCCACGACGATGAATTCGCTGGCGGAGGCGCTCGGCATGCAGCTGCCCGGTTCGGCCGCCATCCCGGCGCCGTACCGCGAGCGCGGCCAGATCGCCTATGAGACGGGAAAGCGCATCGTCGACATGGTGCACGAGGACCTGAAACCGTCCGACATCATGACCCGCGCGGCCTTCGAAAACGCCATCGTCGTCAATTCGGCGATCGGCGGCTCCACCAACGCGCCGATCCACCTCAACGCCATCGCCCGCCATCTCGGCGTACCGCTCGACAATGACGATTGGCAGAAGGTCGGCCTCAACGTGCCGCTCATCGTCAACCTGCAGCCGTCGGGCGAATATCTCGGCGAAGACTATCACCGCGCCGGTGGCGTGCCGGCGGTCGTGGCCGAACTGATGAAGGCCGGAATGCTGCCGCATCCCGATGCCCTGACCGTCAACGGCAAGTCGATCGGCGCCAACTGTGAGGGCGTCGCCAACGAGAACACCGATGTCATCCGCACCGTGGCCGAGCCGCTGAAGGCCAATGCCGGCTTCATCAACTTCAAGGGCAATCTGTTCGATTCGGCGATCATGAAGATGAGCGGCATCTCGCCGGAATTCCGCGAGCGCTATCTGTCCAATCCGAACGATCCGGAGGCCTTCGAGGGCAACGCCATGGTCTTCGATGGCCCGGAGGATTACCACGCCCGCATCGACGACCCGGCGCAAGGCATCGACGAGCACACCATCCTGTTCATGCGCGGCGCCGGTCCCGTCGGCTATCCCGGCGGCGCCGAGGTCGTCAACATGCAGCCGCCGGCCTACCTTATCAAGAAGGGTATCCACGCGCTCGCCTGCATCGGCGACGGTCGCCAGTCCGGCACGTCGGGCTCGCCGTCGATCCTGAACGCCTCGCCGGAAGCCGCCGTCGGCGGCGGTTTGGCGTTGCTCAAGACCGGCGACCGCGTCCGCATCGACCTGCGGAAAGGCACCGCGAACATCCTCGTCAGCGACGACGAGATCACGCGGCGGCGCGCTGAACTGCAGAAAGATGGCGGCTATCATTATCCCCAGCACCAGACGCCATGGCAGGAAATCCAGCGCGGTATGGTCGACCAGTTCTCGGCCGGCATGGTGCTGAAGCCGGCGGTAAAATACCAGGATGTCGCGCACACCATGGGCGTGCCTCGCGACAATCACTGATTATTCCCGGAATAGTCATCGATTATTCCTGGGAATAGTCATCGATTATTCCTGGCTGGTCACGGATGATGGATTGACGACGACCGGCGGCCTGATCGATCAGGCCGCCATTCCCACGGCCATAGGCCGGGAACGAACCGTCCTTGACAAGCCTGCCCAACAATTCCACCATCATGCCAAGGGGTGCATCGCGACGACCCCGTGAGGCGTCAGCCCAATGTTCGCGTCCAGGCTTCTCTGTTCAGGAGGTGGACGCGATGCCGTCAACAACCGCTATCACCGTACTGCAACTATCCCGTCTGATTGGTCTGCCCGGCGCACCTGTGATCGTCGATGTCCGCATCGATGACGATTACGACGCCGATCCGCGCCTGCTGCCGGCCTCGCACCGGCGCAACTTCAAAACCGTCTCGGCCTGGGCAAACGACCTTGCCGGCAGCCAAGTGGCCGTCGTCTGCCAGAAAGGGCAAAAGCTCTCTCAAGGCGTGGCCGCCTGGCTGCGACACCAAGGCGTTGCCGCCGAATCCCTCGAAGGCGGTTTCGAGGCCTGGCGCGATGTCGGCGGCCTTCTGGTTCGCGCCGACAAGATACCGTCCCGCGATGAAAAGGGCCGCACCGTCTGGGTGACGCGGGCTCGCCCCAAGATTGATCGCATCGCCTGCCCCTGGCTGATCCGGCGTTTCATCGATCCGCACGCGGTCTTTCTCTTTGTCGACGCGGCCGAAGTGCCTGCCGTCGCCGACCGCTTCCAAGCCGTGCCCTTCGACATCGACAATGTGTTCTGGAGCCATCGCGGCGAGCGCTGCACCTTCGACACGGTGATCGAGGAGTTCGGGTTGGAATCCCAGGCGCTCGATCGCCTTGCCACGATCGTGCGCGCGGCCGACACCGCACGGCTTGACCTGGCTCCCCAGGCCGCCGGATTTCTCGCCGCCTCGCTCGGCCTGGCCCGCATGTTCCGCGACGATCTGGAGCAGCTGGAGGCGGGAATGCTGCTCTATGACGCGTTCTTCCGGTGGTGCCGCGACGCCACCGACGAGACGCACAACTGGCCGAGCGGGGTGAAACCGTCATGAGCAGCCTCATTTCGGGGAAAGATCCCGACATCGTCGTGGCGCCGGCGGTTCCGAGCTTCCGCGAGGCTACAAAACTCTGGGCGAAGATCGGATTGCTGAGCTTCGGCGGGCCGGCGGGGCAGATTGCGCTCATGCACAAGGAGCTGGTCGAGGAGAGGCGGTGGATTGGCGAACAGCGTTTCCTGCATGCCTTGAATTACTGCATGCTGCTGCCCGGTCCCGAGGCCCAGCAGCTCGCCATCTATATCGGCTGGCTGCTGCACAGGACGATCGGCGGCCTTGTCGCCGGTGTCCTGTTCGTGGTGCCCGGCGCACTCGTCATGCTCACCTTGAGCATCTTCTATGCGCTCTATGGCGATGTGCCGCTCGTCGCGGCGCTGTTCTTCGGTGTCAAGGCGGCAGTGCTCGCCGTTGTCGTGGAGGCGGTGATCCGCATCGGCCGCCGTGCCTTGAAGAACCGGGTGATGGTGGCGATCGCGGTTTGCGCTTTTCTCGGCATCTATGTGCTCAGCATCCCGTTCCCACTCATCGTCCTGATCGCGGGATTGGTGGGATCGGTCGGAAACCGCGTCGCGCCAGCCTTGTTTTCCGGCGCGGCGCACGGCAAGAACGACGCTCCCGATATCAGGGGCGCGGTCGACCTGATGTTCGAACGCGGCGAACTGGCCCACACCAGGCCGACACGATGGCATGCGCCGCGCACCGTCGCGATCTGGCTGCCGATCTGGCTCGGGCCGGTTCTGTTGCTCTGGGCGCTCACCGGTACAAGCAGCGTGTGGACGCAGATCGGCGGGTTCTTCAGCGTCATGGCGGTCGTCACCTTCGGCGGCGCCTACGCGGTCCTTGCCTATGTTGCGCAGGCGGCCGTGCAGTCTTTCGGCTGGCTCACCCCCGGTGAAATGGTCGATGGCCTCGGGCTTGCCGAGACCACGCCGGGTCCGCTCATTCTCGTTTTGCAGTTTGTCGGCTTCATCGCCGCGTTTCGCCACGCCGGCGCGCTGAACCCGTTGCTTGGCGGATCGCTTGGAGCGCTGCTGACCTTGTGGGTCACGTTCACGCCCTGCTTCTTCTGGATATTCCTCGGCGCGCCCTATATCGAGGCTCTGCGCGGCAACAAGGCGTTGTCGGCCGCGCTGGGCGCGATCACCGCCGCTGTTGTCGGTGTCGTCATGAATCTTGCTCTGTGGTTCGCCTTGCACGTCGTATTCCGCGAGGTGCGCATGACGGACCTTGGCATGAATGTGCCGGTGCTTTCGTCGATCGACTGGCGGGCCGCGCTGCTTTCCCTGGCCGCCATGGTCGCCATCCTGAGGCTGAAAAGCGGTGTGCTGCCGACGCTTGCGGGGTGCGCTCTTGCCGGCGTGTTGCTGTTGGCGGCGGGCGGCTAGATTTCCGGTTCCTTTGTATTTCGCTTCCGAACCACCTAACTGGTGGAAAACGGATTGAACCATCAATGGCGGGACGACGCTCTTCCCTCGGCTTTCTCGGTCTGTTCGGCCGCTCGGGTGATTTGCGGCAACTCGACGCCGCCTTGCGGGGCGCCGACCTGCATCCCGCCCTTGTGCCGGAAGGGGTGAAACTCACCATCGTCAATCTGATGAAGGATCACTGGCCCGAGGAGCCACCGCCCCAAGCCTATCCACAGGTGGCGAACCTGTTCGGCTATTGCATCGCCGGACCGGAAACCTTCGAACGTGCGCAAGGTCCGCTGCAGCGGCTTGACGCGGAGCGCCGGATCGAGGCGGCTCTTGAAACCGGCGACAGCTTCGATGCGCGGATCGTGCTGATGGCGCTGCACGCCAAGCTGATCAACGCCGAGGTCGTCGAGCGCTATGGGCTCGCAGCCGAATAGCTGCGCTCAGCCGCCCATGCCGCCGCGCGGCAGCTTGATCATGTCGCCGAAGCGGGCGCGTAATTTGTCATCGAGCAGCTTCGGCACATGGCGCGGAAAGCGCTCGGCAAGGACACGCTTCTTCTCGATGACCGCGCGCTGCAGGATGTCGGGCCGACCCTTCTCGTTCCACTCCTTCGGCGAAAAGCGATCGCCGACGGCAGGATAGAAATATTCCGTCTGCATCAGGCGCAGCGTCTGCTCGTTGCCGAGATAGTGCCCCGGGCCTTTCAGGCAGACATCGGCGATGGTGTCGATCGACAGCGCTTCGTCGGTCACCTCGATGCCGCGCACGCAGCGCAGGCAATGGCCGAGCATGTCGTTGTCGATGATTAGGCTTTCCAGGCAGAAGCCGAGCAGCGAGGCGTGCATGCCGGCCGATTCGTAGACCAGGTTGAGCCCGGCAAGGCCCGCCATCACGTCGGTGATGCCCTTTTCATAGCCGGACTGGATGTCGGGCAGTTTCGAATCCGTCATGCCGGCGGCGGAACCGCCCGGCAAATCGTAGAATTGCGCCATCTGGGCGCAGGCCGCGGTCAGCACGGCCTGCTCGGCGGAGCCGCCCGACATGGCGCCTGTCCTGAGATCCGACACGAACGGCCAGGTGCCGAAGATCGCCGGATGCCCTGGTTTGATGGCGTTGACATAGACCAGGCCAGCCAGCACTTCGGCCACCGCCTGTACCACGGCGCCGGCAATCGCCGCCGGTGCCGTGGCTCCGGCCTGTCCCGCCGACAAAAGCAGGATCGGAATGCCGCCCTCGACGCAGGCCTCAAGCACGCCGCAGGCGTCCTCGGCGAATTTCATCGGCGGCACGACGAAGCAGTTCGAGTTCGACACGAACGGCCGGGCGCGGAAATTCTCTTCGCCGCCGGCAATGGCATAGAGCATTTCGAGCGCCGGCTGCACGTTCTCGCGCACCGTAAACGAGGTGCCGACATGCTTGGACGTGCCCATCACGCAGGCGTAGAGCGTGTTGAAATCCATTTCGAGCGGATCGGGAATGTCGCGCGGCACCATCGGCCGCTGGAAGAAATGGATGTTGTCGAGCCCTTCGACGATGCGGGCGGCGTCATAGATGTCCTGCAGCAGCGACTCGCGGTATTCGCGCTTCTCGACATCCACCAGATGAACCGCGGCGCCGGCCGTTCCGTAGTGCACGCGCTTGCCCTGGATCACCATGTCGTGTTTGGGATCCTGGCCGTGCAAGGTGAAATTCCGTGCTGCCTTCTTGATCGTCTCGAGCACCAGCGAGCGCGGGAACCGGATGCGGCCATCGTCGCCATAGGTGGCGCCGGCCTGGGTCAGCGCCTCGATGCAGGAGGGGATGGCGTTGGCGAAGCCGACTGTTTCCAGAAGCGTCAGCACCGCTTCGTGGATGCGCTCGCGATCATTGCCCTTGAGTGGTCCGTAACTGCCACCCTCGAGCCCGGCGCGCACCGGTTTGATGTCGTCGGCGAGCGGCGCTGCCCGCATCGCGCGGCGCGCTTCGCGTCCGCCGGAGCGGCGCGAGCGTTGATCCGCTGCCGCTTCCTGCTTTTCAAGAACCACAGACATCGAAGCACTCCACCTTTCACGAGAAACAGCGCGGCGGTTGGTCCACCATCGGCTGCTTCTTCCCCTTTGTGCCACGACTATGCCGCCGGCATTGGCACAGCCTATGAGCCAGCCAGTCCGGTTGCATATGCCAGAGCTAAAGGAGCCGAAGCCGCGATTGCGCGGCTCCGGTCACTGGAATCAAGCGGCTGCGGGCCTGCGGCCAGCGGCGGTGGCCAGTTCCCGGATGCCGGGCTCGATGTGCTGCAGCGCGATCGAGGAAATGCCCAACCGCATGAAACGCGAAGGCTTTTCGGTGCGATCGAAGAACCGGTCGCCCGGCTCGATGATGACGCTGCGCGAGGCCGCAGCCTCGGCCAAACCGCGCGAATCGGTGCCGCGTGGCCCCTCCAGCCAAAGCGACGTGCCGCCCGCCGAATCCGTCGAGCGCCACTCCGGCAGGAAGGCGGAAATCGCATGGACCAGACGCTTGCGCCGCTCGTCGAAGGCGCTCGACAGCCGCCGCACCAGTGCTTCGTGATGGCCGAGCGACAGGAACAGCGCCACGGCGCGCTGGTTGTTGGCCGGCGGATGGCGCAGCATGAAGCGGCGCAGCGCCCTGAGTTCGGCGATTAGTCCAGCCGAGGCCACGATGTAGCCAAGCCGCAGACCGGGGGCCAGCGTCTTCGACATCGAGCCGACATAAACGACGCGGCCGGAGCGGTCGAGGCTCTTCAGCGCCTGCTGCGGCGCCTCGTCGAGAAGCTGGCTGTCATAGCCGTCCTCGATGATGATCTGGTTGTGCCGGTTGGCGCGCGCCAGAAGATCCTGCCGCCGCTCCGCCGACAACGGCACCATGGTCGGGCAATGATGGCTCGGCGTGACAAACACGAACCCGGAATCATTGGGAATAGAAGAGGTTACGATGCCGGACTGGTCCACCGGCACCGGTTCGATGTCGGCGCCCGCGAGGCGGAAGATCGAGCGCGCGTCGGGGTAGCCCGGATCCTCCATCGCCACTTTCGAGCCCTTGGTCATCAAGAGCGAAGCGAGCATATAGAGCGCGTTCTGGGCGCCCAGCGTGACGATGATCTCGTCGGGATTGGCGAAAATGCCGCGCCTGGGCAGCAGCCGGGCCTGGATTTGCTCGATCAGCAGCGGATCGTCGCGGTCGACCATGTCGGACGCCCAGTTGCGGATCTCCAGCACGGCCAGCGCCATGCGGTTGCACTCGCGCCACTCGGCGGTCGGGAACAGCGCCGGGTCGAACTGGCCGTAGACGAAGGGGTAGGACGACTTGATCCAGTTCTCGTGCTTGGCCGGCGGCGGCATATCGCTTGCCGCGATCTGCCGGCGTGCCTTCCAGTCGATCTCATTGGCTTGGTCGGGCGCCTTCTGGTGCGGCTTGGCCGGTGTCGCCAGCACGTCCGGATTGACGAAATGACCGCGCCGCTCGCGCGCCACCAGGAAACCCTGGTCGACGAGCTGCTGGAAGGCCAGCACCACCGTTCCGCGCGCCACGCCGAGTTTTTCGGCCAGGATGCGGCAGGAAGGAAGCGGCATCGAAGCGGCGATCTGGCGGTCGAGAATGGCGGCCACGATGGCTTGGCGGATCTGCGCCTGCAGGGTCTGGCCGGATTCAGCCGAAATCCGGAACAGGCCGGACCATATCGCCGTGTCGTTTCTCTGTGGCATGGAAGATGTTCCTCGATGGCCAGCCTTTTTTGCTTGGCTGGACCAGCCGAACGTAACCGTGGCACAAGGGGTTGCGCCAATCAATTTTTCTGATCTTTGGGATTTATGCCAGTGATCCTTCAGGCCCGAAACACAGGACGCTGGCGCCTCGCTGCTCGATACCTGCTGATACATTGTGTCATCGCATCGTGATGCGCTGCGTCATCGCCGCGTATTGACCGCATGGAATTCGGCTCAATAGTTTCGGCGCGACGACACGCGCCGGAAACATCCGGTCTGATATGGTGCGTCTAAAACGCCAGGAGTCCCCGCCAGTGGATCAGTCAGCCTTCCAGCAACAGCTTGCCGCCTTGCGCGATCATCGCGCCGCCGCACCTGGCGACATGCGCCAGGTCTTCGCCGCCGATCCGCAGCGCTTCAAGACATTCTCCGCCACCGATGGCGACCTCCTGCTCGACTGGTCGAAATGCGCCGTCGACGCGGCGACCATGGATCTCCTGGAAAAGCTCGCCGCCGCCGCCGATCTCGAAGGCCGCCGCGCCGCCATGTTCGCCGGCAAGAAGATCAACGTCACCGAAGACCGCGCCGTTCTGCACACGGCACTGCGAAACCTCAGCGGCAAGGGTGTCACGGTCGACGGCCAGGACGTCAAGGCGGATGTCATTTCCGTGCTCGACGCCATGGGCGCCTTCGCCGATGCCGTCCGCTCCGGCAAGGCGACAGGCGCCACCGGCAAGAAGATCACCGACATCGTCAATATCGGCATCGGCGGCTCGGATCTTGGTCCGGCCATGGCGACGCTGGCGCTCGCCCCCTATCATGACGGCCCGCACGCGCATTATGTCTCCAACATAGATGGCGCTCATATCCACGACACGCTGAAGGGATTGTCCGCCGAAACCACGCTGTTCATTATCGCCTCCAAGACCTTCACCACGGTCGAGACGATGACCAATGCGCAGACCGCGCGGCAATGGATCGAGAAGGCTTTGGGCAAGGAGGCCGTGGGCAAGCATTTCGCCGCCGTCTCGACCGCGCTCGACCTGGTGGCCAGGTTCGGCATCGAGCAGGATCGCGTCTTCGGCTTCTGGGACTGGGTCGGCGGCCGCTATTCGCTATGGGGCGCGATCGGCCTTCCGGTCATGATCGCCATCGGCCCGCGCAATTTCCGCGCCTTCCTCGACGGCGCGCACGAGATGGACGAGCATTTCCGTTCCGCGCCGCTCCGGAAGAACCTGCCGGCGCTCCTGGGGCTTGTCGGCTGGTGGCACCGCGTGATCTGCGGCTATCCGGCCCGCGCGGTCATCCCCTATGACCAGCGCCTGTCCAGGCTGCCGGCCTATCTGCAGCAGCTCGACATGGAATCGAACGGCAAGAGCGTCACCCTCGACGGCACGCCGGTGACGACGCCGACCGGGCCGCTGGTGTGGGGGGAGCCAGGCACCAACGGTCAGCACGCCTTTTTCCAGCTGCTGCACCAGGGCACCGATTTGATCCCTGTCGAGTTCCTCGCCGCCGCCGTCGGCCATGAGCCTGATCTCAAGCACCAGCATGACCTGCTGCTCGCCAACTGCCTGGCGCAGTCGGAAGCCTTGATGAAGGGCCGCACGCTGCAAGAGGCGCGCGCGCAGATGCTGGCCAAGGGCATGAAGCCGGCCGACGTCGACCGTATCGCGCCGCACCGCGTCTTCTCCGGCAACCGGCCCTCGGTGACCATCCTCTACCGCAAGCTCGACCCCCGCACCTTCGGCCGGCTGATCGCGCTCTACGAGCACCGCGTCTTCGTCGAGGGCACGCTGTTCAACATCAACTCTTTCGACCAGTGGGGTGTCGAACTCGGCAAGGAACTGGCCACCGGCCTCCTGCCTGTCGTGGAAGGCAAGGAAAGTGCCGCCAAGCGCGATGCATCGACCGCTGGCCTTGTGGGATACATCCACCAATTGCGTGGTTCGGAGTGAAAAATTTGGCAGACATCAAGGGCATATTGTTCGACAAGGACGGGACACTTGTCGATTTCAACGCGACCTGGCTCGGCGTTGCCGATTTCATGGCCATGGACGCAGCCGAGGGCGACCGCTGGAAGGCCGACAGGCTGCTGGCGGCCGCCGGTTTCGATTTCGCCAACCGGCGCTTCAAACCCGACTCCATCTTTGCCTCCGGCACCAATCTCGACGTCGTCGAACTGTGGTTTCCGCGCCTGTCCAACGAGGACCAGATGCTGGCCGTCGCCCGCTTCAACGAGATCACTTCGGTGCAGGGCTCGGCGATGGCAGTGGCGCTGCCCGATATCGTCGACACGCTGGCTCTGCTGCACAAGCGATCCTACCGGCTTGGCGTGGCCACCAACGATTCGACCAGCGGCGCGGAGAAGACCTTGGTCACGCTGGGCGTCGCGCAACTGTTCGATGCCGCCTATGGTTATGACGCGGTGGCGAACCCCAAGCCAGCCCCTGACACCATCCAGGCCTTTTGCGATCTTACCGGGCTGAAGCCGGTGGAGATCGCCATGGTCGGTGATAACCGTCACGATCTCGAAATGGCGCGTGCCGGCGGCTGCGGCCTCGCCGTCGGCGTGCTTTCCGGCACCGGCACCCGCGAATCGCTGGCCGAGATCGCCGACGTCATCCTGGATTCGGTTGCCGACCTGCCGGATCTCCTGTCGGCGCGGGTCAAGGAGACGGCCTGATCGCCAGGACGAGGGACTGTTCGGTCCCGAGGCGAAAGACACCACTCGGCTTCAGCGTGGCGTCTTTCGCCTCGCCGAAATCCGGCACCTTGTATTCGGCAAGCAGCCGCAGCCGTGATCGCGGCAGATAGGCCCGGCCCGGATCGCCGACGAGGATCTCGATGCCGGCGGCGAGGCAGCGGTCGAGGAAAGGCATCACCCCCAAGGCGACTTCCTGCCCGTAGAACACGTCGCCGGCGAGCACCAAGTCCGCGGCGGGCGGCGGCCCCGTGGTGATGTCGTTCCCGACTATCGTTATCGCGACGCGATTGGCCGCTGCGTTCAGCGCGATCGCGGCAATGCCGTTGCGGTCGATCTCGGCGGCAATCACCTCGCGCGCGCCGGCTTTCGCGGCGGCGATCCCGACAATGCCGGAGCCGGCTCCGAGGTCGAGCACGCGGCGGCCCGTCACGATCTTCGGATGGTCTAGGATATAGCGCGCCAGCACGGCGCCGCCGGCCCACGCATAGGCCCAGTAGGGCGGCTGCGGTTCCCGCATGTCATCGCGATCCTCTTCAGGGTCGACGAGGCGCCTCAGCCCGCTGCCCGGGTGAGCGGTGTACAGCTGGATTTCGGGAAGCGCCGGTACCGGGACGAGGCGCATATTCGCCTTGATGAACGCTGCCGGGTCGAGGCGGAGGTGCCGGCCCGGCAAACCGTTGTCCGGCGCCTCGCCGTCGGCAGGACTATCACCCACTACTCGCGCAAAGCCCGCCGCAGGATCTTGCCGACCGGCGTCTTCGGCAATTCGGTCCTGAACTCGATGTGTCTGGGACGCTTGTAGCCGGTCAGGTTCTCGCGGCAAAAGGCGGTGATGGCTTCGGCGGTCAGGGCCGGATCCTTCTTGACGATGAACAGCTTCGGCACTTCGCCAGAATGCTCGTCCGGCACGCCGATCGCCGCCACTTCGAGCACGCCGGGATGCGCCGCCACGACCTCCTCGAGTTCGGTCGGATAGACGTTGAAGCCGGAAACGAGGATCATGTCCTTCTTGCGATCGACGATCTTGGTGTAGCCGCGTTCGTCCATGAAGCCCATGTCGCCCGATTTGAAGAAGCCGTCCTCGGTCATCACCTTGGCGGTCTCGTCCGGCCGGTTCCAGTAACCCGCCATCACCTGCGGTCCCCTGATGCAGATCTCGCCGACCTCGCCGAGCGGCACGTTGTTGCCGTCGTCGTCGCGGATGGCGATTTCGGTCGAGGGCAGCGGCAGGCCGATGGTGCCGGTGAAGTCGCCGGAGCTGAATTTGTTGGCCGTCGCCACCGGCGAGGTCTCCGAAAGGCCGTAGCCTTCGCTGATCGGGCACCCGGTCAGCGCCTTCCAGCGCTCGGCGACGCCTTTCTGCACCGCCATGCCGCCGCCCAGCGTCAGCAGCAGCGGCCTGAAGTCGAGCTTGCGGAAGTCCTCATTGTTCAAGAGCGCATTGAACAGCGTGTTGAGGCCCGGAAAGATATGGATCGGATATTTGCCCATTTCCTTGACGAAGCTGGGAATGTCGCGCGGATTGGGGACCAGTATGTTCTGGCCGCCCATTTGCATGCCCATCAGCGCATTCACCGTCAGCGCGAAGATATGGTAGAGCGGCAATGCGCAGACGAGGTTGAGATGCGCCGGCTTTGGCTTGACGGTGTAGGCGTCCTGCAGCCACAGCGCATTCTGCGCGACGTTGGCCAGCACATTGCTGTGCGAGAGGGTCGCGCCTTTCGAGATTCCGGTGGTGCCGCCGGTATATTGCAGGAAGGCGACGTCACTGGCGGCCACCGTGGCCGGCTTGAAGGCCATGCCGCGGCCAGCCTTCAGGGCCGCATTGAACTTGACATGACCGGGCAATGACCAGGCCGGCACCATTTTCTTGACGCGGCGCACGACCAGATTGACGATCGAGCCCTTCAGGCCGCCGAGCAGGTCGCCCATGGCGGCGACCATGACATGCTTGACCGAGGTCCTGGCGACGACCGCCTGCAAGGTGCTGGCGAAGTTTTCGAGGATGACGATGGCCTGCGCCCCGGAATCCTTGAGCTGATGCTCCAGTTCGCGCGGCGTGTAGAGCGGATTGACGTTCACCACCGTGAAGCCGGCGCGGGCGACCGCCATCATCGCCACGGGATACTGCAGCACGTTCGGCATCATCAGGGCGACGCGCGCCCCCTTCTGCAATCCGGTGGACTGCAGATAGGCACCGAAGGCCGCCGATAGCTGTTCGAGTTCAGCGTAGGTGATTGACTTGCCCATGCAGGTGAAAGCCGGCTGACCGGCGAACTGCTTGCAGGCGCCAACGAGGAAGTCGCCGATGGAACTGTAGGGAAGGGCGCCGATCTCGGCCGGCATGTTCTTGGGATAGCTGTTGAGCCATGGCTTTTGCGGCAGGCCGGCGGCGAGTTCGGTGAGCGCCTTCGGCAGCCGCTGGCTGGCCGGGGTCGCCGGTTTCGATACAGGTGCAGCCTTCGCTGGTGGCGAACTCTTCGTCGTTCCGGCCTTGCCCGGTCCGGCCTTGGTCGCGGATGCCTTTGCCGGCGCGGCTTTCGTCGCCGGCTTCTTGCCGGTACTGGCAGTGGCCGCTGCCTTCGCCGTGGGGGTGCTCTTGGCGGGTTTGGCCGCCGCTTTCGCGGCCGCGGCTTTGCCTTGCCCACCGGCCGCTGGGTTCGAGACCGCCTTGGCCGACGCCTTCACTGGCGCCTTCGATGCTTTTGCCACCCGTTCCTCCTCGACAACCCTGGTCGTCTGTTTCTCGTTGGCCCGCGCCGCACCGCCTCCGGATTGATGGAGACGTCCTCCGCTGCCGCCAGCATGTCCACCTATGTATTGCCTCTATCGGCGGCGGTGCAAGTCTTGCCCTTGCGGCAAGACCCCGAAAGATTTGCGTCGGAAATCGTTCCCGCCCGCTGTACTTGGAACCGGCATTTTTCCGCATCGATACCCGGATGAAGACGGCGCGCGGCACCCTTGGTGCCGGACGTCGGATCAATAAAAAAATGCGGTCGTTAATAATATCGTGAATAGAAAAAACTGCTAATTTTTTCTGCCATTTAGCAAAATCGCGGATTTTTTTCCTGCTTCCCGCGGGGTAAGCAAACGGGGTGTTCCAAAGCCGGAAAAACGGTGCTTATATGCGCGCTTCGCGAGCCTGATAGAGGGGCTTGGAAGAACATCAGGGAGTGCTCAATGAAGAAGAAATTGACTTTTGCAGCCGCGTTGCTGGCTGCAAGCGTCCTGGGCGGCGTGGCCAACGCGAAAACTCTGGTCTATTGCGCGGAGGCGTCGCCAGAAGGTTTCGATCCGGCGCCGTACACTGCGGGACAGACGTTCGATGCGTCCTCGCGTACCGTCTTCAACCGCCTCGTCGAATTCGATCACGGCAAGACCTCGGTCTCGCCCGGCCTGGCTGACAGCTGGGCGATTTCCGACGACGGCAAGGAATATACTTTCAAGCTGCGCAAGGGCGTCAAGTTCGCGCCCACCGACTACTTCACCCCGACGCGCGACCTGAACGCCGACGACGTGGTGTTCTCGTTCCAGCGCCAGGTCGACAAGAACGGCCCCTGGTTCCAGTACATACCGGGCATTGCCTATCAGTATTACAATGATCAGTTCGGCGACAACATCACCAAGGTCGAGAAGGTCGACGACCTGACGGTGAAGTTCACCCTCAAGGAGCCGGCGATCACCTTCATTCCGACGCTGGGCATGGATTTCGCCTCGATCGTCTCGAAGGAATATGCCGACAAGCTGCAGGCCGACAAGACGCCTGAATTGTTCAACCAGAAGCCGGTCGGCACCGGCCCGTTCATCTTCGTCGACTACCAGACCGACGCCGCCATCCGCTACAAGGCCAACCCGGACTATTGGGGCGGCAAGCAGAAGATCGACGATCTGGTCTTCGCCATCACCACCGATCCGGCGGTGCGCGCGCAAAAGCTGAAGGCGGGCGAATGCAACATCATGTCCTACCCGGCGCCGGCCGATATCGCCGGCCTGCAGGCTGATGCGAACCTGACGGTCGCGGAGCAGGAAGGCCTTAACGTCGGCGCGCTGATGTACAACACCCAGCAGAAGCCGTTCGACGACGTGCGCGTCCGCAAGGCGCTCAACATGGCCATCAACAAGAAGGCCATTATCGACGCCGTGTTCCAGGGCGCCGGCCAGGTGGCGATCAACCCGATCCCGCCGACCATGTGGTCCTACAACAAGGACGTGAAGGACGATCCGTACGATCCGGAGGCGGCCAAGAAGATGCTTGAAGAGGCCGGCGTCAAGGACCTCAAGATGAACGTCTGGGCCATGCCCGTGTCGCGTCCGTACATGCCGAACGCGCGCCGCACCGCCGAGCTGATCCAGGCCGACTTCGCCAAGGTCGGCGTCACCGTCAACATCGTCAGCTATGATTGGGGTGAATACCTCAAGCGCGCTTCGGCGGTCGATCACGACGGCGCCGTCATCGTCGGCTGGACCGGCGACAATGGCGATCCGGACAACTTCCTCGGCGTGCTCCTGAGCTGCGCTTCCGTCGGTTCGAACAACCGCGCGGAATGGTGCAACAAGGACTTCGATGCGCTCATCAACAAGGCCAAGACCGTTTCCGATCAGGCTGAGCGCACCAAGCTCTACGAACAGGCACAGGTCATCTTCAAGGAGCAGGCACCGTGGGCGACGCTCGCCCACTCCAAGGTGTTCATGCCGATGCAGAAGACCGTCTCCGGCTTTGCGATGGATCCGCTCGGCATCCATCGCTTTGACGGCGTCGATATCGCCGAATAAGGTTCGCGAAACGGGGCGGCGCCACAGGGCGCCGCCCCACCTCGCCCGCCATGCTGCGTTATATCCTCGGCAAGCTCGCCCTCATCATCCCGACCTTCATCGGGATAACCATCCTCGCTTTCGGCTTCGTGCGCATCCTGCCCGGTGATCCGGTGCTGGTGCTTGCGGGCGAACGTGGCCTGTCGCCCGAACGCCACACGGCGCTGATGCATCAGTTCGGTTTCGACCTGCCGATCTGGCAACAATATCTGACCTATCTGACCAACATCCTCAGTGGCGATTTCGGCACCTCGTTTTCCACCAAGACGCCGGTGCTCAAGGATTTCCTGGTGCGGTTCCCGGCGACGGTCGAACTCGCCATCTTCGCCATGATCTTCGCCATCATCTTCGGTGTCGCCTTCGGCATTTTCGCCGCAATCCGCCGCGGCTCCTGGTTCGACCAGCTGACCATGGGCACCGCGCTCGCCGGCTATTCCATGCCGATCTTCTGGTGGGGCCTGCTGCTGATCATCGTCTTCTCCGGTACGCTGCACTGGACACCGGTCTCGGGCCGCATCGACCTTCTCTACTTCTTCAAGCCGGTGACCGGCTTCATGACCATCGATTCCCTCATCTCGGGCCAGAAGGGCGCCTTCCGCTCGGCGGTGTCGCACCTCATTCTGCCCACCATCGTGCTCGGCACCATTCCGCTGGCGGTCATCGCCAGGCAGACGCGCTCGGCCATGCTCGAAGTGCTGGGCGAGGATTATGTACGCACCGCACGCGCCAAGGGCCTGGCGCCGCGCCGTGTCATCGGTCTGCATGCCTTCCGCAATGCGCTGATCCCGGTCGTCACCACCATCGGCCTGCAGGTCGGCACGCTGCTCACCGGCGCCATCCTGACCGAGAGCATCTTTTCGTGGCCAGGCATCGGCAAGTGGATGATCGACGCCATTTCCAAGCGCGACTATTTCACCGTGCAGGGCGGGTTGCTTTTGATCGCGCTGATCGTCATGTCGGTGAACCTTATCGTCGACGTGCTCTATGCCGTCATCAACCCGCGTATCCGGGCGAATTGACATGACCAACGAAGGCCCAGCCGCCATCGAAGCCGCGACCGTCGTCAAGCCGCAGGACGCGCGGCTGCAGATGTTCGGCGAATTCTGGCACTATTTCTCGATCAACAAGGGCGCGGTGATCGGTCTCTTCGTCTTCGCCCTGCTGATCCTGATCGCCATCTTCGCGCCTTTGCTCGCCCCGCATTCGCCGGACGATCAGTTCCGCGACTTCTTCCTGACGCCGCCGGCCTGGCAGACGGGCGGCAACGCGCAGTTCCTGCTAGGCACCGACGCCGTCGGCCGCGATATGCTTTCGCGCCTGATCTATGGCTCGCGCTTCTCGCTCGCCATCGGCTTCGTCGTCGTCACCACGGCGCTGATCTCCGGCGTCATCCTCGGCCTGCTCGCCGGTTACTGCCGTGGCTGGGTCGACACGCTGATCATGCGCATCATGGACATCATCCTGGCCTTCCCATCGCTGCTGCTGGCACTGGTGCTGGTCGCGGTGCTCGGCCCTGGCCTCGTCAACGCCATGATCGCCATCGCCTTCGTGCTGCAGCCACACTTCGCCCGGCTGACCCGGGCCGCCGTGATGGCGGAGAAGACCCGCGAATATGTCGTCTCGGCCAAGGTCGCCGGCGCCAGCCATCTCAGGCTGATGCTGGTCACCATCCTGCCCAACTGTATCGCCCCGCTGATCGTGCAGGCGACGCTGTCCTTCTCCAACGCCATCCTCGAGGCGGCCGCACTCGGCTTCCTCGGCATGGGCGCGCAGCCGCCGACACCCGAATGGGGCACGATGCTCGCCGAAGCGCGCGAGTTCATTCTGCGCGCATGGTGGGTGGTGACCTTTCCCGGCCTCGCCATCCTGATCACCGTCTTTGCCATCAACCTGATCGGCGACGGCCTGCGCGACGCCCTCGACCCCAAGCTGAAGAGGTCGTGAGCATGTCCCTGCTTGAGATCAAGAACCTTACCGTTTCCTTCGACACCGCCGCCGGACCGTTCATGGCCGTGCAAGGTATCGATCTTTCGGTCGAGCCGCGCGAGGTGCTGGCGATCGTCGGCGAGTCCGGCTCCGGCAAGTCGGTGTCGATGCTGGCGGTCATGGGGCTGTTGCCCAACACCGCGACGGTTAAGGCCGACAGCATGGCCTTCGACGGCGTCGACCTGTTGAAGCTCAGCCCGTCCGAACGCCGCAAGATCGTCGGCAAGGACATCTCGATGATCTTCCAGGAGCCGATCGCCAGCCTCAACCCGTGCTTCACGGTCGGCTTCCAGATCGAGGAAGTGCTGCGCTTCCACATGGGCATGGATCGCGCCCAGCGCCGGGCCCGCGCCATCGAGCTGATGAAGCTGGTCGGCATTGCCGATCCGGAAGAACGGCTGAGCTCGTTTCCGCACCAGATGTCGGGCGGCCAGTGCCAGCGCGTCATGATCGCCATCGCCATTGCCTGCAATCCGAAGCTTTTGATCGCGGACGAGCCGACGACCGCGCTCGACGTCACCATCCAGAAGCAGATCCTCGATCTGCTCGTCTCGCTGCAGGCCAAATACGGCATGGGCCTGATCATGATCACCCACAATATGGGCGTGGTGGCCGAGACCGCCGATCGCGTCATCGTCCAGTACAAGGGCCGCAAGATGGAAGAGGCCGACGTGCTGTCGCTGTTTGAATCGCCAAAGAGCAATTACACGCGCGCGCTGCTGTCGGCATTGCCGGAAAACGCCGTCGGCGATCGGCTGCCGACCGTTTCCGACATGCTGTTCGAGCCTGCCCCCTCGGCGGCGGGAGCCTCCGCATGAGCACCACGGTCCTCGAAGGCAAGAACATCGTGCGCGACTACCATATCGGCGGCGGCCTGTTCACCGGACCGCGCACCGTGCATGCGGTCAAGGGCGTCTCCTTCACGGTGGACAAGGGCAAGACGCTGGCCATCGTCGGCGAAAGCGGCTGTGGCAAGTCGACGCTCGCCCGCATCATCACCCTGATCGATCCCGCGACGTCGGGCGAATTGTTCATCGACGGCAACAAGGTCGATATCGCCAAGGGCGGATTGACCAGGGAGATGCGCCGCAAGGTGCAGATCGTCTTCCAGAACCCTTACGGATCGCTCAATCCGCGCCAGAAGATCGGCGACGTGCTGGGCGAACCGCTGCTGATCAACACCGACAGATCGGCCGCCGAGCGGCGCGACCTCGCCATGAAGATGCTGAAGAAGGTCGGCCTCGGTCACGAGCACTACAACCGCTATCCGCACATGTTCTCGGGCGGCCAGCGCCAGCGCATCGCCATCGCCCGCGCGCTGATGCTCAACCCGAGCCTCCTGGTGCTCGACGAGCCGGTCTCCGCACTCGACCTGTCGGTACAAGCGCAGGTGCTCAACCTGCTCGCCGACCTGCAGGATGAATTCCAGCTGACCTATGTCTTCATCAGCCACGACCTTTCGGTGGTGCGCTACATCGCCGACGATGTGATGGTGATGTATTTCGGCGAGGCCGTCGAATACGGCTCGCGCGACGAGGTCTTTGCGGACCCCAAGCACAGCTACACCAGGACGCTGTTCGCCGCCACGCCGCGCGCCGATGTCGCCAGCATTAAAGCGCGGTTGGCGAAGAAGAAGGCTGCCTGACCGGAGGTCAGGCACCGTCCATCCAGTCACGACAGCTTCGCGATGATTGCCCGCAACGCCTCGCCGAACTTGTGGATCTCCTCGACCGTGTTGTAGTGCACCAGCGAGGCGCGGATGGCGCCGCTGTCCATCGACAGGTTGAGCCGCTTCATCAGCCGCGGTGCGTACATGTGGCCATCGCGGATGCCGATCTGCATCTCGGCCATTTCCTCGACGATCCTTTGCGGCGACAGCTTACCGATGTTGAAGCAGAAGGTCGGCACGCGCTCGTTGATGCGGGTTTCGTCGGCGACGCCGTAGATGGTCGCGCCGCAACCCTTCAGCACGCCCATCATCTCGCGCGCCAGCACCAGCTCATAGTCGCGGATGGCGCCCATGCCGGCGACGATGTTCTCGCGCCGCGAGCGGTTGTTGGACGGCGCGAGATTGCGGCCGATCAGTTCCAGATACTGTACGGCGGCATCCATGCCCGACACGTTCTCATAGATGAAGGTGCCGGCCTCGACCTTGTAGGGCGGCTCGTCCGGGATGAAATCCTCGCGGAAGGTCGGCAAGCGTTTCAGCGTTTCGAAGCGGCCCCACAGGAAGCCCATATGCGGCGAAAAGTTCTTGTAGCCGGAGCAGACGAGATAGTCGCAGTCCCAGGCTTGCACGTCGATCAGTCCGTGCGGTCCGTAATGCACGCAGTCGAGAAACACTTCGCCGCCGGCCGCATGCGCGATTTTCGCGACGGATGCGACGTCCACGATCGAACCGATCGAGTGTGCGGTGACCGTGCAAGCGACAAGACGGGTGCGGTCGGAGACCAGCGGACGCAAATCGTCGACATGCAGATTTCCGTCCTCGCGCATGCGCCACCACTTGAACTTGGCGCCCGCGGATTCCAGCACCAGCCAGGTGGCGATGTTGGCATCATGGTCCATGTCGGTGATGACGATCTCATCGCGCTCTTGCAGCATCTGGCCGATGCCGAGGCTGACCAGGCGGATGAAGGAGGTGGCGTTCATGCCGAAGCAGATTTCCGCCGGGCTGTAGGCATTGATCAGCAAGGCGACGCTTGTCCGAGCGTCGGCGACCGACTGGTCGACGGTGACGCTGCGGCCATAGCGGCCGCCGCGCTGGACATTGTGCGAGACCAGGTGGTTGGTCACCGCGTCGAGCACGCTCTGCGGGATCTGCGCGCCGGCGGCATTGTCCATGAAAATGAAATCGCCGGCCCGTTGCAGGGCAGGAAACATGGCGCGGATGGTATCGACGGGGAAGCCGCCGGTGGCCTGGGGATTGCTCAAGAATATCTCCTGCGAAGTGCTTGTGGTGAGTGGCTAGAGCAATTCCAGGAAAAGTGCGTAGCGGTTTTCCGTCCGGAATTGCGTGAAAACAAAGAGTTGGGGCGGTTCGGGGATTCCAACAAACACTGAACCGCTCTAGCGGGCTTTCTCGTCCTTGAAGCGGGCTTCAAGCAGGCTGACGAGACGAACCATCGGCCAAAGAAAGATGAGATAGACGAGCGCCGCGCCGATCAGCGGCGAGGGATTGGCGTAGAGCGACTGTGCGTTGGTTGCTTCCTTGAGCAGTTCCGGCAGGGCCACGGTGGAGGCCAGCGAAGTGTCCTTGAACATCGAGACGCAGTTGCTGGTCATCGGCGGGATGACGACGCGCACCGCCTGCGGCAGCACCACCTTGCGCAAGGTCAAAAGGAACGGCAGGCCAAGCGCCTGCGACGCCTCGAACTGACCGCGCGGAATGCTCTCTATGCCGGACCGGAACACTTCGGCCGAATAGGCCGACATGATGATGGCGAACGCGGTCACCGCCGACGCCCAGGACGACAGGCGAATGCCGAGGAACGGCAGCGCATAGTAGATCAGGATCAGCACGACGAGAACCGGCAAGGCGCGGAAGATGTCGGTGTAGCCGACCGCGAGCCAGCGCAGCGGCTTCGGCGCATAGAGCCGCAACAGGCTGATCACCAGGCCGATGGGAATGCCGATGCCGATGCTGAGCAGGCCGAGCAGCAGCGTGTTCAGGAAGCCGCGCAGGAGCGCCGGCAGGCTCGACGCGATGACGTCGGCATTGAAGAAAGTGTCGATCAGCGACATCAGGGCATTCCCGAACGGTGTTGCGTCATCTGACGCCAGGGCCCGACCCGGAATATCAAGATCGGCTTTGCCGAACGGATGCTGGTCCCGGGAAGGCTATGCGTGAAAACGGGACGTGCCGACCCCTTTCGAGCCGGCACGCCTTTCGTCCTGTCGGCCAACGCTCAGGCCTTGGGCAGCGGCATTTCCTTGACGGTCGAGGAATCGGCCGGGGCGTCGCTGCCGAACCACTTCTTGTGGATCGCGGCCAGCGTGCCGTCCTTCTTCATCGCCGTCAGCGCGTCGTTGAGCTTGCCGAGCAACGGATGATCCTTGGTCATCATCAGGCCGTACTGCTCGCCGGTCTTGATGCGCTGCTTGACCTTCAGATCCTTCATCTTGGTGAAGGAATATTCCATGCCGGGAATGTCGCTGACGGCGGCGTCGACACGGCCGGCGCTGAGGTCGAGCAGCAGGTTCTGCTGCGTGTCATAGCCCTTTACGTCGCTGAAGCCGTCGGCTTCCTGATGCGCCTTGACCCAGGTCTCGCCGGTCGAGCCCGAGAGCACGCCGACGATCTTGCCCTTGAGGTCCGCCTCGGTGTTGACCGCGCTGTCGGTCTTGGTGGCGATGCCCATGTCGGAATCATAGTAGGGCTGAGTGAAGGACTGCGACTTCAGCCGCTCCGGCGTGATCGTGATCGAGGAGATGGCGACGTCGATGCGCTTCGACGTGGTCGCGGCGAACAGCGCCTGGAAGCCGAGATCGGCGATGTCGGTGGTCATGCCGACGCGCTTGGCCGCCTCGTTGACGATGTCGACCTCAAAACCCTCGAACGTGCCGCTCTCGTTCTTGTATTCGAAGGGCGGGTTGGTCGGGTAGGCGCCGACATTGAGCACATCGGCGGCATAGGCGGTTGCCGGTCCGGCGGCGATGCCGATTGCCGCGGCGAAAAGGATGAGATTGCGACGGGTCAGGTTCATTGGTGGTCCCTCTGGGGTGTTCCCTCTGGTTGTTGATCGGGCGGGCTGCCCCGCACGGTTTCTTGCCGTCCCGCCTCCCAGCGGGGCGTCAATTCATGGTGGCGACCATGCGCTCGAGCGCGGACGCGATCTGGTCGCGATCGCATGCGTGTTCACGCGCGCGGCAAGGTCGGCGATGGTTTCGGTGTGCGGGTTCTGGGCGCACGCAGCGCAAGCATAGCGCGCGCCGGACGATGACTGGGGCAGCACAAACGACAAGGACTGAAACCCCTCCTACCCGGAGCAGAATGACGAATTGCCCGGAAACCCTCCAGCCCTACGGCCGCCATTGATCTTGAATGCTTATCCAAAGTGCCGCGCTTTTCAAGGCAAAAGTTTTAAGCTTAAAAAAGTTGCTCGGCTGCTGCTCGGCTAGGCGCTAGCGCGGGTCTTCCCGCGCCAGTTCGGCCCGGGCGGCGGCATGATTGGCCGCGGCGCCCGCACCGAGAAACATCGTGTCGCTGGCCAGCACGAAAAAGCTGGCGCCGACGGCTGCCCATTGGCCGACGGTCTGCGGGCTGGCGCAAAATATGCCGGAGGTCTTGTCGTGCGCGATCGTCACGCCGATGATCCTGCGGATCGCATCCGCGAGCTTCTCGGCGCCCTTCGGTCCGATCGCATCGATCGACACGGAGAGATCGCCGGGTCCGACGAAGACCACGTCGACGCCCTCCACTGCGGCGATCGCGTCGATGTTGGCCAACCCTTCGACGGTTTCGACCTGGATCGCGACGACGGTCCGCTCATTGGCGCCAGCCAGGTATTCGGGAATGCGATAGCCATAGCCGGCCGCGCGGCCGGGTCCGACACCGCGCTCGCCTCGTGGCGGATAGCGCGACGCTCTCACCGCCATTGCCGCCTGTGCCGGTGTCGAGACGCGTGGCACCAGCACGCCGTGCGCGCCGCTGTCCAATGCCGCCTGGATGGCTTCGGGCGCATGGCCGGGGACGCGCACCATCGCCGGCACGCGATGCACATCGGCGGCGCGCACCATGGTTTCGATCATCTCGCGTGAGATCTGGGCATGCTCCCAGTCAATGCAGAGGAAGTCGAGGCCGGACAACGCCATCACTTCGACTGCGACGGGGTGAGGAATGGCGGCGAAGGAGCCGACGAGACTGCTCTTGCCGATGCATTTCCGGCGGAACTCGCTCATGCCTATCCCTTTTCTCATCCCGCCAAATTCATATCGGCAAACCAGTGCCAGGCGAAGCTATTTCATGCTTGAAATATTTTCGCGGAGCCGTAGCGTGCGATCTTCGCCGGGAGGTCGCGACATGAACAAAGCACATCCGTTGCACGGCTCCAACAAACTGAAGCTTGGCGTCTTCTCGACCAATGCCGATGGCGGCCTTGCCATATCGGATGTGCCGGAGCGCTGGACGGCGAGCTGGCAGGACAATCTGACGGCAGCCCAGATCGCCGACCGCGCCGGGCTGGAGTTCCTGCTGCCGATCGCCCGCTGGCGTGGCTTTGGCGGCCGCAACAAGGTGCGCGAGCGGTCGTTCGAGACCTTCACCTGGGCGGCGGCGCTCAGCATGGCCACCGACCGCATCGGCCTGTTCATGACCGTGCATGTGCCGCTGGTGCATCCGCTCTATGCCGCCAAGGCGCTGGCGACGGTCGACCACATCAGCCAGGGCCGTGCCGGCCTCAACATCGTCTGCGGCTGGAATCCGAAGGAATTCGGCATGTTTGGCACGCCGCTGGTCGAGAAGGGTTACGACCAGGCGGCCGAATGGATTGAAATTCTGGAGAAGCTCTACGCATCGGCGGAGCCGCTCGACTATGAAGGCACCTATTATCACCTCAAGGAGGCGGTCAGCCGGCCGGCCAGCCTGCAGGTTCCGCGCCCGGTGACCATGAACGCCGCTTTCGGCGGCCCGGGCCGCGATTTCGCCGCCGCCAGATGCGATTATCTGTTCACGACCTTTTCCGAGATGGGCGATGCCGGCAAGCATGTCGCCGACATCGGCGAACGGGCCGACAAGGTTGGCCGGGAGGTCGGCGTCTACACCGTGGCCCATGTCGTCTGCCGCCCGACCATGGAAGAGGCGCAGGCCTACTACACACGCTATGCCGTCGATCTGGCCGACCACGAGGCGGTCGATGCGCATATGGCCGGCAAGAAGGAATTCTCGCAATCGCACGACCCGCATGCCTATGAGCGCTATCGCCAGCGTTTCGCCGGCGGCGCCGGCACCTATCCGCTGGTTGGAACGCCGCAGACGATTGCCGCCGAGATGGCCGCCATTGCCGCGCACGGCTACCAGGGCATTGCGCTATCCTTCGTCAACTACACCAGGGAATTGCCCTATTTTTGCGACCACGTGCTGCCGTTGCTGAGGCAGGCTGGGCTTCGCGAATAAAATATTCCGGAGAGACGAATTCTTTATTCCGGAACGACGGCGGTCGCCTGGATCTCCACCTTGGCGCGGTCCTCCACCAGCGCCACCACCTGCATGGCGGCCATCGCCGGAAAATGCCGGCCGATCACCTCGCGATAAGCCTCGCCGATCCCCTTGAGGTTACCGAGATATTCGGCCTTGTCGGTAAAATACCAGGTCATCGAGGTGATGTGCCGTGGCTCCGCGCCGGCCTCGGCCAGCACCGCGACGATGTTCTGGAGCGTCTGCCGCACCTGGCCGGCGAAATCGTCGGTCTCGAACTGGCATTGCCCGTTCCAGCCCACCTGTCCGCCAACGAAGACGAGCCTGCCGCGCGCCGCCACGCCGTTGGCGTAGCCGACCGGTTTTGCCCAGCCTTCCGGCTGCAGGATCTCGTGCATGTCGTCTCTCCGCCTTTCCAATATCGGGTCCGCAATATCCGCGTCTCAAAACAATCCATCAACGCGACCTGTTCAGGCCGCGCCCATCACTTGCCGCGCGATCACCACCTTCTGCACGTCCGATGCGCCCTCATAGATGCGCAGCGCGCGGATTTCGCGGTACAGGCTCTCGACGATGTGGCCTTTGCGGACACCGTCGCCGCCATGCAGTTGCACCGCTTTGTCGATCACCTCCTGCGC
Source organism: Mesorhizobium salmacidum (SeqCode) (assembly GCF_037179605.1). Classification (NCBI taxonomy): domain Bacteria; kingdom Pseudomonadati; phylum Pseudomonadota; class Alphaproteobacteria; order Hyphomicrobiales; family Phyllobacteriaceae; genus Mesorhizobium; species Mesorhizobium salmacidum (SeqCode). The sequence goes on from NZ_JAPYKS010000006.1 coordinate 77,703, forward strand.
CTTGTCGGTGGCGAACAGCTTGGCCATCGCCGCCTCGCGCGTCACCCGCGCCGCACCCATGTCCTTGGTCCAGGCGGCGCGATAGACCAGAAGGGCCGCCGCATCGACGTCGAGCGCCATGTCGGCGATATGGCCCTGCACCATCTGCAACTCGGCCATCGGTGCGCCGAACAGTTTGCGCTCGGCCACGCGCTTGATGCTTTCATCGAGCGCGCGGCGGGCAAAGCCGAGCGCCGCCGCGCCGACCGTCGAGCGGAACACGTCGAGCACCGACATGGCGATGCGGAAGCCGTCGCCCGGCTTGCCGATCAGCGCCGAGGCAGGCAGCCGGACCTGGTCGAACGAAAGCCGCGCCAGCGGATGCGGCGCGATCACTTCCAGCCGTTCGGCAATACCGAGCCCCTTGGCGTCGCCCGGCACCAGGAAGGCGGAAAGCCCCTTGGCACCCGGTGCGTCTCCGGTGCGGGCAAAGACGACATAAAGGTCGGCGATGCCGCCATTGGAGATCCAGGTTTTTTCGCCCGTGAGAACGTAGCCGTCGCCATCGCGGGTCGCCGTCATTTCGGTATTGGCGACATCCGAGCCAGAGCGCGGTTCTGACAGGGCAAACGCTGAGATCGCCTTGCCGGCGCGGGTCTTCGAAAGCCATTGCTGCTGGTCAGGCGCCCCGAACAGGCTGAGTGCACCGGTGCCCAGCCCCTGCATGGCAAAGGCGAAGTCGGCCAACCCATCGTGGCGAGCCAGCGTCTCGCGCGTGATGCACAAGGTGCGTACGTCGAGCGGTCCAGGATTGTCGGTATCGAGCGCCGTCGGCTTCAGCCAGCCATCCTTGCCGAGCTTCGCCACCAGCTCGCGGCAGGCGGCGTCGACGTCATGATGATCGACGGGAAGGTTTTTGGCGCACCAGGTGTCCAGGTGCTCGGCGAGCTCGCGATGGCGGTCTTCGAAGAACGGCCAGTTGAGGAAGGAACGGTCAGGCATTTGTGCCTCCGCGGTACTTCAAGACCTGCGCTCTACGGCGCCCCCCTCTGTCCTGCCGGACATCTCCCCCTCTAGGGGGGAGATTGGCAGTATCGGAAGCGGCGCCCTTTCTGCGACGTTGGCGATTTGCGAAAGCGTACGTGATAGCCGATCTCCCCCCTAGAGGGGGAGATGTCCGGCAGGACAGAGGGGGGCGTTGTCCCGCCACCCTCTCCGATAGAACGCCCATCCTCAATTCCCCTCGAACACCGGCTTTTCCTTGGCCACGAAAGCCAGGTACGCCCGCTCGAAATCGCGCGTCTGCATGCAGATAGCCTGCGCCTGCGCCTCGGCCTCGATCGCCTGGTCGAGGCCCATCGACCATTCCTGGTTGAGCTGCGTCTTGGTGATGCCGTGGGCGAAGGTCGGGCCGGAGACGATGCGGGCCGCCATCTCCAGCGCGTCGGTCTCCAGAGCCGCCGCATCGACCAGCCTGTTGTAGAATCCCCAGCGCTCGCCTTCCGTAGCCGTCATGGTTCGGCCCGTGTAAAGCAGTTCGGCGGCGCGGCCCTGGCCGATGATGCGTGGCAGGATCGCGCAGGCGCCCATGTCGCAGCCGGCAAGGCCGACGCGGGTGAATAGGAAGGCGGTCTTGGCTTCCGGCGTGGCGATGCGGATGTCGGCGCTCATGGCGATGATGGCGCCGGCGCCGACCGCCACGCCGTCGACCGCCGCGATGATCGGCTTGCCGCAGTTGAGCATTGCCTTGACGAAATCGCCGGTCATGCGGGTGAAGGCCAAGAGCTGCTTCATGTCCATCTTGACCAGCGGACCGATGATGTCGTGGACATCGCCGCCGGAGCAGAAATTGCCGCCATTGGAGAGGAACACCACGGCGTCGACGTCCTCGGCATAGACGAGATCGCGGAACGTGTCGCGCAGCTCGGCATAGCTATCGAAGGTCAGCGGGTTCTTGCGCTCCGGCCGGTCGAGCCGGACCCTGGCGATCCGGCCCTCGACTTCCCACAGGAAATGCTTCGGCTTGAGGCCGGCCATTGCAGTCATTCGCGTCCCTCCCAGTTGCTGCGGAACGAGGTCAGCATGCCGGTCAGCCGGTGCGCATCCTCCTCGCTGACCTTGCCCAGCAATTCGCCGATCCAGCCCTCATGCGCCGCGGCGATGGTGGCAAAGGACTTCGTGCCTTCCTCGGTCAACCGCACCATCGAGGTACGGCGGTCGCCATTGCGGCGGGCCCGGGCGACAAGTCCTTCCGACACCAGCCGGTCGACAATGCCGGTGACATTGCCGTTGGACACCAGCAGGAAGCGCGACAGGTCGCTCATCAGCATGCCTTCCGGCGCCCGGTAAAGCGCTGCCATCACGTCGAAACGCGGCAGCGTCGTGTCGAATTCCTTCTTCAGGCGCTCGCGCAATTCGGCCTCGATCGTGCGTGAAGCCCGCAGCAGCCTTATCCAAAGGCGCAACCGGTCCTTGCCGGGACCCGATGGCACGGGCAGGGGGCCGGCTATCATGTTTCACCTCCCGAGATCGAAATCGCCTGTCCGGTGATCGACGCCGCCGCGTCGCCACACAACCACAGCACGGCTTCGGCAATTTCTTGCGGCTGGATGAAGCGGCCTTGCGGATTGGTCGAGACGAGGCTGGCTCGCGCCTCGCCGGCCGAGCGGCCGGTCTTTTCGATGATGCGCTGGATGGACTCCTCCAACATGTCGGTCTCGACGAAGCCCGGACACACCGCATTGACGGTGAGGCCGGATTTCGCCGTCTCGGCGGCCAGCGCCCGCATCAGGCCGACGACGCCATGTTTGGCCGCCACATAAGGCGCGACATAGGCGTAGCCTTTCAATCCAGCGGTCGAGGCGATGAAGACGATGCGACCTGCCTTGCGCGCGGCCATGCCGGCCAGCGCCGGCCTCACCGTCAGGAACGCCCCGGTCAGATTGACGTCGAGCGTTCGCTGCCAGTCGGCCAGGGCGATCTTGTGCGCCGGCGTGCTGCCGGCCATGCCGGCATTGGCAACGACGATGTCGAACGGTCCGCGCGCGGCCTCCGCCATCTCGTAAAGCGCCGCCATCCCCGCCTCACTGGTGACATCTGCGACGATGCCATGGATGCGGCCGTTTTCGCCGGCAACCTTGGTGAGCTCAGCTTCGCGGCGCCCACAAATGGTCACGCCGATACCAGCCGCGGCCAAAGTGAGCGCGATGGCCCGGCCGACGCCGGATCCGCCGCCGGTGACCAGCGCGTGCTTGCCGGGAATCGTTGTCGCGGCCGTCATACTTTCAGCCCCGCAGCGGCGTCACGCTCGGCCAGCCGGTAGAGCTGATCGCGCCCGGGCAGATAAGGATCCGGCCATTTGACGCCACGGTCGCCGAGCGTCACCGCCGCATGCAGCATCCAGTAGGGATCGGCGAGATGCGGCCGTGCCAGCGCCACCAGATCGGCGCGGCCGGCCATCAGGATCGAATTGACATGGTCGGGCTCGTAGATGTTGCCGACCGCCATCGTCGCCATGCCGACTTCGTTGCGGATGCGGTCCGAGAACGGCGTCTGGAACATGCGGCCATAGACCGGCTTGGCGGCAACCGACGTCTGGCCGGCCGAGACGTCGCATATATCGACGCCGGCCCCATGCAGCATCCGCGCGATCTCGACGGCGTCTGCCGGCGTCACGCCTTCGATGCCGACCCAGTCATTGGCCGAAATGCGCATCGAGATCGGTTTTTCCGCCGGCCAGGCGGCGCGCACCGCGTGGAAGATTTCCAGGGGATAACGCATGCGGTTTTCCAGTGAGCCGCCATAGGCGTCAGTGCGCTGGTTGGTGACCGGCGTAATGAACGACGACAGGAGATAGCCGTGCGCGGCGTGGATCTCGAGCATGTCGAAGCCGCAGCGATCGGCCATTTCGGCCGAGGCCACGAATTGATCGCGCACCAAATCCATGTCGGCGCGGTCCATCGCCTTCGGCACCTGATTCTCAGGCGACCACGCAACGGCCGATGCCGCCATGATAGGCCAGTTGCCCGAGGCCAGCGGCACGTCGGTGCCTTCCCAGCCGACACGGGTCGAACCCTTGGCGCCGGAATGGCCGATCTGGGCGCATATTCTGGCTTCGGTTTCGGTATGGACGAAGTCGACCAGTCGCCTCCACGCCACCTCATGTTCGGGCGCATAGAAGCCGGGACAGCCGGGCGTGATGCGTCCTTCCGGGCTGACGCAGGTCATCTCGATATAGACGAGTCCCGCACCGCCCTTGGCGCGTTCGGCATAGTGGGTGAAATGCCAGTCGGTCGGGCGGCCGTCGACGGCCTTGTACTGCGCCATCGGCGAGACGACGACGCGGTTGTTGAGGACCATGTCGCGCAGCTTGAAGGGCGCGAACATCGGCGCCCGGCGCAGCCTGTTGCCGCCGGCACCGGCCTGCCGCTGGAACCATTCTTCCGCGCCGCCCAGCCACTCGGCATCGCGCAACCGAAGATTCTCGTGGCTGATACGTTGCGAACGGGTCAAAAGCGAATAGTTGAACTGCACCGGATCGAGGCCGAGATAGCGCTCGACCTCCTCGAACCATTCCAGAGAATTGCGCGCCGCCGACTGCAGCTTCAGCACTTCGGTGCGGCGGGCGTCCTCATATTTGCGGAAGGCGGCCTCGAGGTCCGGCTCGGTCTCGACATAGTCGGCCAGCGCCACCGCACTCTCCAAGGCGAGTTTGGTGCCGGAGCCGATCGAGAAATGCGCTGAGGCCGCGGCGTCGCCCATCAGCGCCAGATTCTTGTAGGACCAGCGCTCGCAAAGCACGCGCGGGAAATTGATCCAGGCCGAGCCCCTGATGTGGTTGGCGTTGGTCATCAGCGCGTGGCCGCCAAGATGTTTGGCAAAGATGCGCTCGCACACCGCGATGGACTCCTGCTGCGACATCGCGCCGAAGCCGAAGGCGGCCCAGGTCTGCTCGCTGCACTCGACGATGAAGGTCGCGGTATCGCTGTCGAACTGGTAGGCGTGCGCCCACACCCAGCCATGCTCGGTCTTCTCGAAGATGAAGGTGAAGGCGTCGTCGAATTTCTGGTTGGTGCCGAGCCAGACGAACTTGCATTTGCGCATATCGATGTCGGGCTTGAAGATATCGATGAAGCTGTTGCGCGCCCTGGAGTTCAACCCGTCGGCGGCGACGACCAGGTCATGCGTCTCCATATAGGGTTTTGGGTCGGCGATGTCGGTTTCGAACATCAGCTTGACGCCGAGTTCGCGGGCGCGGCGCTGTAGCAGGATCAACAGCCGCTTGCGGCCGATGCCGCAGAAGCCGTGGCCTGATGAGACCGTGCGCACGCCGTCATGAATGACGGCGATGTCATCCCAATAGGCAAAATGCTTCTTGATCCAGACGGCGCTGACAGGATCGTTCTTCGCAAGATTATCGAGCGTCTCGGCCGACAGCACGACGCCCCAGCCGAACGTGTCGTCGGCCCGATTGCGCTCGAAAACCGTCACGTCGTGCGCGGCGTCCCTCAGCTTCATCGAAATGGCAAAGTAGAGGCCGGCTGGTCCGCCGCCGAGAACCGCAACCTTCATCTTTGCGATCTCCTCTTCGCTTGCTATGCCTCAGTATCGCGCCGGAGGTAAGATATTTCAAGCTTAAAGTTTTATGTCGATATGATCATGCGGCCTGGGTGGCGCGCTTGCCGTGACGTCCTGCAAGCGCGCCGCGAGGGATCATTTCTCCGGATTCTTCGGGCTCCACAGCACGGTCTCGGCTGTCTTCTCATAAGCCATGCCAGAGGGATAACTGATCGCTTCCAATTGCAGGCCCCAAGGTGCCTGGAAATAGAGGATGGTCTGGCCAGCGGCGGGCCCTTCCTTGACCGGCAGCGGCCCCATCCTTGTCTTGACGCTCTTGCCATCGAGATAGGCTTTCGCGGCGGCGACATCATCGACATAGAAGGCAATGTGGAAGCCACCAATGTCGCTGTTCTTGGGTGTCAGGTCCTTCTGGTCGGGCGCGGTGTATTTGAACAGCTCGATGTTTGATCCATAGCCGCAGCGGACCATGGTGACCTGCTCGATGACAGCTTTCGGATCAACGCCGAGCAGGTCTTGCATGAAGGTGCCCTTGTCGTCGGCGAACGGTCCGAACGACATCGCCTTCTTGCAGCCGACAACCTCGGTGAAGAAGTCGACCGCCTGCTTCATGTCGGGAACCGTGACGCCGGTATGGTCGTGGCCGCGCATGCCAGGGATCGAATCCGCCGAGGCCATGCCGGCAGTGCCCGAGATAGCAGCAGCAAGCGTTGCAATTGCGATTGTGGTCTTCATGTCAGTCCTCCTCCATTTGGCGGGACTTGATCCTTTTCCAGTCGCACGTCCGAGGCCCGCTTCTCGGCATGCGTTCGCCTTCATGTCGGCGCCTTGCCTGTGGAAGGGATGTCCAGCCAGCCCGCATCGATTTCCGGCAGCGGAATGGCTGCGATGAGGTCGCGCGTGTAGGCCTGCCGCGGCTTGGCGAACAAGGCGTCGGTGGCGCTCGCCTCGACGATGCTGCCCTCGCGCATGACGATCACCTGTTGGCAGAGCCGCCGGATCACCGACAGATCGTGGCTGATGAAGGCGACCGTCAGGCCCATCTCCACTGCAAGCTTCTCCAGCAATGTGAGGATCTGCGCCTGCGTCGAGACGTCGAGCCCGGAGACGATCTCGTCGGCGAGCACGAATTTCGGCGACAGCGCCAGCGCGCGCGCAATGCCGACGCGCTGGCGCTGGCCGCCCGACAATTCGTGGCGATAGCGGCTGGCGAAGCTTTGCGGCAGGCCGACACGTTGCAGTGCCTCGGCGACGCGCGCTTTCAGATTGTCGCCAAGCCCGTTCTGACGGAGCGGTGCGGCGATGATGCTGGCAATGGTGCGGCGCGGGTTGAGCGACGACATCGGATCCTGGAAGATCATCTGCAGGTCGCGGCGCAGTGGCCGCAGTGCCGCTTCCGGCAGATGCGTGATGTCACGGCCCTCGAAACGGATGCTGCCGGCGCTCGGTTCCAGCAGCCGCACCAGCGCGCGGCCGAGCGTCGATTTGCCGGACCCGGATTCGCCGACTATGCCGGTCACCGAGCCGCTGGGCAGGTCGAAATCCAGGCCTTTCAGAATCTCGGCCAAAGGTGCGCGGCCGATCAGCGGCTTGCGCGTCATGTCGGGCAGCGCGACCTTCAGCCCGCGCACGGAAAACAGCGGCTCAGCCATGCGGACGCCTCCAGGCCTGGTCGGCGGAAGCGATTTCGGCGGTAAGTCCGGCCAGCACCGTCTCGTCCACCGGCTTCAGCGAGGCGAAGGGATCGGTGTAGCGCGGTGTCGCAGCCATGAGTGCCCGGGTGTAGGGGTGCCGAGGTGCCGCGAAGAGATCAGCGGTTTCGGCTTCTTCCACCACCTTGCCGGCATAGAGCACCGACACTTTCTGGCTGATCTTGGCGACGACGCCGAGATCATGGGTGACGAACAGGATCGCGGTGGCGTGCTCGCGCTGCAACGCGGCGATCAGCCGAAGGATCTGCTTCTGCACGGTGACGTCGAGCGCCGTGGTCGGCTCGTCGGCGACGATCAGCCGTGGCTCGGCGGCGAAGGCGGCGGCGATCAGCACGCGTTGGCGCATGCCACCGGACAGTTCGTGCGGATAGCTCTTCAGCACGCGGTCGGGGTCGCGGATCTGCACCTCGTCCAGCAATTGCCGGATACGCCGGTCGGCCTTGTCGCCGCTCCAGCCGAGGATGCGCACCAGCCGGTCGGTCATCTGCGGGCCGATGCGGCGCGAGGGGTTGAGCGCGGTCAGCGGGTCCTGCGGGATCAGCGCCGTGCGCGCGCCGATCAGCGTGCGCCGCGCCTTGGGCTGGAGTTTCCCGAGGTCTTCGCCCTCGAGCCGCATATCGCCTTCGACGATGCGCACGCTCGGTGGCAGGACGCCAAGCACCGCCTTGCCGATCATCGTCTTGCCGGCGCCGCTTTCGCCGACGAGCGCGCGCACCTCGCCGGGTTGCACGGAGAGCGAAACAGAACGCAGCACGCGCTGGCCGTTGGCCAGCACGGCGCTCAGATTGGCGATGTCGAGACAGGCGCTCATCGCAGCACCGGATCGAAACGGGTCTTCAGAGCTTCGCCGAACTGGCTGAAAGACAGCACGGTGAGGATCAGCGTGATCAGCGGGAAAACCAGCACCCACCATGCCTGATGGATCGAGAGACGGCCCTCGGCGATGATGCCGCCCCAGGTCGGATCGTCGGTCGAGATCGACAGATTGACGAAGGACAGGATCGCCTCGACGATGACGGCGATACCCATTTCAAGCGACAGCAGCGCCACGATCGACGGCACCACATTGGGCAACACCTCGCGCAGCATGATGCCGATGCGGCCGTAGCCGGCGATGCGGGCATTCTCGACATAGTCCATGCGCGACTGGCCCATGGCTTCGGCGCGGATCACGCGGCAGAAGCGCGTCCAGTCGATGATCGCGATGGCGAGAATGACGGAGCTTAAGCCGGTGCCGAGCACGGCAACCAGCAGAATGGCGAACAGCACCGGCGGGAAGGCCATCCAGACGTCGACGATGCGCGAGATGATGCGATCCGCCCAGCCGCCGAAATAGCCAGCGATCAGCCCAAGCATTGAGCCGACGACGCAGGCGGCGATGGCCGCCGCGAAAGCAACGATGAACGCGATGCGGCCACCAAAAATCAGGCGCGAGAGCAGGTCGCGGCCGAGGCTGTCGGTGCCGAGCCAATAGCCGGGCTCGGCGCCATCGAGCCAGAACGGCGGCAACCGCTCCAGCATCAGGTCCTGCGCCAGCGGATCCTGCGGGGCGACCAGCGGGGCGAAGATCGCTGCCAGCAGCGCCAGCAGCAGCCAGCCTCCCGCCAGCCATAGCTTTGCGCCTGAGCCATGTCGCGAGATGCGTGCCTCATCCATGGCGCAGCCTCGGATTGAGCAGCGCATACATCATGTCGACGGCAAGGTTGATCAGCACGAACAGCAGCGCGAAGACCAGCACGATGCCCTGGATCAGCGGCAGGTCGCGGTTGATGACGGCGTCGATCGCCATGTTGCCGAGGCCCTCATAGGAGAACAGCCGTTCGACGATGACGGTGCCGCCGATGAGGAAGGTGAATTGCACGCCGACCAGGGTCAGCGTCGGCAGGGCGGCGTTCTTCAGCGCCTCGCGCAGGATGACCTGCGTTTCAGAAAACCCTTTGACCCGCGCCAGCACGACATAGTCGAGGTCGAGCACTTCCTTCAGCGACTGTTTCAACAGCTGCGAGATGATTGCCGCCAGCGGCAGCGCCAGGGCAATCGCCGGCATCAGCATGTGCTTCAAGAGATCCCAGGTGAGGTCGAAGCGCAGCCGAAGCAGGCTCTCGAACAAATAGAACTGGGAGACGAAGGGCAGGTCGAGTTGCGGCGACACGCGGCCCGAAATGTCGAAGATCGGCACCAGCACACCGAACAGCAGGATCAGCACGAGGCCCCAGAGGAAATCGGGAATGGAGAGCGCTGCACCGCTGGCGATGTCGATGCCGGCTTCGACCGCCGTACCGCGTTCGCGGGCGCCGAGTATCGCCGTCGTGCCGCCGATCGCCACCGCCATGACAAGCGCGACGATGGCAAGCTCAAGCGTCGCTGGCAGCCGGTTGAAGACGAGGCCGAGCACGTCTTGCCGCAGCGAGATCGAGGTGCCGAAGTCGCCGCTGGCGACACCGGACAGCCAGATGAAGAACTGCTGTACGATCGTCTTGTCGAGCCCGTACAGCGCCCGCAGCCGGGCGATGTCGGCGTCGGTGGCGCCGGGCGGCAGCATCATGGCGATCGGATCGCCGGGTGCGACGCGGATGACCACGAACACGACGACGGCCACGCCGAACAGCGTGATCAGCATCGTCGCAAGACGGATCAGGAATCGTTGCAGGAGCATTCTGGCGTTGGCCTAGCGTGTTCTAACGAGCAGCCCCTTCATCCGGACGCTTCGCGGCCACCTTCTCTCCGAGGGGGGGAAGGTGGCCCGGAGGGCCGGATGAGAGGACCTGCGCAAGTTGCACGCCGTCTTGCGACGGCGTGCCTTGGCGTCTGTCTCAGGCCGGGGTCATCAGCGCCGGCAGCAGCGCGCCTGAAATATGCTGCACCACGTTGACGCCCTTGGCGTGCACGATGGGCTGTGCGTACTGCATCAGCGGCAGCACATAGGCCTGCTCGGCGATGTATTTGTCGACCGCCTTCCAGCCGGCGATGCGCTTGGCCTCGTCCTTCTCTCCCCACAGCGGGTTGATCATGTCGATCAGGTCCTGGCTGTCCCAGACCGAATGCGGGCTCGGTCCATACATGGCAAAGCCGGTCGAGGTGGTCGGATCGCCAATGGCGTTGCCCCAATTGTAGAAGGCCGCGGGCGCGAGCTTGTCGGCGGCGCGCAGCTCGTAGTGCTTGGCAATCTCGTAGACCTCGATCGTCGCCTCGATGCCGACCTTGCGCCACATGCCGACGATCGCCTGGATCATCTCGTAGTCCTTGGGCTTGAAGCCCTTGGTCGTCTGGATGGTGAACTTGACCGGCTTTTCCGGCGAATAGCCTGAGGCGGCCAGCAGTTCCTTGGCCTTTTCCGGATTGTGCTCGACCTTGATCGAGGCGTCGAACGCCGTGTATTCCGGTGTTTCCAGCGTGGCGATCGGCTGGCCATAGCCGCGCAGCAGCCGCTTGACCAGAAGCTCCTTGTCCACCGCCATGACGGCTGCCTGGCGCACGTTCTTGTCGAGCATGGCTTCGATGTCGTTGAAGAAGATCATGCCGATATCGGAAACATTCTTGATCGAGCCGGCGAGCCCCTCCTTGGCGATCAGCCGGTCATACTCCTCGTAGGGGATTTCGAGCGTCACCTGCGAGGAGCCGGATTCAATCTCTGCCACGCGGCTCGCCGCATCGGTGACGAACTTGATCGTCACATTCTCGAAGGCGGGCTTGCCGCCCCAGTAGTTGGGATTGGCTTTCAGCCGCAGGAAGGCGTTGCGCTCGAATTTTTCGACCATGTAGGGGCCGGTACCGATCGGCGCCTTCTCGAAACCTTCGGCGCCGACCTTCTCGTAATAGGCCTTCGGCATGATGTAGCCGGTCAGGAACGACATCCATTTGAAATAGACCGGGTCGAACTGGACGACGTCGCCTGATATCTTGTTGCCGTCGATCTTGAAATTGCTGACGTTCTTCCAGACGAACTGGATCGGGTTCCCGGTCTTCTCGTCGCCCGCCCGCTGCAGCGACCAGACCACGTCTTCCGGTGTGAACGGCGTGCCGTCATGCCATTTCACGCCTTCGCGCACTGTCATCATAATCTTGGTGCGGTCCTCGTTCCAGCCCCATTCCGTCAAAAGGCCAGGCGCGAAGGACAGGTCAGGCTTCTGCGGGATGAACTGGTCGAACACCGACTGGTAGAGGCCCTGGATGGTCGGGTTTACGGCGGACGGTCCGGTGGTTGGATCCCAGGACGGCAGGTTGACGTTGTAGGCGATGGTCAGTTCGCCGGCGGCAGCCTGGGCGATCTTTGGCAGGCCGACGGCGGCTACGCCAAGTGCCGCGGCACTGTATCCCAGCAATTCGCGTCTGTTGATTGTCATGGTTGTTCCCCTTGTTGGTTATTGTCTTCGCGCAGCTTCGTCCGGTCATTGGTTCGGCTTCGTCGGCAGCAGCGCCTTGCCTCTCGTCGCCCTCATGAAATCGTCTGGCCTACCTCCCGCCAAGCTGTTGCGCGAGCATGAAGCCCGAGGCGGCACCCGTGCCGGCTCCGGGCCATGTCGCGGCGCCGGTGAGATGCAGATTGGTCACCGGCGTGTTCCAGCCGGCATAGCCGCGCGCCGGACGGAACAGGAAATTCTGCGCCAGATGATGGCTGCCGCAGAGCTGGTCTCCACCGACGAGGTTCGGATTCTCGCGCTCGAGATCGATGGGCGAAAACACCGCGCGATCGAGGATTTTTGCGCGCAGGCCAGGCGCGTAGGTTTCGATGATGTCGAGCACCCGGTCGGCATAGGCGTCCTTGACGTCGTCCCAATGCGCCGGCGCGATTTCGGCCGAGGCGTTGCCCGCGATTTCGGCGGGCAGCATGCGCACCTGCACCCACAGAACATGCTTGCCCGCGGGTGCGCGCGACGGATCGACCGCGGTCGGCTGGCCGACGACCAGCACCGGTTCACTAGGCAACATGCCTGCCACCGCCTGCTGATAGGTGCGCGACATCTGGTCGAGCGATGACGCCAGATGCACATAGGCGAACTGGCGCAACTCTGCCCCGGCGCGCCAGTCCGGCAGATCGTCCAGCGCGAGGTGGATCATCATCGTGCCCGGCGCATGTCGGAATTTTTGCATCGCCATGTCGAAGCCGGCGTCGCCGGAACCGCCGGGCAGCAGCTTGCCGGACAGCGCCTTGGGCGCCACGCCTGCAATCACCGCCTTGGTGGCGGTATGCTTCTCGCCGGAAGCAAGCCGCACACCTGTCGCCTTGCCGCCGGAGACCGTGATCTCGGCCACCTCGGCGCTGGCAATGATCCTGCCGCCGGCGGATGTCACCATGCCGGCCAGTGCCCGGATGATCGTATCGGCGCCGCCCTTGCCCAGCACCATGCCAAAACTCTGGTTGGCCATCGATTCCAGATAGGGAAACACGGCACCGCCGGCGGTGTCGGGCGCGAAGTCGAGATGCATGCCCCAGGTGGCGAGCGTCGCCCTGATGTGTGGAGACTCGAAATTTTCCTCCAGCCAGGCACGCGGCGAAGACAACAACAGCCGGCCGGTGTCGAGCGCGCCCGAAACACCCTTCTTGCGCCACAGGTTCCATGCGGTGGCCGCAAGCGCCCGGGCGCTCATCGGCGAGCCCAGCAGCTTGAACAAATGCTCGGCTTCGGCCGGGAAGGCGGCAACCAGCCTGCGCCATGTCGCGGCATCGGCGGCGGAGAACGCGGCCATGCGGCTGGCGGTCTTTTCCAGCTCGTTGCTGACCCCGAACCAGCGTCCATCCGGAAAGGCGCTGGCGAAACAGTCGGCGACCGGGGCGAATTCCAGCCCCTGCGCTTTCAATTCATTTGCATATTTCCGGTGGAACGCCGAGCCGGCGAACAGGCTCAGATTCATCGCGCCGAAATCATGGCGGAAGCCGGGGAGGGTGAATTCGCGGGTCTGGACGGCGCCGCCGATTGTTGCGCCGCGTTCGAAAACCCCAGTTTTCCAGCCCTTGAGCGCCAGATGCGCGGCGCATGCCAGAGTGTTGTGGCCCGCCCCGACAAAGATGGCGTCGAACTCGCTCACGCCCCGTTCCCATTTCCTTTATGCTTAAAGATAATTGCAGATGCATATGTTTTCGTCTAGTAGGATATTAAGGGCCGAGACGAGCCTTGATCATGTCAGACAAGAGGGAACAGAGACCATGGACAGCCAAAAACTCCTCGGCGAAGTCGCCGCCCAGCTTCTTTCCGGCGCCATCAAGGTGGTCGACCTGACAGCGCCGCTCGGGCCGGACACACCGCTGATCAAGCTGCCGCCGGAGCTTGCCGTCGATACGCCGAAGGTCGAGATCCATTCGATCTCCCGCTATGACAAGAACGGTCCATGGTGGGCGTGGAACTGGCTGAAGCTTGGCGAGCATTCCGGCACGCATTTCGACGCCCCGCAGCATTGGATCTCCGGCAAGGATTATCCGGATGGCGCCACCGACACCATTCCGGCGCAGAATTTCATCGGCCCGGTTAATGTCATCGACTGTTCGAAGGAGGCCGCCGCCGATCACGATTTCCTGCTCACCGTCGACCACATCAAGGCCTGGGAAGCCAAACATGGCGCGATCAACGCCGGCGAGTGGGTGGTGATGCGCACCGACTGGTACAAGCGCAACGGCTCGGAAGCCGAATTCCTCAATGCCAACGAAACCGGGCCGCACACGCCCGGCCCGACGGCGGAAGCCATCCAGTTCCTGATCAGCAAGGATATCAAGGGCTGGGGCTCGGAGACCATTGGCACCGATGCCGGCAAGGCCGGCGGCATGGAGCCGCCATTCCCGGCGCACACGCTGATGCACAAGGCCAACCGCTACGGCCTCGCCAGTCTCTGCAATCTCGACCAGCTGCCGCCGAAAGGCGCGATCCTGATCGCGGCCCCGCTCAAGATCGAGCACGGCACCGGCAGCCCGATCCGCGCGCTGGCGCTGGTGGCGGGCAAATAGGGCGAGGGCGGTCTTCGGGAGAAGATCATGGTTGCAGGTGATGGTGTAGTGACGGGTGGGGGGCAGCCTGACAAGGCCGCCGCTCTACGGCGCACGCTACCCCGCGCAATTGACCCCCTCCCCCCGACCGGGAGCACCCGCCGATGAACGCCCCCGATCACATCATCGTCGGCAGCGGCATCAATGCGCTGGTCTGCGCGGCGATGCTCGGCGGCAAGGGCGCCAAGGTGCTCGTGCTGGAGCGCAACGACCGCATCGGCGGCTGCATGCGCACCGAGGAGATCACCGCGCCCAGCTTCATTCACGACGTGATGGCGACGACTTTCGTTCTGTTCATCACCTCTCCGGCATTCGCGGCACTGGGCGCCGATCTCGCCCGGCACGGGCTGGAGTTCTGCCATACCGGCACGCCGACCGGAGTGCTGCGGCCCGATGGCAGCCACGCGGTGCTCACCACCGACCGTGCCGCCAACATCGCCGCGCTTAACAGGATCGCTGCTGGCGACGGCGACCGCCACGCGGAAGATGTCGGCGGCATCGAGCGCAATGCCGGCCTGCTGTTCGGCCTGCTGGGCGGTAGCCTGTGGTCGTACCCGACCGCGAAGCTGCTGGCCGGCGATGCCTGGCGGCGTGGTCCGCGCGGGCTTGCCGCCTTTCTCGGCGACGCCCTGGTGCCGGCGCGTAGCTGGCTGGAAGGCACGTATCAGTCGGAGACAGTCCGCGCGCTCTGGGCGCCGTGGGTGCTGCATGCCGGGCTTGGCCCCGAAGACGCCTTTTCCGGCCAGATCGCCAGGGTGATCGCCTTCGCGCTGGAGGCGGCCGGCGCGCCGATCGTCAGGGGCGGGGCGCAGAACCTGCTGTCGGCTTTCGAGGCGCTCATCAAGGAGCGCGGCGGCGTCATTTCCACCGAAGCGGACGTTGCTTCCATCCTCCTGGCCGGAGGTCGCGCCACAGGCGTGCGGCTGGCCTCGGGCGAAACGGTTCACGCCACCAAGAGCGTCATATGCTCGGTCACGCCGACGCAGCTTTACGGTCGCCTGCTCGGCAAGGACGCTCCGAAGGGCGACGTCGAAGCGACGCGGAAATACCGCTATGGCAAAGGCAATTTCCAGATCCACTACGCCCTCGACAAGCCGCCGTCCTGGCGCGGCGAGGGCCTCGACAAGGTGGCGCTGCTGCATCTGACGCCTGGACTGGACGGCGTGTCGAAGGCCTGCAACGAGGCGGCGCGCGGCATGCTGCCCGAAGTGCCGACCATCTGTGTCGGCCAGCCGCATGCGCTCGACCCGTCGCGCTGCCCGGAAGGCAAGGCGATCCTGTGGCTGCAACTGCCCGAGGCGCCGCGCCACATCAAGGGCGACGCCGCCGGCAAGCTGCAGGCACCGGCTGACGGGCAATGGACCGAGGCGCTGCGCGAGGCCTATGCCGATCGCGCCGAAGCGATCCTCGCCAGCCATATCGACGGCTTCAAGGACAGCATCGTCGCGCGCCGCGCCTATTCGCCGGCCGATCTCGAAACGATGAACATCAACCTGGTTGGCGGCGACCCTTATGGCGGCTCCTCGGCTATCGACCAGTCGTTCCTGTGGCGGCCGTTCAAGACCAGCCGCAATCACCAGACCGGCATCAAGAACCTCTACCATATCGGTGCCTCGACCCATCCCGGTGCCGGTCTCGGCGGCGGCTCGGGTTTCCTGCTGGCGGGGAAGCTGTGATGGAACAGAAGGTCGCCGAAAAACGCCAGCGCATTTCGACCCTCGGTCAGATCGGCCTGCAGCAATTCGCGCCCTATCTGATGAACCGCATCATGGGCCGCTACAACGCCACCCTGCGTGATGATTTCCGCAAGCAGGGCTTGACGATTTCGCAGGTGCGCACGCTCGCCGTGCTGTCGGTCGCAGACGGCGTCACCGTCAACGACCTCTCGGTCTATACCGTCATCGAGCAGTCGACCTTGAGCCGCACGCTGGACACGCTGGAGGGGCAAGGGTTCGTGCGGCGCGAGCAGGGCGTCACCGACAGCCGCATTCGCCACGTGTTCCTGACCGACGAGGGCCGAGCCGAGTTCACCCGCGCCTGGCCGGCCATGCATGACGCTTTCGAGGCCATGTTCGACGATATCGACGACGCTGAATATGCAGCACTTATCGCCACGCTTTTGAAGATGCTGAAGAACATTCGCAAGCACGACATCTAGATGTACGCGCCGCCGGCTGTCGGCGGCAACGGAAGGAGGCAGAGATGGCTGAACGGTCTTTTGCCAAGGAAGTCGAAAAGCTGAGGCTCGGCGCCGGCGAGGAATTTGCCGGCGAGGGCATCCTCGCCATCACCAAGGCGCTGCTGCAATGCGGCGTCGGCTATGTCGGGGGCTATCAGGGCGCGCCGATCAGCCATCTGATGGATGTGTTGGCCGATGCGCAGGACATTCTGGGCGAACTTGGCGTGCATTTCGAGGCCAGCGCCTCGGAAGCCACCGCCACAGCCATGCTCGCCGCCTCGGTGCATTACCCGATCCGTGGTGCCGCGACCTTCAAGTCGACGGTCGGCACCAATGTCGCTTCCGACGCGCTGGCCAATCTCGCGTCCGGCGGCGTCACCGGCGGCGCGCTGATCATCGTCGGCGAGGACTATGGCGAGGGCTCCTCCATCATGCAGGAGCGCAGCCATGCCTTCGCCATGAAAAGCCAGGTCTGGCTGCTCGACCCGCGCCCCAATTTGCCATCCATCGTCAAGGCGGTGGAGGATGGTTTCGAGCTGTCGGAAATCTCCAACACGCCTGTCATGCTGCAGGTGCGCATCCGCTGCTGCCACGTGCATGGCCATTTCATCGCCAAGGACAAC
The DNA here is from genome assembly GCF_037179605.1 of Mesorhizobium salmacidum (SeqCode). NCBI lineage: Bacteria > Pseudomonadati > Pseudomonadota > Alphaproteobacteria > Hyphomicrobiales > Phyllobacteriaceae > Mesorhizobium > Mesorhizobium salmacidum (SeqCode). The sequence goes on from NZ_JAPYKS010000006.1 coordinate 94,749, forward strand.
AAGCGGCCGCCGATGACGGTCGCCGATGCACTCGAAGCGCCACGCCGCGACACCGGACGCATCGTGCTGCCGCCCGCCTCCTTCCTGCACGAGAAGGAGAAGGTACAAAAGCGCTGGCCGGCGGCGGTGGATTTCATCACCAGGAACAAGATCAACGAGTTCTTCGGCTCGGACCACGGCTCGGTCGGCATCGTCATGCAGGGCGGCATGTACAATTCGGTCATCCGTGCGCTGCAGCGGCTCGGCCTTGCCGACACCTATGGCGACACGGATGTGCCGCTGTACGTGCTCAACGCCGTCTATCCCTTGACCGACGACGAGTTCCTCGCCTTCTGCGAGGGCAAGCAGGCGGTGCTGGTGGTCGAGGAAGGCCAGCCCAACTACATCGAACAGGCTTTTGCCGCCATGCTGCACAAGGCGGGGCGCGGCACCAGGCTGGTCGGCAAGGAGCATCTGCCGATGGCCGGCGAATATACCGGCCAGGTCATGCTCGACGGCATCGGTGCCTTCCTGCGCGCAGAAGCCCCGCATCTTTTGCCGGGCGAGGTGCGCGCGCCCAACAAGGTTGGCGACGGCGTCGACACGGCTGATCTGATCAACGTGGTGCCAGGCCGTCCGCCCGGCTTCTGCATCGGTTGCCCCGAGCGGCCGATCTTCGCGGCGACCAAACTGGTCGAGCAGGAACTCGGCAAGCATCACATCGCTTCCGATATCGGTTGCCATTTGTTCTCGATCATGCCGCCTTTCGAGCTCGGCGCCACCACGATGGGCTACGGACTGGGGCCCGCCTCGGCCTCGGCGTTCAATTCGCCCGACGCCAAGCGCCGCTCGATCTCCTTCGTCGGCGACGGCGGCTTCTGGCACAACGGCCTGACCTCCTCAATCGGCAATGCGGTGTTCAACAAGAATGACGGCGTCATCGTCATCGTCGATAATTTTTACTCGGCCGCCACCGGCGGGCAGGACATCCTGTCGTCGCGCGCCGGCAACAGGACCAAGTCGACCAAGCATCCGATCACCGAGGCGGTGAAAGGCATGGGCGTCAAATGGCTGCGCCATGTCGACCGCACCTATGATGTCGGCAAGATGCAGGACACGTTGCGCGAGGCGCTGACGGCGGACGAGAAGGGGCCAAAAGTCATCGTCGCTTCGTCGGAGTGCATGCTCAATCGCCAGCGCCGCGAAAGGCCGCTGGTCGACAAGGCGATCAAGGATGGGACAAGGGTCGTCAAGCCGAAGTTCGGCGTCGACGAGGACATCTGCACCGGCGATCACGCCTGCATGCGGCTCTCCGGCTGCCCGTCGCTGTCGGTGAAATCGCTCGACGATCCGCTGCGCGACGATCCGGTCGCATCGATCGACCAGAACTGCGTCGGCTGCGGCAATTGCGGCGAGGTGGCGGACGCCGCCGTGCTCTGCCCGTCCTTCTACCGTGCCGATGTCGTGCACAATCCAAGCCGCTGGGACCGTTTCCTGGAAGCGACGCGCCGCGCGACGATCGGCTTGCTGCAGAGGCGGCGCGAAAGCCGGCGCCTGATATTCGCCGATGCTTGAGCCTGTTCATTCCTTGCATCCCAGGCCCGGTGCTGCCGATGAGCCGGTGATCAAGCTTGCCGTGCTGGCAGTCGGCGGCCAGGGCGGCGGCGTGCTGGCCGACTGGATCACCGATGTCGCCGAGCGCAATGGCTATGTCGCGCAATCGACCTCGGTCGCCGGCGTCGCCCAGCGCACCGGCGCCACCATCTACTATATCGAAATGGCCCGCGACACCGGCCGCCTGCCGGTCTTCGCGCTGTCGCCCTCGCAGGGCGATGTCGACATCTTGATCGCCGCCGAACTGATGGAAGCCGGCCGTGCGATCATCAGGGGGTTCGTCACCCCCAACCGCACGACGCTGATCGCTTCCTCGCATCGCATCGCCGCCGTGTCGGAAAAGATCGAACCGGGCGACGGCCGCGCCTCGTCGTCCAAGGTTCACGCCACGGCGGAAACCGCGTCGAAGCGCTTCATCGCTTTCGACATGGAAAAGATCGCGGCCGACAACGGCTCGATGATCTCGGCCAGCCTGCTTGGCGCGCTGGCCGGCTCCGACGCACTGCCGTTTACCCGTGAAAGTTATGAACAGGCGATCGGCACCGGCGGCCGTGGCGTCAAGGCCAGCCTCGCCGCCTTTAGCGCGGCGTTCGATCGCGCGCGGGGCCTGGCGGCAGCACCTTCGTCAAGGCCGGCGGAGCCAGCGATTGTCGAATCCGTCCAGGGTACCGGGCGCGTGAGCGGTCCGCAAAATCTGCTGCAGGGATGGCAGGCGCTGGTTGCTCGCATCGACCTGATGCCCCTGGCCGTGCGCGACATGGCGCTTCGCGGCCTGAGAAAGGTCGTCGACTATCAGGACATCGCCTATGGGCGCGAATTTCTCGACCGGCTGGATAAGGCCGTCGCGCTGGACAGCGCCGGCCACGCTCATGTTCTGTCCATCGCCGCGGCCAAGCATCTGGCCAATGCCATGTGCTATGACGACATGATCCGCGTCGCCGATCTGAAGACGCGCTCGACCCGCGACAGGCGGGTCCGCAAGGAGGTTGGCGTCAAGGAGGGTTCGGTCCTGCAGGTGACCGAATATTTCCATCCCCGCATCGAAGAGTTCTGCGGCACGCTGCCGGCGGGGCTCGGCGGCTACATAGAGAACCGGCCCAAGCTCGCCGGGTTTCTCGACCGCCGCATCAACCGTGGCCGCCGCATCCGCACCGACAGCTTTGCCGGCTTTGCCGCCCTGTGGTTCATCGGCGGCCTGCGGCGCTGGCGCCGCGGCCTGCTGCGCCATAAGGTCGAGCTTGCCCATCTCGATCGTTGGTACGCACTGGCGCTTGGCTACGTGCCGGCAGATTACGCGCTTGCCGTCGAAATCCTCAACTGCCGCCGGCTGATCAAAGGCTACAGCGACACCCATGTGCGCGCCCAGTCGAAATTCGACCGCGTACTCTCTGCTCTCGACCTGCTCAAGGGCCGCGACGATGCCGCCGACTGGATCCGCCGCCTGCGCGAGGCCGCGCTGAAGGACGAGAAGGGCGACATGCTCGACGGCGCGCTGAAGACCGTGGCGACGTTGGGGTCATCTCCAATCACCTGAGTTTCAGCGGGTGACCTCCGCCGATCGCGCCGACCAACCGCCTTCGTGACTCTGGCCACGGCAACACGGCTGGCCGCCACCGTCGCATCTCCTCGCTCATCAATCCACTCTCTTGTGAACGGCGTTCATTTTTAGCTTGAACATTGTTCACGTTGTGGTAAGTTGGGGCCATGAACATCGTTCATAGGGAGAAGCGGAAATGTTGAACGGCTCCACAGATACCGGGCAGGGCCGCTGGCCGAAACGAGCCTGGACTTGCGATCGCTGCGAAGATCAGACGCGGTAAGAAGTTTAACCAGCTCACATTATTACAACGATTGAAACAGCGGATGAAACCGCGGGGACCACCGGAGCATCGCCGCGTGATTCTGCCAAATGGGAAATCGCCATGAACACGCATCTCCTGCTTTCGCGGCGCTTCGCGCCGCTTTTCTGGACGCAGTTCCTGTCCGCCTTCAACGACAATTTCCTCAAGAACACTCTGGTGTTCCTGATCCTCTTCACACTGGCCGCCGATCAGGCGGCTTCGCTGGTCACCTTGGCCGGCGCCGTGTTCATGGCTCCGTTCCTGCTCCTGTCGGCGCTGGGCGGCGAGATTGCCGACCGCTTCAACAAGGCGCTCATCGCCCGCCGGCTGAAATTTGCCGAGATCGGCGCCGCCGCCGTCGCGGTCGTCGGCATCGCGCTTTCGTCGATCCCGGTGTTGATGACGGCGTTGCTGATGTTCGGCGTCATCTCGGCGCTGTTTGGGCCGATTAAATACGGCATCCTGCCCGATCATCTCGAGCGCAGGGAATTGCCCCGCGCCAACGCCTGGATCGAGTCGGCGACCTTCGCCGCCATTCTTGGCGGCACGATTGTTGGCGGCGTGGTCTCCGCCGACGGCATTGGTGTCGCCGTCTTCGGCCCGATGATGATGATCCTGGCGGTCGGCTGCTGGGCCGTCAGCCGCTCCATCCCTTCGACCGGCTCCGCCGCGCCAAACCTTGTCATCGACTGGAACATCTTCCGCTCGACATGGCGGCAGGTCAGCGAATTGCGCACCGACACGCGCATCTGGCGCGCCGGATTGATGACCTCGTGGTTCTGGCTGATCGGCGCCATCGTGCTTTCGATCCTGCCCACGCTGATCAAGGATCAGCTCGGCGGCAACGAGATCGCGGTCACCGCCTATCTCGCGGTGTTCGCCGTCTCCATCGCCATCGGCTCGGCGATCGCCGCCTGGATGTCGCAGGGCCGCATGGTGCTGCTCCCGGCACCGGTCGGAACGGCGCTGCTGGCGGTGTTCGGCTTGCACCTTGCCTGGACGATCTGGAGCATGCAGCCTTCGCCCAAGGCCGAAACCGTTGGCCTCTTCTTCGCCGGCCCGAACACCATCCGCGTTGCGATCGATCTTGCCGGCATGGCCATTTCCAGCGCCTTCCTGGTCGTGCCGACCTTCGCCGCCGTGCAGGCCTGGTCGCCCGAGGCGCGCCGCGCCCGCGTGGTCGCCGCTGTCAGCATCGTCAACGCCGGCTTCATGACGATGGGCGGCATCCTCGTCGCCGCCATCCAGGCCGCGGGCGTCTCTATTGCCAGCGTGCTGTTCGGGCTTGCCGCCTTCAATGCCGTGGCCGCCTGGCTGATGTTGAAATATCTGCCGACCAACGCCTTCCGCGACTTCGTCTCCATTCTCTTCCGTGCCTTCCATCGTCTGGAAGTGGAGGGCCTGGAAAACCTCAAGGCCGCGGGCCCGGCGCCGATCCTGGCGCTCAACCATGTCAGCTTCCTCGACGGCCCGCTGGCGCTGACGCTGACCGATGAAGAGCCGGTCTTCGCCATCGACTACACGATCGCGCAGGCCTGGTGGATGAAGCCGTTCCTCAAATTGACCCGCGCCCTGCCGCTCAATCCGGCCAAGCCGATGTCGACGCGCACGCTGATCAAGATCGTGCAGAACGGCGATCCGCTGGTCATCTTTCCCGAGGGCCGCATCACCGTCACCGGCGGGCTGATGAAGGTCTATGACGGCGCCGCCATGGTGGCCGACAAGACCGGCTCGATGGTGGTGCCGATCCGTATCGAGGGGCTGGAGAAAAGCCCCTTCTCGCGGCTGACGGCGCAGCACGTGCGCCGCCGTCTGTTCCCGAAGGTCAGGGTGACCATACTGCCGCCGGTCAAGCTCAAGGTCGACGACGGGCTGAAGGGACGCAAGCGCCGGGCCGCCGCCGGTGCCGCGCTCTACCAGGTGATGTCAGATCTCGTCTTCCGCACCCAGCATATCAACAAGACCGTGCTCGAAAGGATCATCGAGACGGCGACCGAGCGCGGCATGAAGCAACTTGCCGTGCAGGATCCGGTCGCCGGTTCGCTGAGCTACGGCAAGCTACTCACTGGCGTCGCGGTGCTCGGCGAGAAGTTCGAGACGCTTTATGCCGGACAGGACACGCTCGGTATCATGCTGCCCAACGCCAATGGCGCCTGTGCCGCGCTGCTCGGCGTCATGTCGGCCGGCAAGGTCCCGGCGATGATCAACTTCACCGCCGGTGCCACCAACATCCTGTCCGCCTGCAAGGCGGCGCAGGTAACCACCATTCTGACCTCGCGGGCCTTTGTCGAGCAAGCCAAGCTTGGCGCGATCGTCGAGGAGGTCGGCCGGTCGGTCAACATCGTCTGGCTCGATGATCTGCGTGCAACCATCGGCCTCAAGGACAAGCTGCTTGGCCTGTTGCGCAAGAGCACGCCCAGGGTTGCCCGCAAGGCCACCGACCCGGCCGTGATCCTGTTCACCTCGGGCTCCGAAGGCACGCCGAAGGGCGTGGTGCTCACCCATCGCAACATCCTGGCCAATGCCGCGCAGGCCGCCTCGCGCATCGATTTCCACTCGGGCGACAAGGTGTTCAACGTGCTGCCGATCTTCCATTCGTTCGGGTTGACGGCGGGGACGGTGCTGCCGCTGGTGTCTGGTGTTCCCATCTATTTCTACCCGTCGCCGCTGCACTACCGCATCGTGCCGGAACTGGTCTACGCCTCGAACGCGACGATCATCTTCGGCACCGACACCTTCCTCAGCGGCTATGCGCGCACCGCGCATCCCTATGATTTCCGCTCGGTGCGCTATTGCTTTTCCGGTGCCGAGCCGGTCAAGGCCTCGACCCGCGAAACCTATATGGAGAAGTTCGGCCTGCGCATTCTCGAAGGCTATGGCGTTACCGAGACGGCGCCGGTGATCTCCATCAACACGCCGATGTACAACAAATCAGGCACGGTCGGAAAAATCATGCCCGGCATGGAATACCGCCTGGAACCGGTGATCGGCGTCGAAGGTGGCGGACGGCTGTTCGTGCGCGGCCCCAACGTCATGGCGGGCTATCTCAGGGCCGAAAAGCCTGGTGTGCTCGAGCCGCTGCAGGACGGCTGGCACGACACCGGCGACATCGTCAGCATCGACGATGCCGGCTTCGTCAGCATCCGCGGCCGCGCCAAGCGCTTTGCCAAGATCGGCGGCGAGATGATTTCGCTGGCTGCCGTCGAAGCATTGGCGGGCGAGCTGTGGAAAGGATCGCTCTCGGCGGTCGCGACAGTGCCGGACCTGCGCAAGGGTGAAAAGCTGGTGCTCATTACCGAAGCCGAAAAGGCGACGCGCGCCGAGTTTCTGGCTTTCGCCAAGGCAAACGGCGCCATGGACCTGACGGTGCCGGCCGAGGTGCGCGTCGTGGCGCATGTGCCGGTGCTTGGCTCGGGCAAGATCGATTTCGTCGGCGTGACCAGGCTGGTGCGCGGCGAAGACTTCGCGCCCGCCAAGGTCGAGGCCGCCTGATCACCGGCAAGAGCGAGACGGCGCCGCGGCAGAAAACGCGGCGTCGCTAGACGTCAGACAATCAGGTTCATCATCGGCTTCACCGCACCTGAGTCCGGAAACACCTTCTCGCCGAGCACCGCGGCCGAAAGTCCGAACTGGTCGGCGAGCAGGCCTTTCAGCACCGCCCTGACATCGCTGGTCGGCGCAAGGTCGCGTTGCTGGTAAAGTTGCGCGGGCTTCAGCCCCGGCCAGTCGGCGATGACGCGCCCGCCCTTGATCGCGCCGCCGGCGAGCAGCACCACGGTGCCGGTGCCGTGATCGGTGCCGACCGTGCCGTTGATCCGTGCCGTGCGGCCGAATTCGGTGATCGCGACGATGGCCGTATCCTTCCAGCGTTCGCCGAGACCTTTTTCGAATTCCTCGAAGGCGCCGTCGAGGCCGCCGAGCAAAGTGGCGAGCCGGCCGGTCGCGCCACCCTCGTTGACATGCGTGTCCCAGCCGTCGAAGGCGAGTGCCGCGACGCGCGGCCCGTCATCGGCCGCGATCAGCCTGGCCGCACCTTGCGCGGCCTGCCGCATGCCGGCGGCGCTGTCTAGGCCGCCTCTAGGCTTCATCGGCTTGGCGCCTATCTGGTCGTCGATCGCCATGCGATCGGCGTCGAGGCCCTTTCGCAGCGCCACCGCCAGCACCGGATCGCGGTGCTGGTAAAGATCGAGAACGCGCGTCGCGAGGTCGCCTGCGGGCGCCGGCAGCGATTGCGGCGCCCAGCCGAGCACCGGTGCCGCGCCACGGATCACCAGCGGCGTCGATGGTCCGACGGCCAGGCCGCCAAGCGTCGCCACGCGGTCGCCTGCCGGCAGGCTCTCCAGCGCCCGGTTGAGCCAGCCGGTGGCGACATGGCCGGGGCCGGCAAAGCCGCTTTCCAGCACATCCTGTCCGTCGAAATGCGAGCGCTCGCGATAGCCGGTCGCCGCCGCATGCACGACCGCCGCCTGGCTTGCCTTGAATAGGCGCGCAAACACCGGCATCGCCGGATTGACCCCGAAGAATGCATCGAGCGGCAGCGCCGCATGCGGACCGGAAAGCGACAGGGCGATGTCGCCATGCAGGCCGGCATAGTCGGGGTCGCCGACCGGACCGACCGCCGACAGGCCGTCCAGCGCGCCGCGCAGCACGATGACGATCAGGCGCGGGTCGCGGTTGTCGGCGGCACGGGCGAAGCGGGGCAGAAAGGCCCAGGCGAACAGCGCGCCGCCGGTCATCAGCACGGCGCGGCGGGAAGGGTGAGGGGTTTCACACAGCAGGCTCATGACCTCGTCTCCATGGGAGTTGTCGGCGCCGGACCTATCGCTCAAGCTATCGTCGCTGGAATTCGGGCGCCATCAGCAGCAGCGCCAGGCCTTGCTGCTTGGACTCGGCGCGGGCGACCGCCTGCCGCGTCTCCGGCGAGGCGGAGGGCCCGATGATCGCGTCGAGCATGTCGTTGGGATTGCCGATATCTTTCACTTGCCTGGCGGCCTGCCACGCGATGTCGAGGCGGATCTTCATGCCCTCGGCCGATGCCCAGCTGTCCGCTTGGTCGGAAAAGCCGTTCGGTCCCGGCGGCTGCCAGAGCGGCTCGCCCAGCGCGTTGAGCCAGTTGAGCGACTGGCCGGGATCGTTCGGTCCCGGGCCGGCCGCCCGCCTGATGGCAGCGACATAATCGAAGGGCGAGCGCATTTTGGCCAGGGGCGTCGACCACGCCTCCGGCAGGTCGATGAGCGCCGCCGCCAGTGCCCTGAGATTGCCGTCGTTCTTGACGAACACCTTTGCGAGACGGGCGACCGCCGCCGGCGGCGGGTCATCGGCTATGAAATGGCGGGCAAGTTGCGTGGCGATGTGTTGCGCGGTCGCCGGATGACGGGCGATGTCATTGAGCGCGGCCTCGGCCTGTCCCATGCCGCCGGCCGGATAGGTCTTGCCGAGCAGCACCGCGTCGCCCGGCTCGTGCGCATTGGCGTTGAAGACGGAACTGCCGGGTTCGCCCAGCCGTCCTTCCCGTCCGGCCATCGTCCAGCCGGTCAGGATGCGCGCGAAGCTGGTGACGTCGGCCTGGCTATAGCCGCTGCCGACACCGAGCGTGTGCAGTTCCAGGATCTCGCGGGCGAGGTTCTCGTTGAGGCCGCGCTGCCGGTTCTTGCCGGCGCGGGAGTCCGCGCCGATCGACTGCTGGTTGTCGAGATAGAACAGCATGGCCGGATGCCGCTCCACCGCCATGAGCATGTCGGCGAAGCGGCCGAGCACGAAGGGCCGGATGGCTTCCCGTTCGAAGGCCCCGGCGCTGGCGCGCACGATGTTGGCCTTGGCCACGGAGACGCAGAAATGGTTCGACCAGAAATAGACGAGGCGCTCGACGAAGCCGGCCCCAGCCTGCATTGCCATGTCGAAGCGCGCCTGTGCCTCGGCCCGAAACAACGTGACTTCGACGGGCGGCACGGCGGGTTTGATCTTGGCAGCGGCCGGGGCGGCGGGCGGCGACATGCCTGGTGCGGCGGGTGGCGGCATAACCGAAGCCGAGGCTGGCGTGCCCGTTGCCGGCTCCTCTGTCGCCATTCGCTCCCGGTCCAGCTTGCGCTGGAGATTCGCCGCCATGCTGGCCTGGATGGCAGGCGTGCTTCCCTTGAGATCGGCATAGGTGGGGTCGTCGAGCGATATCATGGCGGCGTCGGGCCGCCGCAGTTGCGCCTTGAGATAACCGCGTGGGTCGTTCGCCAGCCTGTCGCGGTCGCCGGGTCGTGCCCCGAGCCCGAAGCGGTTGAAGGCGATCAGGGCGGGATCCGGCGGCGCGGAATCTTTAGCCGGGGCTGCCATGTCAGCGCTCCATGGTTGGATCTCGCGCGAGGCGCGCGACGCCCGATTGGGCTGTTTCCCCAGCTTAGACCGGGGACAGGCGGCCGGGCAGGCGGGTGCCGCCCGGCCCCTCTCACGCGCTTACCAGCGGTTCCAGCGGTGCCAGTGGCGGTGCGGATGCCAGCCGTAATAAGCCGGGCCGTGCCAATAGCGGTAGCGCGGATACACCACGACACGGTTGGGAACGCAGCGCCCCCAGGGATTGGGATGCCAGCCGGGCCCGCAACCCCAGGCCACATGCTCGATCAGCGCCGGGGTGGCCGGTTGCGCCACCATCGGCATGGCGGCGGAGGTCGCGACGGTTGCTGCGGTTCCGGTCAAGGCGAGGACGGCTGCTGCCGCATACTGTGTCAGGCGGTTCATGACGTTACTCCGAATGTTGTCCGAGAATGAAAAACCTGTTCGCACCGATTGGTCCGGCAGGTCTGCCCTTCTCCCGGTTAAACGGCCCCCGCGGGCATTTTCCGTCGGTCGTCACGGCGATTTTTTTGGCTCTGCCTTCGGCTGCGGCCCGGCCCGCCTGGCCAGCCCTTCCGCCAGCACGGCGCGATCCGCGGCCGAACCCGCCGCCGCGAATTCGATGATGCGCTGCTCAAGCCGCGTGCGCACGGCGATGTCGGCGTTGCGGGCGCGCTCCAGCGCAGCCGATAGGGCCGCCGTGTCGACAATCGGCTGGCGCAGCAGGTCGGCTGCCTCGCGCCTGGCCTGCTGACCATCAAGGATAACCTGGCGGGATTCGCGCCGCACTTCGCGTAACGCCTTGCGGAACAGCATGCGCTCCTGGTCGGGAAGCCGGCCGCCGGCGGCTTCCAGCGAATAGCCCTGGCCGGGCTTGCCGCTCCTTATCCAGACGGCTCCGCCGGCAAGGGCCCCGGCCAGGAAGACATTCAGCACCACCGATGCGATGATGAGGTTGCGACCCATGCTCATAGGCTCTCCTCACCATTTTCGGCATCGGGCCCGGCATCGCCGAACGCCGTTACATTGGCATCCAGCACATAGTGATCCGATCCGGCTTCCGGCGTGACAATGCTCACCAACGCCAATCCGGCGACGGCGCCCGCCAGACCAATGCCGGCGAGTCCCAGACCCAGCCACCAGAACCGATGACGCCGGCGCTGGACGAGGTGCCGGTCGGCTGCGCGCAGGATGCTGCCGTGCAGCGCCTTGCCGGGATGCTGGACGCTATAGCTGTCGAGCAAGGCGTCAAGTGTGTCGGCCTGTCGCGAAATGGCCTGGCCCGCTTCGGTTGAAGCAAAGGCTATGGCGGCTTCGCGTTCCGCTTCCGGCCAGCGGCGCAAATCGCCGCCGTAGGCATCCGCCAGCGCCGCGAAACGCCTGGCATCCATTGCCGGCCCGTCTTCGATGTCTTCAGCCATTTGATTTCCCCTTGCACCTCGGTGCCGCGTGCCCACGCGGGTCGGAAACAACGCAGACCAACCGGACGCCCGCAAGGCGGGTTGAACGTACAGTATACGGGCGCGCGCGTTTCTCAGTCATGGCCGCCATCCCCAGCCAGCATCGTCTGCAGTGACCGCCGGCCGCGCGACAGCAGGCTCTCCAGGGCATCGACACTGATCTCCAGGGTCGCGGCCGCCTCGATGTTGGACATCTCCTGATAGTAGACCAGGATGATCGCCTCTCGCTGGCGTGGCGCGATTGCCTGTAAGGCCCGCTCGACCCGATGCCCCTCTTCGCCAGGATGGGAATCGGGAAGCGGAGCGGGGTCGACAATGTCCGGCATCTCGTCGGTCACCAATTCGCGTCGCCGGCGCAGCCGGTCGTAGCAAAGGTTGAGCGTGACGCGGTGGACCCAGGTGTCGAAGCGTGCATTGCCACGCCGCCACTTCGAGGCATGACGCCAGATGCGCATAAAGGTTTCCTGCGCGACATCCTCGGCTTCCGCCGCATCGCCCAGCATGCGCACGGCAAGCGAAAGGATGCGCGGCAGCTTGCGCGCGACGAGCGCCTGCACTGCCGCGGGATCGCCAGCACCGACCCGACGAACCAGTTCCTCGTCCGGATCGGCGCTCATCGGCTGGCGCACTCCCGATATGCATCACACGTCATAGCCTCTTGGTCACTGCTCCGGCTTGGGAGCGGATTTGTGGCTCGGCCTCTCGTCGGCCGTCAGAATGCCGTCGCCATTCTTGTCCAGCCTGGCAAAGCGCTTGGCGAAGAACGCATCGAGCTCGGCCCTGTCGATGAAGCCGTCATGGTTGGAATCGATGCGCGCGAAGGATTTGGCAGGGTCGCGCCTGACATCGCGTTTGGCCTGAAAGGCCTGCCATTCCAGCAGGCTGATCTTGCCGTCGCCGTCCGTGTCGGCGGCCATGATCGCCTTCTCCCGCCGTTTCTGGAACTTGGCCAGTGTGATGTCGAACTTGGCGGCCGACGATTTGCCAGCCGACGCGGCGGCCGGTGGCGACGCGGCGGCCGGTGGCGACGCGGCGGGCGGTGGCTGTGTCGCTGTCTGGGCCAGAGCCGCGGTGGTCAGCACGCTCAAGGCAGTGGCAAGGATCGAACGGCGTATCATGCTTCACGTCTCCGGTTGGCGCATTGCCATGGCCCAATGCCACGGTCACGCTTCAGCCGTTAAACGTCGTGATCATAAAAATCCGTCGGTCACCCTGCCGATCACGCGCTTGCCGGCGATGACGGACCGTGGCGGTCCCGGAAACGGCAGAACTCTTCGTCCGGTGCGTCTGGAGTCGCGCCGGTCCGGCTATCCCTTGGCTAAAGCGGGAATTACGTCGATTGGTCGGCGGCTACCAGCTGCTCCTGCTTGAACCCCGCATGTTGCGGGGTCCACACATCGCCCTCGCGGTTGAACCAGTGGCAGAGATACATGCCGGAAGCGGCGCCGTCGCTGACCGTCATCCTCGGGCCTCCCGACCTAAGCTTGACGACGTCTCCGGTCTTGAAAGTGTTAGGCATTTTGACCTCCCATGCTGACGCCGCGAGTTTCACATCAAACCCCGGTCTCGACAATGGCGGATATGCTTCGCCGGCGTCGCGATCCACTGCACGGGCAGCGACGCAGGTGCTGATTGCAGCATGCGGGTGGACAAGAGGAACTGGTGCCGCTTAGGTGAGGTGATAGCTCTCAAAAAAAGCGATCCAAGATCAAGTACTTAAGCGGTCGTTGGCTGCAATTGTGTAACATCCCTGTGTCACAAAATTGCTCCCAATGCAATTGATTGCACTACCGCTCACCAATGGGCCGAAGCGATCTTCAACTCCTCAATCATTGGTTTCCATCCAGCCCAGATATCCTCAGGGTCCCAGATTGGGAGGGCGTTGGCGATGAGGTGCTTTTTATAGGCGCTCCGCCGATCTTTCGGAAGCAATGCTAGTGCCGCTGCTAGTCCTCGCTTTTCAACGCTGTCGCTGAACAACGCCCACTCTCTTTCCTTTGCCGAGTTGGGTGGGCAAGGCAGCGCGATCAAGAATTTGGTGTCAGCAAATGGATTTCCTAGGGTGGGGAGGGAGGGCAGTTTCAGGCCCCCTGGTTTTAGTTTGCGCTCAATGCGTAGGGACTGAGGTATGTCCTGTCCAAGCTTTGCCCGCTTCTTGGTGCGGTCGTAGATCGCGATCTGATTGCTCTTTGGCTTGCCGAAGTAGATCGTTTCTATCTCTCCGCTGGGAAACAGCCGCAGCATATGTGCTGGCTTCTTCGGCAGAAAGTGGATGCTGTCCATCGTTAGGCTCGGCAGATCGACGGCAACGTCGATACGGGTAATCCGTCCATGCTTCACGACGTACTCCCACCCGTCCGACACAATCGTGTTAATCGCGGCATGGAGTTCCATCATTCCAGCGGCACCGAGATCAACCGGTACAAAGTTGAGCCTCAGTTTTGCGATGCGCTTCGTCGTCGGTAGGTGTCTGACGAAAAGTGTCGGGCGCTTCTTCTCTGTCTCAATGCTGGACAGAACAATACGTTTGGCCACGTTAAAACCTGTACCGGCTGCCTTCTTCTCCGCAGCGGGTGGAGCCGCCCTTCGCCGGGACCTTGATTTTGATTGGCATCCAGTGTCCGCGCTGACCAACTCAGTTGGTGAGAGTTTATGCGGACGCAGTTAACATAAGCCAAATCGAAGATAGTCTAATTCAGAACCAGATAAAATACTACCCCGCCAAGGGAATGACCTACTCCACAGACAACCGCAAGCGGCCCGGTTTCGCCATGATCCCCGATGCGCTATTAGCCAGAAGTGAGTAGCGTGATGTCGGGGGAGCGGAGTTGGTTTCGAGTGCACATCAGGGCAGTCTGTTCTCGAACGACTTCGTCCAGCGGTCTATCGTCGGAAGCGGCGACTGGACTGCCATTTCTGCCGACGAGCTAACGACGACGCGGCAGCGGCTGGCCGACATCTTCGCCCGTTTCCCTACCCATCAGACGCCAAACGAGACGCAGACGGAACACGACCTGATCTGGCGCGTGCTCTCCGATCTCGGTTGGAATGAACACCTGCAACAACAGAACCTCACCGAGCGAGGTCGGCAGGACGTTCCAGACGGCATCCTCTATCTGGACAGAGCCGCGAAAGACCGTGCCGTCGCACACCGCGAGGAGTGGAGGCGCTACGAGTTCGGTGCAGCCATCGTCGAGAGCAAACGATGGGGACGTCCTCTCGACCGGCGCTCGGAACAGCGCAACGAAATCATGGCTCCGTCCACTCAGATGTTACGCTATCTGCGCCGTGTGGACGACCTCACCAATGGCTCGCTACGCTGGGGCATCTTGACGAATGGAGCCCGCTGGCGGCTCTATTTCTCAGGAGCTAGGTCGGTTTCCGAGCAGTTCTTTGAGATCGACCTCGCCGCCGTGTTGGGCGTGCAAGGCTTCAACGAGGGACTGTTCGCCCTGACGGCAGATGAGCAGCAGCATTGGCTCAAAGTGTTCCTGCTGATGTTCCGGCGCGAGGCGTTTGTGCCGGGGCCGGATCACCGCACGTTTCATCAACGGGCAATGGACGAGGGCCGCTTCTACGAGGAGCGCGTTGCCCAGAACCTGTCCGACCTGGTGTTTGGGTCTGTGTTCCCGGCATTGGCACAGGGCATCGCGCAAGCTGCTCCTGACGCCGATCTAGAACAGGTGCGCGACGCCGCGCTGATCCTTCTCTATCGGCTGCTGTTCATTCTCTACGCAGAGGATCGCGACCTGCTCCCCGTGCGCGACCGCCGTTACGACGACTATGGTCTGCGCGAGCGGGTGCGGCTTGATGTCGGAAGGCGCAAGGATGCCGGGGACGTGTTCTCGGCTACGGCGGCACGATATTGGTCCGCCATCGCCGACCTTTGCCTTGCCATCGACCAGGGTGATACGGCAATCGGCCTGCCACCCTACAATGGAGGTCTCTTCAGTCGGGAGAACACCCCTCTGCTGGACCGCATCAGGCTTGGCGATGCGCTTATGGCGTCGGTGATCGACACGCTGTCCTTCATTCAAGTCGAAGGCCGTCGCCGCTACATCAACTATCGCGACCTCAGCGTCCAACAGCTCGGCTCGATCTACGAGCGCCTCCTTGAGCATGAGATCGTGCGTGAGGATGGCGAGGTTAGGGTCCGGCCCAATATCTTCGCCCGCAAGGGCTCGGGCAGCTACTATACGCCCGACGATCTGGTTTCGCTCGTCATCGACGAAACGATTGGACCGCTGGTCGAGCGCACGATGAGTGCCTTCCACGAAAGGCTGCAGGAGCAGGACGGGTTGCCCTCCGCGAGCCGCAGGTTGGGCGCGCTGACGCGTTTTGACCCCGCCATGCGACTTCTGGAGTTGAAGATCTGCGACCCCGCAATGGGCTCCGGTCATTTCCCCGTCAGCCTCGTGGATAAGCTCGCGGACCACATCATCGAAGCTATGGCCGAGGCCGGCGCTGCGGTCGATTGGGGCGAGGAGGTCATCTACACCTCGCCGCTGGCTGAGCGGATCGAGGCAATTCGCAACACCATTATGGGGAACGCGGAGGCGCGTGGCTGGGCTGTCAACGAGGACCAGCTCGACGACCGTCACATTATCCGTCGCATGGTGCTCAAGCGGTGTGTCTATGGCGTTGACAAGAACCCCATGGCCGTCGAGCTGGCCAAGGTGTCGCTGTGGCTCCACACCTTCACAGTCGGCGCTCCGCTCAGCTTCCTCGATCACCATTTGCGATCAGGCGACAGCCTGTTCGGCTCATGGGTCAAGGCGGGCATTGAGAAGGTCGAGAGGTACGGCTCTCCGCTCCTGCTGCATGGCCCCATCCGAGCAGCTCTGCAATCAGCTGCTCAGATGCAGATCGTCGAAGGGCTAACGGACGCCGAGATCGCCGAGGCCGAGCGGTCGTCGCAAATCTACGACCAAATCAGCGACATGACTGGGCCGCTCAACGCCCTCCTCTCCCTCATCCACGCGCTCGACTGGCTGAACCTGCGCGGGCGCGAAAACATCGCCCTTATCCAGAACTTCTTTGACGGCGACTTCGGTGACCCCGTGCGTGTCCTGCTGGGTCAGGAGCCTCTTCGTGCAGCGCGCGACACGGCTCGCTTCGCCGACATACTCGAACAGGCTCGCGAACTGATCAAGGAGGAGCGCTTCTTACACTGGCAGGTCGCCTTCCCAGGCATTTGGTCGGAATGGGAAGCCGAAGGACCTGTGGGGGGCTTCGACGCCGTCGTGGGTAACCCTCCGTGGGATCGCATTAAGCTGCAACAGGTCGAGTGGTTCGCGGCACGTAGGCCAGATATCGCTCGTGCTCAAAGAGCGGCAGACCGCAATCGCATGGTCAACGCTCTCGTCAACGCAGAAGATCCGTTGGCTCAAGACTTCGAAAAAGCGAACTTGCGAGCCGAGGCCGGGATACGGATGGCGCGGACGTGCGGCGATTATCCCCTCTTATCTGGCGGTGACATCAACATCTACTCGCTCTTCGTCGAGCGGGCGATGCGGCTCGTTAAGCCTGATGGGATGACCGGTGTCGTTGTCCCCTCGGGCATAGCGTCGGACAAGACGGCATCGACATTCTTCAAGGGCGTTGCGACGGAAGGCCGTCTTAAGGCGCTCTTCGACTTCGAGAACAAGAAAATATTCTTCCCCGCAGTTCACGCCTCGTTCAAGTTCTGCGTCTTCGTTGCCAGCCCGTCGCCAACTGCCGAAGCGGCGCGCTGCGCGTTTTACCTTCATTCAGTGGATGGCGTTCGCGATCCAGACCGGTGTTTCGCCATCTCTGCTCAGGACTTCGCCCGGGTTAACCCGAACACCGGCACAGCACCGATCTTCCGCACGCGTCGGGATGCCGCTCTGACCACCGCCATCTACGAACGCTTGCCGGTGTTGGTGGATCGCTCAGGAGGCGCGCCGGTAAGCGCATGGCCCGTTCGGTACATGACAATGTTCCACATGACCAATGACAGCGGGCTGTTCCACACTCGAACCGAGTTGGAGGAGCAGGAAGGCGCGTTCCACCTCGGCGGAAACCGTTACCGCAGCGCCGCTGGCGACTGGGTGCCGCTTTATGTCGGTCGCATGATCCACATCTACGATCACCGAGCGGCATCAGTGCGGGTTAACGAGGCAAATCTGCACAATGCAGCGCTAAGTGGAGAGGTCACGGTAGAGGAGAAGGCGAACCCTAACTTCGTGCCGACCCCTCAGTTCTGGGTGCCAGCGGCGGCAACCACGCTACCAGTAGGCACAAACTGGACAATTGCGTTCCGGGACATCGCTCGTGCCACCGATGTTCGGACTATGATCTGTGCGGCCACTCCGGCGGTCGGCTATGGCAACACCGCGCCACTGATCCTGTCGCCAGTAGCAGGACAGACAATCGGCCCGGAGCTTTTAGCAAACCTTGCGTCAATCCCACTCGACTATGTAACACGCCAAAAGGCCCAGAGCACTCATCTCAACTGGTACATCGTGGAGCAGCTCCCGGTCGTGTCACCAGCGACTTACCGCAATGTCCGCTTCGGTCAAAAATCGGCAGGCGAAATTGTCCGCGAGGCGGTGCTGGAGTTGACGTACACCGCGCATGACATGGCTCCCTTCGCCCGCGACATGGGATATGTCCAAGACGACGGCACGGCACGGCAGCCCTTCGTCTGGGATGAGGAGCGTCGGTTGCATCTCCGGGCTAAGCTCGACGCCCTCTACTTCGGCCTCTATGGCGTCACCGAGCGCGACGACGTGCGCTACATCTACTCGACCTTCCCCATCGTGGAACGCGAAGAGGTCGTCGAATGGGGCTCCTACCGCTCCCGTGACCTCTGCCTCGCCTACATGAACGCACTCCGGGCTGGCCATCCAGACGCAGTGGTTGAGGGGTAGTAAGGCGACTATTCCGGTTCGAGCACATCCTGGGAACCGGGTGGCAGCAAGCTGAAGATGTCCGTCTGAGCATCCTCAGGCGGCAGCGGCAGATCGGTCATGCCGAGAACCTTCATGCGTGATCCTGCCAATTTCGATATGTCGCTATCGTCCGAGTACAACTCGGTCGCCCCCTCCACCACAGCAATCGCAACGATCTGATCATCGAACTTCGCCTTCGCCCTCGGCGAGGTAGTCGATCTTGTGCCGGTTGCTTGCCGAACAGTTTGTATCGCCGCGAACTCGACGGCTGCCCTCTCGTCGAATGGCACGATCTTGAAGTACTTGCTCGACTTCAGGATGCGCAGCCGTTCAGGCGCACCCTCCTGAGCACGTACGAGCACCTCGGCGAGTGCAGGCGTTGGAATGATGATCTTTGCCCTGGCGTTCGCGAGGGTTTCGATCAGGTGCTCGATACGATCTCGGCACCGATCCACCACTTTGCCGCTGCTTTGATCAGACGGCGCAGCAGCCTTGTCGTCGAAGAGGTAGATCAAGGTGCTCGCGTCGAAGGCTACAATCAACCTGTGCCTCCGCGTCCATGGCGCTCTTCAAGCAACGCTCTGACCGGATCGGGTACTTCGTTCCAGGTGTTCCCCTTCACCCGCCGCAATGCGCCGACAACTTTATCGAGGTCAGCATCATCGAGCACCTCGAAGCTGCTGATCTTGAAACTCTTGAGATGCCAACCGCCATCGCCATCTCGGAACCATGTGCCGGTGCCGTGGAGACGTAAGGTCGGGCCATAGAGGTGCGGAGCGATCTGGCGCGCGGTGTCGGGCGTTGTCTGGCCAATGTGAATGATCGCACCATCCCGTAGATGGACCGGAACCGTTTCGTCCGTGCCGCCGATGCGAACGACCTGTCCTTCGAGGCTTCCATCTTGCTTAAATGGCCCGAACGTGAGCAGCTGAGGCTTTTCACGGCCTGGAAAAGGGATAACCACCCCGCCGTCATCACTGGTCAGTTCGCCGGTCGCGTTGTCCTTTCGCAGGAGATCGTCGAGTTCATTGAACGCTTTGATGACTTCCAGTGGCGCATTGCCATTTCTGAGCATGTACACGCGCTCACGCACTTTCGGTCGAGCTGGAGTGTCCACCTTTGCGACGAGGACAGCCGAGCCAGCCTTCACGTCGTCGAAATGAACCCCCTGTGGTTCGCCAAGCAGTTTCGCGAGCGCAGCCATGTACTCAGCGAGCCTCTCCATCGGGAGCGTCTCGGGCGTGTAGCTGTCAGCGATGCGGAACCTATAGTTGGTGCTCATGGCATGTCTCGACCGAAGCATACCTACCAGAAGACTGATTGACGAGAGCTTTCAGCGACGTGTTTCGGTAGAGCAGGCTCCGTTTCGTCGGGGTGATCTGGTCATCGTCGTGCAATCACTTGCACTGGATGCAGGCGTAAAAATGATGGCAGATAATTATCCAAGTTGAGGATGAACCGCCGACCATTGAATGAGGCGGCTTATTGCTTCGGCGCGCGTCCGACTGCAGCCTACTCCACGTGCACCATCACATCGTAGCCGAGAGACCGGAGCGCCTTGCTTATACGACCGTTGCGGGGTGGAAAGCGGTCTGGCATCGCCCATCCAACAATCTCAGCTATCGCGATGACGCCAAGAAGGGTCGTCAAACAGATCGACAGTTGGAGACTAAGTGCAGGTGAGTGCACCAGGTGCGAGACCCGTGATTTTGGGTCGCGATAAGTGAAGAGTAACGCGAGTGAGGATTGCCAAACACGGTGGCGGCCCGCAGCCAAGAAGCTGTCAGAGCGGGCGGGCTAGCGTTGGCAGAACCCCCCCAACAGCAGGCGGAAAGGAAGGGGGATTATGAGCGCATTCCGCCCTACGCATTAGCCATGATCGCGCGTTCGCGGCCCATATTGCTTTTCGAGCTTTGCTTGGGTGCGAGCCGCCGCCTCTTTGGCTCGGGCTTCGATAGCTGGATCAAAGGTTAGGGTTATTCGAAGCATTTCGAACCCACCAGCAATCACCCCCAACAAAATGAGGAACGGGCCTAAAGACATAAGTCCTATAGCCCAGAAAAGTACCTCCGGGGATTGGGCACCCTGCGCAAAAGACCGCAAGAGCGCACCTGCAAAAATCGCAACGTAACCGGCGACTGCGACTGGATGAGAAAACATCGACCCGTCCCTCCAAAATCAATGTCTGGTCAACTGGAAATTATCCCAGCCGGAGCAGTCTGGTCCTGCCGTTAGTTCGGGAGATGAAATGCCGCCGGGACCGACAAAACATTGTGCTTGGCCGTTGGCCACCACGGGAGGGCAGTTCACCTCGAAAAGTCCGCTGGTGGTGTTTCCTGCTGTTATAACCAAGCTGTGATACGTATACCTCGGGATCGGCGCGGCTGTTTTTATGACCGCGAGGGGGACGGAACATCCTTTTCTGGATATTGCCACCGAATAGCCCTCCAAGTTGAAGACGCGATGGTCTTCTGTTGGCGCTAAATTGACGTTCGAAGGTTGCGGAGAATTTGTTGTGCACGAGGCAGCAGACAGCATCAACGCCGAGAATTTGAGGGCTCTGTAAGTTCTGCTCCCGATTTCTTGTCGAAATGTGTGTCTGAACGCGCCTTGCGCGATCTTTCGAATTTGGCATACGCTCATGTTTAACCCCCTCCTTTTGAACGTCTTCTTCGAAGATTATCCGATTTCGTATTTCAGTTTTTGACCCATGTGGCAGCAGCGTAGCTGAAGTTTCCGGCTGCGGTCCCGTCGCCTGCATGCACCACAGGATTTCGATTTCTTGTCCGCCGCCGTGTTTCCGTAGAACCGCGAGCGCGCTCCCGGAGCGTTCCCGCTCGGTCTCCGTCGAGAGAAACCCGAAGTAGCACATTGAGGAAGTCTAGGCCGCGCTTGAGCTTCTCGTCGTCGATCTTCCTCCACGCCATATCAGAAATCGTGTTCTCCCCGACCCCGAGCCTGCTCAACGTGTCCCCCCTCACCCTCCGCCTCCTATGAGACGGCCCAGAGTAGGGATAGCCGCAGCAATCCGTACAATACTCAGAGTTTGCCCGCCATTCCGTATTTTTGTCGGTTTCATCGAAATTTGTCGAATTGCACTACGGGTCATGGACACGCGACACCGTCTAGGCATTCGCCTGAAGCACATCCGAAAGCAGCGGGGGTTCACGCAGGACCAGCTTGCCGGGCAGACGGGCAGGTCGGTGGATGCGATCTCCAATCTCGAACGAGGCAAGAGCCTTCCCAGTTTCGAGACT
Source organism: Mesorhizobium salmacidum (SeqCode) (assembly GCF_037179605.1). Lineage (NCBI taxonomy): Bacteria > Pseudomonadati > Pseudomonadota > Alphaproteobacteria > Hyphomicrobiales > Phyllobacteriaceae > Mesorhizobium > Mesorhizobium salmacidum (SeqCode). The sequence continues at coordinate 116,135 of NZ_JAPYKS010000006.1, forward strand.
ATCGAACGCCTGTCCCAGGCGCTCGGTGTCGAGTTGAAGACCTTGTTCGATTTCGAGGAGGAACGACAGTCGCCCCGACGCCTTGCATTGATAGAAAGGGTGCGAGCCATCGCCGGTGAACTGCCGACAGCAGACCTGCAACTCGCAGTCGATCAGTTGGAAGCACTGCAAAGACGCGGAAGGGTAAAGTAAGCGGCCTCGTAACCCACTATCGCCGAAGCATGCAGCGACGCGATGTGCTTCGTCCCTTATCACAGAACTGCCGCCGCCGCATTGTCGGTGAAGATGTCGCCGATCCTGACATAGCGGCTGAGCATAGCGTCGGAAGCGTGACCTGTTGTGCGGCGAATGGCGAGCGTGCTGACCCCGGCGATAACGGCGCTGGTTGCCAATCCTGATCGAAGACTGTGCCCGCTGAAGGGAGAGGGATCGAAGCCTGCTGCCTTAGCCCGTCCTTTCAAGATGATGCTTACAGCCTCGCCGGATAGGCGCTCATGGGCAATTTGGCCGTGCCGATCCACGGGCCGGAACATAGGCCCGCTCTCGATCCCGGCATGGTCGAGCCAACGGACCAGACTGCGAACCGGGCACCAGTGAGTTCTACCGAAGGGTATGCCGACCTTACGACCAGCGCCTGTCTGGTCGGTTTTGGAGCGGCGCAGGGTGACAACGATACCCTGCCGGACGCATTCGATGTCTTGGACGTCTAGGCCGACCAACTCCGACCGCCGGAACGCCCCGGCGAAGCCAAGCAATAACAGCGCCTTGTCGCGCAAGTCCTTTGATCGGTTGCCAATTCGCTCCAGAATTTGGAATAGGTCGTCCCGTAGCAGCGGCTTCGCCTCACGTTGGGCGGTTCCGACGGCGCGACGTATCCCGCGCAAAGTTGCCTTTACGATTTCGGTTTTGCAGGGGTCATCTGCACCAATTGCTCGATGCGCCTTCGAGATCGAAGCTAGGTAGCGTGCGAGGGTTGCCGGTCTGTGTGTTGACGCGCGAGAGGCCAGATATTCCGCGACCTGTTCAGGCGACGAGGGAATTGTCCCGCCGTTTACCTCGAATTGGGCTAGGTCCGCTCTGTAGGCGCGTTTTGCGTTCTCGGATAGGGAATTGGTGATGAAGTATTGAACGAGCGCTGGCGGGCTTGGGAGGCCATTTGGCGAAGGTAAGGAAGATCGGTCAGTGCAAGTGATTGCACTCGGCGTCACTTCGGAGCTTGTAGGATGCGCCTCGGTCTCGCCAACATCACCAGCAAGCGGCATCAGGAGCGGCGGATCATAGCACATGGGCCCGCTCCTCGTTCAGAAGCCCAATATCAGCACGCACGAGGTGGAGCAGTTCGACCGCCTCGACCGGTTCGAGGGCGGCGAACGAGTTCCAGTCCGCTTGTCGGCGGAGGCTAAGGCCATCTGGCCAGACGGCTCGATCTTTGACCAGGCCGCTTTCCGCCCGGAATAGCGCGTGTCCGAACACAGCGCCTCGGTCACGTTTGGCAACGTGGCTATCGAGCCAACGCGATGTGCCGCTATCTCGGGCAAGAAATCGGGCCATCGCAGTTCGACCTTGGCGCGTGAATTTGTCCAGCGCCCATGAGGGGACGCCAGCAATCGTCACCTCAGACGGAAACTCATCAGATCGCACAACGGTCTCTGACCTGTCAAACACCGACCAAAGCAATGGCAGGAACCCGCATATGGCCTCGCCAGTCTGCCGATGCGCTTCGCGGCAGATTTCCACCAGCGTTTGAGGAAAGCCCGCCTCACATAGGAAATCGAACACTGCCTGGGGACGCCGCCGTCTCGTCAGACGAATGTCCTCGGCCCATTCACCGCCCCCCATCGCATGTCGTACAGCAATGCCACGGCGTTCTATCGGATCGGGGCCTGCAATCACGTCCAATAGATCGTTCAGTGGCATGTCAGTGAGTTCGAGCCGATCCCCGTTCCAACTGGGGCAGTCGTTCGTGACAACGTATAGATCGTCAGTCGCTCGGCATTTCCGTGAAATCGTCAACCTCGACACGATAAAGCTAACCAGGCGTTCCATCCCATACAGGCGTGCAAGTCGCCTTCTTTGACCCGCCGCGACGATGGTCAGAAAAACTGCATCCAAGTCACCCAGGCCCACATCTTCCACCGCTATGACTGCTAAGCGCCGCCAGAGACGATCCGGTGCTTTCGACAACAGGGTTGCTGCGGCTCCCAAGGCGAAGTGTGTGCGACCACGACGAATGGCCTTCTGCAGCAAAGCAGCCGCCAACCATGGTGAGATGGTAGCCGGAATGGGTGCTAGGGCTTGCGGCTCGTGGTGCTGAAGCTGACGTTCGATATCCGACGCGATTGAGGCAATGATATCTGGACCGTTCACTTGATGCTCTCCTGTTCCGGGAGAGCCGGGTCATCCGCGCCCGCTACTAACTTTGACTGATTTGCGTGCAAGGGAAAGGTGTTTTAGATCATCCGAGCCTCGGGTTCTGAGCCCTGCGCAAAAGCGATGAAAATTAGGTAAAATCGGGAAAGCCCGGATTTGGCCTAAACTATCCGGGCTACACAGAAAACACCCGACCGGGGAGGTGAACTACCCGTAATCCAACCGTCGTTCCATTCGGGTGCTTGGAACGGGACTTTAGCGGTTGTGGATCAGAGATGGATCGACGGGACAATTGGTTGAAAGCGGCCCACTTAACTGAACCGGTAATTCAGTTCCAAACCCGGATAGCTGATCTTCTCCACGTAGGAGAACAGATAATCAGGGTCGCTCTTGTCGCCGTAATTGTCGCTGACCTTTGTTCCTTCGCTCCACCCGCCGAGCGCCGAAAGCACGTCTGAGGGTGCTTCAATTCTTCTCAGTGCATCACGGAAACTATGTCTCAAGCTATAGAGCGTTTGACCGGGTTTCCGCGAGATCGCCTGATCGAGGAAGCTCTCGCGGAACCGCCTGCACGGGTAGTCGGAATAATAGCCCCGTTTGCTCGGGCTCAAATCTGAAAACAGCAACGCGTCCTCCCCGTCTTTCATCCTCGACTTTACAAAGTCGAGAAAGCCCAAGGCGATCAACGTGGGGTGAATAGGAAAGCTCCGGCGGCTGTATATTGTCTTCACCACCTTTTTAACCGCAGTCCCCTCGTCATCGGCGGTGGGCAGAACGCTCGCATACCAAATCCCAGTGGAAGATTTCTTGATGTCGCCCACCACCATTTGACAGATTTCACCGGGGCGCATCCCGGTGAACGCCATGATCAATGGCAGCCAAAACCGCCACGCGCGGTCAGGCTTCGTATACCGTTTGGCCGCGCCTTCGCGCCAATGTCCGTAAAACCCGCACGTCAGCAGTTGCTTCACTTGCTCCACGGTAAAGGGAAGCCGCTTTTCAGCGGCACTACGCAGGTCCTGCTTCAGTGGCCTAAGACCCTCGGCGGGATTGTTCTGCACCAGCCATTTCGCCGTCGCCACCGACATGACGTTGCGAAAGCAAATTAGGTACTCGCCTTGGCTGGCTGCCGAGAGAAGCGGTGCACCGTCGTCCGTGCCTTTGGTGATGGCTTCTTGGAAGGACAGACCCGGATAGCGCTTTTCCCTGTGCGCCGGTAGCTTAGCCAAAATCCCTTGGAGCCTTTTTGCGACATCGTAGTTCACGGATCGAATAGGCGTGTCCTTGCCAACCACTTCCTCCAAAAAATCCAGGCGGGCTTCGACCTCGGCGATCCATTGCCGTCTACGCTTGTTAAGCGTCGCTCTCGTTCTCTCGTCCTCCAAATATGCCCTTGTGATCTCGCCAAACGTATCCTGCGGATCGGTCGAAGGAGTGGCCGATGCCGGAGCGCTGGGCTGTATGACCAAGTCGTCGCGAAAGAATGCGAGTTCCTTGCGGAGGAGCGATACAAGGCCGCGTCGGATAATCTCAGCGGCACCTACTTCGGTCAGCCCGTCGAATTGCTCGTCGCCGAAGACCCGTTCAAACGCCTGTTGAACCCAGCGATGTTGATCGGGATGGCCCGGGTCCGCCAAGGATTGCAACTGCATTTCCTTGTCGATCTTTATCTCCGACAACTGATCGGCTGTATCAGCAGGATCGTTGATGTAGCGACGTTCGAATTTGGCGAATTGGTCAGAGACGTATTGCACCACCCGGCGGTTCACTTCCTCATTCGAAAGCCGCGTAGCTGGTGCTTCGACAAGGCGTTCACCGGGCTTTTCAGAGGTCTCGATTTGCTCGAATTCAAAGTCAAACCGGACATTCAGCAGATTTCGCCGCTTTCTGGCCTCGGCCAGCGATTTGGTATCAAGCGACTGAACGAACATTTTCTTGCCATAGGTCGAGGCAAAACGCTCGGGCATGCGCCGACGGTAGTAATAGACCCCGTCTCGTGGCCAGAGATAACGATCATCAGACATTAACGGCATCTCGCACATGTAACACGTTTGTGTAACAGCAACGAGAGCTAAGCTATTGATTTCCCCGGCTTGTTTTGTGGGCCTTCAAGTTCGGGGGATTTTGGTGCCGCTTAGGTGACTCGAACACCTGACCCCATCATTACGAATGATGTGCTCTACCAACTGAGCTAAAGCGGCCCGGGAGGCCAAGGCCTCCAAGATGGGCTGGGTGATAGACTCAACCGGCCGCGAATTCAAGATGCGACTTGGCAAATCATGCAAGAGACCCGCCGCGATCGAAACCGGGGTTCTGGCGTCCCTGCATGCTGGAATCGCCGGCAGATTCCGATTTTGTTTGCCGGAACATCGCGGAGATGGACTTTGAACGGCCCGTCGAGGCAGAATGCGGCTGCCCGCCCGTTGATTGATTGGTCGCCTGCCGCTAACCATCATGAAAGCTTGTGGCAATTTGCAGAGGGACCTCGCTTGGACGCGATCGAAAAAGCGATCCGGAACGCCTTGGAAAAGGGCAACGCCGAGGACCGCGCGTTCCGCGAGAGGGTCTATCGTGCGGCCTTCGCCGCGCTCGACCGTGCGCTCCAGGCCAATCCCGGCGTGACCGTGGAAGTCGCCATCAAGCGCCGCAAGGCTATCCAGGCGAAAATCACCGAAATCGAATCCGAGTATCTGCCGGCGGTGCCAAGCGTTGCCCCGCAGATCGACGCGCCGGCGGGCGAGGCCGAGGGCGGCGCGGCGCCGGCGGTCGAGGCCGGCCCGAGGGCGCCATCGCCCGCCGTCGCCGTCGACGGCCCCGTACAGCCCGGATCCGACGCGCCGCGCTCGCGCGTGCTGCCGGTGGTTCCCGACATTATGCCGGACGCCAGTCTTCCCGGCGCGCCAGCCATCGACATGTCGGCTCCCGCCGCGCCGGGAGCCGCGACGGAAGTGGCGCCCGACCGCGATGAGCGGCGCATACGCGGCCGGCGCCTGCCGCTGACCGCCATTTTCTTCACGGTCACGCTGCTCGCGGCGATTGGTATCGGACTGTACTTCGCCATGCAGACCGGTGTGTTCAAAACGGCCGCGCAGCTCAATACCGCGCCGCCGGAAGCGCCGCCGACGGTCGAGGACGACGATTTCACTCCGGCTGACGGCGCCAATGCACCGGCAAAGCCCGGTGCCGCGGATCAGTCGCGCGATTGGATCAATGTGTTTTCGCCGACCGACCCGACCCATGTCGCCGCCCCGTCGGACGCCAAGGCCGAGGTGATGAAGGACGACAGCGGGCCGTTCCTGCGCATCCAGTCCGGCGCCTCCGGCTCGGCGATCGCCTTCGACGTCGGGCAGGGCGTGCTGGAAAAGCTCGCCGGCAAGCACGCCGTGTTCGACATCATCGCCCGCGCCGAGGACGGCAAGGACACGCAGATCTCCGTCGACTGCAATTTCGGCGAACTCGGCGACTGCGGCCGCAAGCGCTACGCGGTCGGCCAGCAGAAAAACGAATATCTGTTCGACGTGAAGTTCCCCGACAAGCATCCCGGCTCAGCCGGAACCATCGCCGTCAATTCCGATTTCGACAAACAGGGCAAGGCGGTCAACGTCTACGAGATCCGCGTCTCGATCGAACCCTGAACCGTTGCGACCGACATGTCGGCCGCTCCTAGCGGTCGAGCAGCGCCTGCAGGGTTTCTATGCGGTCGGCCTCGTTGGCCGGCTTGTCCCAGCGCAGCCGTGAAATCCTGGGGAAACGCATGGCCACACCCGATTTGTGCCGGGTCGAGCGGTTGAGCCCCTCGAAGGCGACTTCCAGCACCAGGCCATTGTTGCGGTCGGCGCGCACCGAGCGCACCGGCCCAAAGCGCTCGACCGTGTTGTCGCGGACATATTTGTCGATCTGCCTCAGTTCCTCGTCGGTGAAGCCGAAATAGGCCTTGCCGACCGGCACCAGTTCCTCCGCGCCCTCGGCTCCGGACCAGACGCCGAATGTATAGTCGGAATAGAAGCTCGAGCGCTTGCCGTGGCCGCGCTGGGCATACATCAGCACGGCGTCCACCGTGTGCGGATCGCGCTTCCATTTGAACCACGGACCCTTCGGCCGGCCCGCGACATAGGGCGAATCCCAGCGCTTCAGCATCACGCCTTCGATGATCGGATGCGGCGGCGCACGGCGCAGGTCCTCGAGCACCTGCCAGTCCGTGAACTCGACGAAGGGGGAGAGATCGAAGCGGCTTGGGTCGAGCGTCCCGATAAAGGCTTCGAGGCGGCCGCGCCGCTCGCGGAAGGACTGGCCGCGCATATCCTCCGCGCCGATCTGCAGCAGATCGTAACAGCGCATGAAGGCCGGATACTGCTGCTGCATCTTCGGCGTCACCGTCTTGCGGTTCAGCCGCTGCTGCAGGTCCGAGAAGGTTCCCGTCGCCTCTCGCGGATCGCCGACCAGCAACTCGCCATCGAGCGTCGCGGAAAAATGCATGGCGTCGGCGAGATCTGGAAAGGCGCCCGAGACATCGTCGCCGGTGCGCGAATAGAGCCTGCGGATGCCGCCTTCGGCCACCGCCTGGACGCGGATCCCGTCCCATTTCCACTCGGCCGCATAGTCCACCGGATCGAGCTTTTCGAGGTCGCCGTCACCGATCGGATTCGACAGCATGACCGGGCGGAACAGCGCCATCGCCGTGTTGCGCGGTTTCTCGGCCTTGCCTTCCAGCCAGGCGAACAGCGCCGTGTAGGGCGGCGACAGCCCATGCCAGAGCTCCTCGATCTCGGCGACGTCGACCTTGCCGAAATCGGCCAGCGCCTGTTTGGCCAGCCGCGCCGAGACACCGATGCGCAGGCCGCCGGTGACCAGCTTGATGATGGCAAAGCGTGCCGAGATGCCGGCGCTGTCGAGCAGCCCCGCCAGCACCTTCGGTCCGTCGGAGCGGCTTGCCGCCTGCAGCTTGGCCACCACCTCGCCAAGCGTCGGCTCGCGGTTCGCGATCCTGCCAGGCGTTTGCGGCCAGACCAGCGACACCGTCTCGGCGAGATCGCCGACATAGTCGTAGGAATAGCCGAACAGCACCGGGTCCATGCGTTCGATGACCAGCGTGCGCAGCATGGCCGGCTTGACCGCGGCAATCCTGAGATCGCCGGTGATGGCCGCCAGCGCCAGACCGCGATCGGGATCCTCGACGCTGCGGAAATAATCGGTCAAAAGCGTCAGCTTGCCGTTGCGCGACGGCGTCAGCACCAGGCGGTCGAGAAGTTCGGCGAAGCGGTTCATGGCGATGAAGACCGCACGAAGGGGAGAGGTCTGCGCGAGGCGCCCCCCTCTGTCCTGACGGACATCTCCCCCTCCAGAGGGGAGATCGGATGTCGCGTCTGCTTTCGCCAGCTTTCAACGTTGAAGAAACAGCGACGCCGCCAAAGCTGCCAATCTCCCCCCTCGAGGGGGAGATGTCCGGCAGGACAGAGGGGGGCGCCGTAGGGCGCGGCGTCGATGGATGTCATCCTCAATCGCCCTCGTCCTCATAGCCCACCAGATGCAGCGGCCGTGCGGCGATGCCTTCCAACTCGCACCAGCGCACCAGCGCTTCCTCGCGGCCGTGCGTGACCCAGATTTCCTCGGCGCCGGTCTCCTTGATGGTGATGATCAGTTCGTCCCAGTCGGCATGGTCCGAGATGATCAGCGGCAGCTCGACGCCGCCTTGCTTGGCGCGCTGGCGGATGCGCATCCAGCCCGACGCGAAGCACGAGATCGGATCGGGAAAGCGCCGCGCCCAGCGGTCGGCGAAGGCCGATGGCGGGCCGACCACGATGGCGCCGGCGAAATCCTGCTTGCCACCGCTCTCCACCGTCGCCGGCTCGAGTTCGCCGAGATCGATACCCTGGCTCTGATAGTATTCGCTGAGCCTGGCCAGCGCGCCATGGATGTAGAGCGGCTTGTCGTAACCGGCGTCGCGCAGCAGCCGCATCACCCGCTGCGCCTTGCCCAGCGCGTAGGCCCCGACCAGATGCGAACGCTCCGGGAATTGCGCCGCCGATTTCAAGAGGCGGGCGATCTCTTCCGTGTCGGGCGGATGGCGAAACACCGGCAGGCCAAAGGTTGCCTCGGTGATGAAGACGTCGCAGGCGATCGGCTCGAACGGCGCGCAGGTCGCGTCCTTCTGCCGCTTGTAGTCGCCGGAGGCGACGATGCGCCTGCCCTGGTACTCGACCGATATCTGCGCCGAACCCAACACATGGCCAGCCGGATGAAAGCTGACATCGACGCCGTCGATGGCAATCATCTCGCCGAACGCAGCTGCCTGCGTCGTCCCTGCAAAGTCCGCGCCATAGCGCAGCCCCATGATGTCGAGCGTCTGCTGCGTCGCAAGCACCGAGCCGTGGCCGGAACGCGCATGGTCGGAATGGCCGTGCGTGATCAGCGCCCGGTTCACCGGCCGCACCGGATCGATGAAGAAATCGCCCGGCGGGCAGTAGAGGCCTTCGGGCCGGGGATGAAGCAGGTCGCTGGCGCGCATGATGCCAAGATAGGATATAATTCCGCTGCGGGAAGCCTGTTGCCCGAGACTGCTGACTCCCGGGCAAAGCCTGCTCAATTCGGTTCAGCTTCGGCATGCTTTGCTCTACAGAGATGGGCGGCCGGCTAACCCTGCCGGCGGAACCATCATCATGAAACCGCTTCAGACCTCGTCGGGCGACCCGAACGCCGATCGCCGTGCAGATTATGCCGAAATGCTTTTTGCCTCCGGTGATCACACTGCCGCGGCCGAATTGCTGCTCGGCGCGCTGGAACTGGCGCCGCAATGGGCAATGGGCTGGTTTCGGCTCGGCGAGATGCGGGAGGCATCAGGCAGGCCCGACCTGGCGGCGCAGGCCTGGGCGACGTCGCTGAAACTCGATCCGGCCGATCGCCAGGGCGCGGCTCTCAAACTGCAGCTGATCGGCAAGGGTCCGGCCTCCATGGCGCCGCCCAGCGCCTTTGTCGAGACGCTGTTCGACCACTATGCCGAGACGTTCGAGGAAATGCTGGTCGGCAAGCTCGACTACAGGCTGCCCGAGGTGCTCGACGCCGCCATCCGCAAGGCAAGGCCGGGCCGCTTCCGCCTGGCGCTCGACCTGGGCTGTGGCACCGGACTGATGGGCGAGAGGCTGAGGCCGATCGTCGACCGGCTGGAGGGCGTCGATATTTCGGCAAGGATGCTGAGGAAAGCGCAGGCAAAAAATATCTATGACGCGCTGACAAAAGCGGATTTGCAGGACTTTTCCTATTCGGGCGACAAGGCCGATCTGGTGACGTCGGCCGACGTGCTGATCTACATCGGCGGGCTCGAAGGTTTTGTGGGAACGGTCGCCGGCCTGCTCGCCGAGGGCGGCCTGTTCGCCTTTGCCGTCGAGAGCCTGGCGGATGGCGGCGACTTGGCACTGCAGCCGTCGCGGCGCTACGCCCATTCGGAGGGCTATGTCAGACGGACCGTCGAGACCAACGGCCTCTCGATCGTGGCGTTGGAGCCAACAAGCATCCGCCAGGATCGCCGCGAGCCCGTCAAAGGCCTGGCCGTCGTGGCACGGAAGGCGCACGCGGCTTGAAGTCCGAGGATACTCACGGCGGCGATTCCGACACTGCTTTGTACCGCTGCGAAAAAAGTCCGATTTGCGTGCGCGATTGATATTTGCGATCTGGTCGCATCAGGGCGGGATATCAGGAGGAGCACTTCGATGCGCTGGAACGTGATGATCTTGGCGTCTTGCCTGGCAACCGCCGGCTGCGTCGGCAATTCCGCGTCCGAGCGGCAGGATGCCAACATCGAATCCTCGCTGCAATATGACAGCGTGCCATGCGATCAGTTGCTGGCGCAGCGCAACGGATTGGCGCAGCAATATAATCTCCCGACGACCGCCAAGCCGACCTTCTCCAATCCCGCCATGGGATTCGGCCCGTTCACGCCCGACATGCGCTCCAAGGCCCAGCGCGACAGCGACAAGGCGTCAGGCGAAATCGATGCCATGAACCGGTCCATCGGCCGCCGCGACTGCGGCAAGCCGGACAAGCAGAAGAAGTTCGCTCTACCCGGCTGATGACCAATCGTCCATCTTGCTAGGATCCATCCGGTGAACCTCTCGGACCTCGGCGACCGCATCTGTATTTTGGGGCCGTCCAACAGCGGCAAGTCGACGCTTGCCGACGCGATCGCGCGCAAGCGCGGCCTGACGCTTATCCATCTCGATCTGCTCTTTCATCTGCCCAACACGGATTGGGAGCAGCGTCCGAGGGACGAGTTCATTGCCTTGCATGACGCCGCGATCGCCGGTGAGCGGTGGGTGATGGACGGAAACTACTCGGTCTGCATGCCGCAACGCTTCCAGCGCGCGACGGGATTGATCCTGCTGGACATCTCCACCTCGGCAAGTCTGCTGCGTTATTTCCGGCGAACCCTGTTCGAGAGGGAGAGGCGCGGTGGCTTGGAAGGCGGGCGCGACAGCATCAAATGGGACATGATCCACCACATCGCCGTGGCCACGCCGAAAAACCGGCAGAGATACAGGGCGATGTTGGAGCAGATCGACCTGCAGAAGCTGCAGCTGTCTTCGGTTCGGGCGATCAAGAAATGTTTTCAGGACTGGGACTTGGCCAGGTGACGACGATGTCTGGTTAATATCCCGCCTTGCGGTCCACCAGATTGTCGAGCTTCTCGCCGCGCTCGAAAGCGTCCATCTGGCGCAGCATGATCGGCGCCAGGTGCACGGGATCGGAGGTCGCCGCGGCATGCGGCGTCACGAACACTTTCGGATGGCGCCACAGCGGACTGGTCTTCGGCAGCGGTTCGACCTCGAACACGTCGAGGCTCGCTTCCTTCAGCGTGCCGTCGTCCAATGCCCGCACGATGTCGGCGTCCTTCTGCAGACGCCCACGCCCGGCGTTGATCAGCACCGAGCCGCCAAGCCCGTTGCGCTTGCGCAACTCCTTCAGCACGCCGTAATTGATGATGCCTTGCGTATCCGGGGTCAACGGCAGAAGCACCACCAGAATGTCGGTGGCATTGAGGAACGGGATCAGGCCTGCTTCGCCGGAATAGGTCGCCACCCCGTTCATCGGCCGGTCGGTGCGCGACCAGCCATTGACCGCGAAGCCGAGCGAGAGAAGTACCGAGGCCGCGGCCCGGCCGAGACTGCCGAGACCCATGATGCCGACGGAAATGTCGCCGGCCGGCCTCTGTTGCGGTTCGTGCCAGATCTTCTTTAGCTGCTGCGACCTGTAGAGCAGGCCCTGCCGATGATGGTCGAGCACCCGCCAGACGACGTACTCGGTCATGTACTGCGTGAGGTTGTCGGCGACGACCTTGACGATCGGCACGTCGGGCAGGCCGGGATCGGCGAAGATATGATCGACGCCGGCGCCGATAGAGAAGATGGCGCGCAGATTGGGCAGCGACGACATCAGGTTGGGCTTGTGCTTCCAGACCACCGCATAGGTGATCGAGGGATCTTTGGCGCCGTCCGGCTCCAGCACCACCTCGCGCTCCGCCGACAACAGGTCGCGCCAGCGCTGCGGATGAAAGCCGGTGACGGCAAGCAGGATGCGGCCTTTTTCCATCGCGGTTCGTTCAGTCCTTCCTTATGCGGATCACTCGCTGACCACGCCTGTCGGCGCCGTCTCGATCTTGAAGGCGGCCGAGATCAGCGCCCGAGTATAGTCGGTTTGCGGATTTCCAAAAATCTGTTCGGAAGGGCCGGCTTCGACGATCTGGCCGTTGCGCATGACGATGACGTCATTGGCCAGCGCCCGGATGACCTTGAGGTCATGGCTGATGAAGAGATAGGCGAGGTCGTGCTTGGCCTGCAAATTGCGCAGGAGATCGACGACCTGCGCCTGCACGCTCATGTCGAGCGCCGATGTCGGCTCGTCCAGCATGACGAAGCGCGGGTTGAGCACCATGGCGCGCGCGATGGCGACACGCTGGCGCTGGCCACCGGAAAATTCGTGCGGATAGCGGTTTCGGGTCGCCGGGTCGAGGCCGACTTCCTTCAGCACGGCGGCCACCTTGTCATCGCGCTCGTCGGGCGACAGCTTCGGCTCGTGGATCTTCAGGCCTTCCTCGATGATCTCGGCGATCGACATGCGCGGGCTGAGCGAACCGAACGGGTCCTGGAAGACAATCTGCAGTTCGCGCCTGAGCGGCCGCATGGCGTTGAAGGTGAGCTGGTTGATGTCGCGGCCGTTGAACTTGATGGTTCCGGTCGACGAGATCATGCGCGCCAGCGCCAGGCCGAGCGTGGTCTTGCCGGAACCGGATTCTCCGACCACGCCCAGCGTCTGGCCGGCGCGCACCGTGACGTCGATGCCGTCGACCGCCTTCACATGATCGACAGTGCGCCGGAAGAAGCCCTGCTTGATCGGAAACCAGACCTTGATGTCCTTGCCGGTCATGACAGGCTTGGCTTCGGCATTGGCGGCTGGTGGCTTGCCTTTCGGCTCGGCGGCGAGAAGATGACGCGTATATGGGTGCTGCGGGCTGGCGAAGATGTCCTTGGTCGGTCCGGTCTCGACGATCTTGCCCTTGGTCATCACGCAGACCCGATCGGCGATCTTGCGCACGATGCCGAGGTCATGAGTGATGAACAGCATCGACATGCCCTTGCGGCTTTTGAGGCCCGCGAGCAGTTCGAGGATCTGTGCCTGCACAGTGACGTCGAGCGCCGTCGTCGGCTCGTCGGCGATCAACAGTTCCGGCTCGTTGGCGAGCGCCATGGCGATCATGACGCGTTGGCGCTGGCCGCCCGAAAGCTGGTGCGGATAGGCATCGAGCCGTTTTTCCGGATCGCGGATGCCGACCTCTTTCAGCAGGGCCAGCGTGCGCGCCTTGGCCGGACGGTCGCTCATGCCTTGATGCAGCTTCAGGATCTCGACGATCTGGTGCTCGATCGTGTGCAACGGATTGAGCGAGGTCATCGGCTCCTGGAAGATCATGGTGATCTTGTTGCCGCGCACCTGCCGCAATTGCTTCTCGCTCATGGCCAGCAGGTCGGCGCCCTGGAACAGGATCTTGCCCGATGGGTGGCTGGCGCTGGGGTAGGGCAGCAGCTTCAGCGCCGACAGCGCCGAGACCGATTTGCCGGAGCCGGATTCGCCGACAAGCGCCACCGTCTCGCCCCTGGCGATGTCGAACGAGATACGGTCGACGGCGACAGACTGGCCGCCGTCCTGGCTGAAGGCGACGCTGAGGTCCTGGACGCTGAGCAAGGGGGCTTCGCTCATTTGAACGTCTTGCGCGGATCGAAGGCGTCGCGCGTCGCCTCGCCGACAAAGACCAGCAGCGACAGCATCAGCGAGATGACGACGAAGCCGGATATGCCGAGCCAAGGCGCGTTGAGGTTGCGCTGTGCCTGCTTGAGCAGTTCGCCGAGCGAGGCGGAGCCGGGCGGCAGGCCGAAGCCGAGATAGTCGAGCGAGGTCAGCGTCGAGATCGATCCGCTCAGCAAAAAGGGCAGGAAGGTCAATGTCGCCACCATCGCGTTGGGCAACAGGTGCCGGAACATGATGGTGCGGTTGCGCACGCCGAGCGCGCGCGCCGCGTTGACATATTCGAAGTTGCGGGCGCGCAGGAACTCGGCTCGCACCACGCCTACCAGCGCCACCCAGGAGAACAGCAGCATCAGGCCAAGCAGGATGAAGAAGCCCGGCGGCAGGATGGCGGCGACGATGAGCAGCAGATAAAGCACGGGAATGGCCGACCAGATCTCGATGAAGCGCTGGAACAGCAGATCGGTCCAGCCGCCGAAATAGCCCTGCAACGCACCGGCGCCAACGCCGATCAGCGCCGAGCCCGCGGTCAGGATCAGGCCGAACAGCACCGAAATGCGGAAACCGTAGATGACGCGCGCCAGCACGTCGCGCGCCTGGTCGTCGGTGCCGAACCAGTTCCAGTTACCGACATTGCAGGCCGGGTCATCGGCTCCTTGTGGATATTGGTTGCAGCGCGTCTTGGCGTCATATTCCCACGACGGCTTGGCGGGTGCCGCTTCGGGAATGGCGTTGTTGACGGTCTGGTAGGAATAGCGGATCGGCGGCCAGATCATCCAGCCATGGGCATTGATCTCGTCCTGGATCACCGGGTCGCGATAGTCAGTGACGGCATAGAAGCCGCCGAATTTTTCCTCGGGGTAAGCGACCATCACCGGGAAAAGGATTTCGCCCTTGTAGGAAGCGATGATCGGCTTGTCGTTGGCGATGAATTCGGCAAACAGCGACAGCACGAACAGAACGAGGAAAATCCACAGCGACCAGTAGCCGCGCCGGTTGGCCTTGAAATTCTGCAGGCGACGCTTGTTGAGCGGCGACAGGAACGGGCGTGGGAGCCGCTCCGGCAAGACACCGGCGGTAACGTTGGCCTCCGACATCAGACGTCTCTCCGCTCGAAATCGATCCGCGGATCGACCCAGGTGTACATCAGGTCGGACAGGAGCCCGACGAACAGGCCAAGCAGCGAGAAAATATAAAGATTGGCGAACACCACGGGATAGTCGCGCTCGACCACCGAACGGAAGCCGAGCAGGCCGAGCCCGTCGAGGGAAAAGATGTTCTCGATCAGCAGCGAGCCGGTGAAGAAGGCCGAGATGAAGGCACCCGGGAAGCCGGCGATGACGATCAGCATGGCGTTGCGGAAGACGTGCCCGTAAAGCACCTGCCGTTCCGACAGGCCCTTGGCGCGCGCCGTCACCACATACTGCTTGCGGATTTCCTCCAGGAAAGAGTTCTTGGTCAAAAGCGTCGTCGTGGCGAAGGCCGACAGCACCAGCGCCGTCAGCGGCAAGGTCATGTGCCAAAAATAATCGGCAATCTTGGCCGGCCAGGACAACTGGTCCCAATTGTCGGAAACGATGCCGCGCAACGGGAACCAGTCCCAGAACGAGCCGCCGGCAAACAGCACCATCAAAAGGATGCCGAACAGGAAGCCCGGAATGGCATAGCCGACAATTACGACGCCGCTGGTCCAGACGTCGAAGGGACTGCCGTCCTTCACAGCCTTGCGAATGCCGAGCGGGATCGAGATCAGATAGGACAATAACGTGATCCAGAGTCCGATCGAAATCGACACAGGCATCTTCTCAAGGATCAGGTCGAGCACGGAAATATCGCGGAAATAGCTGTTGCCGAAATCGAACCTGGCGTAATTCCACAGCATCATGCCGAAGCGTTCGAGCGGCGGCTTGTCGAAGCCGAACTGCTTCTCCAGCTTCTTGATGAATTCTGGGTCGAGACCCTGGGCACCGCGATATTTCGAACCGACATCGCCGGCGGCATCGAAATTGGAGCCGCCCGCGTCGCCGCCACCGCCGCCGAGGCGGTCGCTGCCGCCCTGGTTGGTCAGCTTGGCGATGACCTGCTCGACCGGGCCGCCAGGCGCGAACTGGATGACGGCGAAGGATATCGCCATGATGCCGAACAGGGTCGGGATCATCAAAAGGATACGGCGCAGTATATAGGCGCCCATCAGGCCTCGCGTCCTGCTCGTGCGAACATCTCAGCCTTTGCCAATTTTTGCCGCCTTGCCCTTATCGAACCACCACAGCGTCTCGACCGGAAAGCCGAAATCGGGCTTTTGCTCGACAAAGCCGAACATATCCCAATAGGCGACGCGGTGATTCGCCAGGAACCAACTAGGAATCCAATCGCATCGCGCGCGCAAGACCCGGTCGAGCGCACGCATGGCCACGGTCAGGTTTTCACGGTCCTTTGCCGCGCCCACTGCGTTGATCAGCGCGTCGACCGCGGGATCGGAAATACCCGGCAAGTTACGGGAACCGGAGACGCCGGCGGTGCTCGAATGGAAGAAGACTTCGAGATCATCGCGAGTTGGCGTCGCGCTGAACGAAAAAGCAGCAGACAAGAGGTCGAAGTCGAAACTCGCCTGTCTCGCCTGGTATTGCGCCGAATCGACCAGCCGGATCGTGGCGTCGATGCCAATCGCCTTCATATTGGCGACCCAGGGCGAATAGACCTGAACGAAGGTATCGTCGTCGACCATGAACTCGGCCGAAAGCCTGCCGCCCTTGTCATTGACAACGAAGTCACCCGATCGTTTCCAGCCGGCCGCGGACAGAAGCTTTGCCGCTTGGCCAAGCAGCTTGCGGTCACGGCCGGAGCCGTCGGATGCGGGCTGGGTCACTGCCTTGCCGAAGACCTCTGCCGGGAGCTGGCCTCGCAGCGGCTCCAACAAAGCGAGTTCCTGCGGCGAGGGCAGCCCTTCGGCGCGAAAATCCGATTTCTCGAAGCAGGATTGCGAGCGCTCGTAGGAGCCGTAGAAGAAGTTGCGGCGAGTCCATTCGAAGTCGAAGCACAGCGCAATCGCCTGCCTCACCCTGGAATCACGAAATTGCTCGCGCCGCTGGTTGACGGCCGTGGCCTGCATTGACGGCCGCTTCTCGGCCGGGAATTCGTGCTTGATCACCTTGCCGGCGGCCAAGGCCGGAAAGTCATAGCCGGTGGCCCAAACGCGTGACACGAATTCCTCGCGATACGTGATCTCACCCTTCTTGAAGGCTTCGAATCCGGCGTTGCGGTTCTGGTAGAACTCGATGCGGATACGGTCGAAATTGTTCTGGCCGCGATTGACCGCAAGGTCGCGGCCCCAATAGTCCGCCACCCGGTCGTATTCGATCCACGTCCCGGCCGAAAGGCGCCCCACCTTATAGGCACCTGAGCCGAGCGGCGCGTTCAATTGCGAGGAATCGAATGGATTTGCCGTGTAGAAGGCTTTGGACAGGATCGGGAATTCCACCACGTTGAGCACGGTGCGGGCGGATTGCTTGCCGGAAAAAGTAAGCCGCAGCGTGCGGTCATCGACGGCAACGGCATCGACCATATGCGTCAGCGACAGCGATAGGTCGGGATGGCCCTTCTCCTTGTAGAGCTTGAAGGTGAAGGCTGCGTCCTGCGCCGTCAGCGGCGTGCCGTCATGGAAACGCACCTCGGGCCGAAGGGAGAAGGTGAAGCCATTGCGGTCGTCGGAGAGCGTCACGCCATCCGCGATCTGGCCATAGACCGCGTCGGGTTCGTCGAGAGCCCGCACCATCAGCGCGTCGAAACACATCTCCATGCGCGGCGGCGCGTCGCCCTTGTTGGCGAAGGAGTTCAGCGTGTTGAAGGTCTGGGTATCCTGATTGTAGCCCCAATTCGGCGGCGAGAAATTGAAGATGCCGCCAACAGGCGCGTCGACATTGACATAGTCGAAATGCGGGAAATCAGGCTTGTATTTGAGATCGCCGAAGGCGGACAGACCGTGCAGCTTGGTCCCGGTCGCAATATTTGCGAAGGCTTTGCCCGGGATCAATGCGGCGGCAGCGGCGGCGCCGCCCAAAGCCAGGAAATCGCGGCGGGGCAGGGCCGTCATCGATTGCCGCCCCATCAATTGCCGCCCTTGTATTTGGCCGCCAGCGCTTTTTCCTTGTCAAGATCGACCCACCAGGAATCGATATCGGCGCC
The DNA here is from genome assembly GCF_037179605.1 of Mesorhizobium salmacidum (SeqCode). Lineage (NCBI taxonomy): Bacteria > Pseudomonadati > Pseudomonadota > Alphaproteobacteria > Hyphomicrobiales > Phyllobacteriaceae > Mesorhizobium > Mesorhizobium salmacidum (SeqCode). Next base: position 133,973 of record NZ_JAPYKS010000006.1, read on the forward strand.
CACATAGGCAGGCTGCTTGTCGGGGAACTTGAACTTGTTCCAATAGGCCAGCCAGACCGCGGAACGGTAATATTGCGGCACCACATAGAAGTTCCACAGCAGGACGCGGTCGAGTGCGTGTGTGGCGGCGACGAGATCATCGCGATCGGTGGCGAAGATGATGCGATCGACCAGCGCGTCGACGATTGGATCCTTGATGCCCATCAGGTTGCGCGAACCAGGCGCATCGGCCGCCTTTGAACTCCAGAAATCGCGCTGCTCGTTGCCGGGCGAATCCGACTGGCCGAACAGACCCGTCACGACATCGAAATCAAAGTTGTTGACGCGGTTGATGTACTGCGTCTGGTCGATGATGCGCAGAGTGGCGTCGACGCCGATCTTGCGCAGATTGGCTATATAGGGGCTGGCGATCACCTGGTCTGTGTCATTCCAGCCGAGGATCTCGAACTTGAACGGTGCGCCTGTCTTAGCGTTGACCATCTTGCCGCCCTTGATGACCCATCCGGCCTTGGCGAAGAGATCGACGGCCTGCTTCAGGTACTTTCGCTCCGCTTGCGGAGAGTCGTAGACAGGCAGCTTGAATTCCTGGGTGAAGAGTTCCGGCGGCAGCTTGTCGCGGTATTTTTCCAGGATTTCCAGTTCCTTGCCCTGCGGCAATCCGCTGGATGCGAGTTCGGTACCCTGGAAATAGCTTGATGTTCGGGTATTGAAACCGAAGAACAGCGTACGATTCATGCTTTCGAAATCGAACGGTATGGTCAGTGCTTCGCGGACCAGCCGGTCTTGGAACAGCGGCCGCCTCTGGTTGAGAGCAAAGCCCTGCATCGGCTGTGGCGAGTGGGCCTGGAAATCCTTCTTGATGACGTCGCCGGCCTGGATGGCCGGGAAATTATAGGCCGTCGCCCATTTGCGGGAACTGTATTCACGGTTGATGTCTTCCAGCCCGCCCTTGGTGAAGGCAAGCCAGGCGGCATTGTCGTCGAGGATGTAGGTGTATCGGCGCGTGTCGAAATTCTCGCGGCCCACCTTCACCGGCAGCTTGGCCGCCCAATAGTCCGGCACGCGCTGCCAGACGATTTCCGAACCCGGCTTGAAGCTGGCGATCTTGTAGGCGGCTGAGCCGAGCGGGATTTCCAATGTCGGCCTGGTGACGTCGCGCTTCTTGCCGCCGGCGTCCGTGCCTTCCCACCAGTGTTTCGGCAGCACGGCAAGGTCGCCCATGATCTTGGGCAGTTCGCGGTTGCCCTTCTGGTTGAAATGGAATTCGACCTCGCGGTCGGAGATTGCCACCGCATCGGTGACGTTCTCGAAGTAGCGGCTGTATTGCGGGCTGTTCGCCTTTAGCACCTTGAACGACCAGATCACGTCGTCGACGGTGATCGGCTGGCCGTCATGCCATTTGGCGCGCGGATCGAGCCGGTACGTCGCCGAGGAATAGTCAGCCGGGTATTTGTAGGCGTCGGCGATCAGGGGATGGCTGACGCTGCCCTCATCGGTCGCCTGCTCCATCAGCGTGTCGTAGAGCAGGCCGCCGCCGAATCCGGCGAGACCTGCCGCCGGCGATCCCTGGACGATATAGGGATTGAAGCTGTCATAGGTGCCAAGCAGCACCGAATTCAGCGTGCCGCCCTTGGGCGCGTTCGGATTGACGTAGTCATAGTGCTGGAAATTGTCGCCGTATTTGGATTCGCCGATCAGCGACGAGGTGGTCCGCCACTCATCGGCCCGGGTTGCCTGCAATCCCGCCGCCAGCAAGGCCGCCGCCAACAACGACTTGAGAAGCGTTCGGCCAACCGTCATGCACTATCCTCTTCGTCATGCCTGCGGATCATCCAGACGCAATCTAGATGATTTGACGCTCGTGAAAACCGCCATGCGCGGCTTTGTCGCCGCACCGTGCGTGTTCCCTAACGAAAAAAGCCGGGCAGAACCCGGCTTTTTCAAGATGATCACGGCATTTCCGGTTATTTTGCCGGTGCGGCCGGCGCAGGTGCGGCAGGAGCCGCGGGTTTGGCTGGTGCGGCGCCGTCAGCCGGTTTCGCCGGAGCGGCCCCATCGGCGGGCTTGGCCGGCGCGCTGGCGTCCGCGGCGGCGCCGGGTGCTGGCAGCGGCTTGGGGTTGTCCGACAGCGTGCGCAGATAGGCGATGACGTTGGCGCGGTCTTCTTCCTTCGGCAGGCCGGCAAAGCCCATCGCCGTGCCCTTCACGAATTTCTTCGGCGAAGTGATGAAGTGGTTAATGTTGTCGTAGGTCCACTTCTCGGAGCCGCCCTTGGAGAATTCCTTCATGCCGGCCGAATAGGCGAAGCCTTCATGCTCGGCGACCGGCCGGTCGACGAGATCCCACAGATCCGGGCCGACCTTGTTGGGGCCGCCCTTTTCGCCGGAATGGCAGGCCTGGCATTTCTTGAAGACGGCGGCACCCGCCTCGACATTGGCGGTCGCCAGCAGGTCGGCGATCGGCTTGGCTTCGGCGGCCGGCGCGGCGGCGCCGCCTTCCGCCGGCTCGGCGGCCTCGACGGCGAAGCCGGGCTTTTCCGGCGCGGGCGAGGCAAACAGCGCGTCCGACACGATGCCGACTGAGAAGACCACGAAAACGGTCCCGAGCAATCCGGCGAGCAGCTTGTTGACTTCGGTGGAATCCATGCGCCCCTTGCTCCCTTTTCCGGCGGACCGAACCGTCCACTCCGTCCGTCGGTATCGAGACCTGCCCTCCAGAGCCGGTCAAATCGGGCGGAAACTAGGTCTTTTGCTCGGGCGTTGCAACACCTATAAGGGCGCTGCCAGTGAGACCTTTTGCCACTTTTCCCCTCCTCGTTTCGGACGCCTGCCAGACCGATGTCCACCTTGATCCTGATACCGGCCCGCATGGCCTCGACCCGCCTGCCGGGCAAGCCGCTGGCCGATATATCAGGCGTGCCGATGATCGTGCATGTCGCCCGCCGCGCGGCCGAAGCCGGCCTTGGCCGGGTGGTGGTGGCGACCGACACGCAGAGCGTGGCCGAGGCGGTGCGCGCGCATGGTTTCGAGGCGGTGATGACGCGCATGGATCATGAGTCCGGCTCGGATCGCATCCACGAGGCGTTGGTTGCTCTTGATCCCCTGGGCAAGGTCGAAACGATCGTCAATGTGCAGGGCGACCTGCCGACCATCGATCCCGCCATCATCGCCGCCTCGCTCAGGCCGTTCGAGGACACCACGGTCGATATCGCCACGCTTGGTGTCGAGATCGTCCGCGAGGAGGAGAAGACCAATTCCAACGTCGTCAAGATCGTCGGCTCGCCGCTCTCCGGCACGCGGTTGCGGGCGCTCTATTTCACCCGGGCCACGGCACCGTGGGGCGAGGGGCCGCTTTATCACCATATCGGTCTCTACGCCTATCGCCGCGCCGCGCTCGAGCGTTTCGTCGCGCTGAAGCCGTCGCCGCTGGAGCGCCGCGAGCGGCTGGAGCAGCTGCGGGCACTGGAGGCCGGCATGCGCATCGACGCCGAGATCGTGCAGTCGCTGCCGCTTGGCGTCGACACGCCGCATGACCTGGAACGCGCCAGGGAAATTCTTTCAAACTGAGATATCCGCATGCCTGAAAAGACCAACAGAATATCCTTCCAGGGCGAGCCGGGCGCCAATTCCGACACCGCCTGCCGCAACGTCTATCCCTCGATGGAGCCGTTGCCTTGCCCGACCTTCGAGGACGCGTTCAATGCCGTCGAGACCGGCAAGGCCGATCTCGCCATGATCCCGATCGAGAACACCATCGCCGGACGCGTTGCCGACATCCACCATCTTCTGCCGGAATCGAGGATGCACATTGTCGGCGAATATTTCCTGCCGATCCATTTCCAGCTGATGGTGCTGCCCGGCGTCAGGCGCGACGAGATCAAGACCGTGCACACCCACATCCACGCCCTCGGCCAGTGCCGCAAGTACATTCGCAAGAACGGCTGGAAGGGAGTAGTCGCGGGGGACACGGCGGGCGCCGCCAAGATGGTCTCCGAGGTCAAGGACCGCACCATGGCCGCGCTGGCCCCGGCGCTGGCCGCGACGCTCTACGGGCTCGATATCATCGAGGAGAACGTCGAGGACACCGACAGCAACGTCACCCGCTTCGTGGTCCTGACCAAGAACAAGCAATGGGCCGAGCGCCCGGCAGCCGACGTCAAGATGATGACGACCTTCATCTTCCGCGTCCGCAACGTGCCGGCCGCGCTCTACAAGGCCATGGGCGGCTTCGCCACCAACGGCATCAACATGACCAAGCTGGAGAGCTATCAGCTCGGCGCCTTCACGGCGACGCTGTTCTACGCCGACATCGAGGGCCACCCAGACGATCCGCTGGTCAAGCTGGCGCTGGACGAGCTTCGCTTCTTCTCGCGGGAAGTGCGGATCCTCGGCGTCTATCCGGCCAGCCAGTCGCGCGAGCAGTGGAAGGTGGCGGATTGAGCTACCAGCCCAGCGGCACGTAGTCGATCTCCATGAAGGTCTCGACCTCCGGCACCCAGCGGTCGCGCACGAAGGCGACATGGTCGGGATGGTCGTTGTACCTGGTGTAGGCGGCCTGGTCGGCGAACTCCATCGAGAAGCCGAACCGATAATCGTTCTTGGGGCTGACCTGCCGCAATTGCTCGAAATGCGTGACGCCCCGGATCGCCGAGAGGATTTTCCTGGCGTCGACGAGAAATCGCTTTTCCTCCAGCGAATGCGGCGGGTGCTTCAGCGTGAAGACGACGGTGTGACGGATCATTTGTCTCTCCTGCAATGACTTCGATATTCACAATTCGCTGTCGACCCAGGCACGGATGAGGTGATGCGCGATGGCGCCTTTCGGCGGCGTGACCAGGGCGTGGGGGTGCGCACGGTCCAGCATCAGGCGCACCTCGTCGCGCAAAAACCAGCGGCAGTCCTCCAACTCGTCGAGATCGGCCTGGATGTCGTCGTTGAGCGGCTCGCCGAAGCAGCCGATCATCAGCGAATAGGGAAACGGCCAGGGTTGGCTGGCGTGGTAGACGACGCGGCCGAGCCGTATTCCGGCTTCCTCCAGCGTTTCGCGGCGCACCGCCGCCTCGATCGTCTCGCCCGGCTCGATGAAGCCGGCAAGCGCCGAATACATGCCCGGCCCGAAATGCCGGCCGCGCCCGAGCAGGCATTTCTCCCGCGTCGCCGTCAGCATGATCGCCACCGGGTCGGTGCGCGGAAAATGCTCGGTGCCGCAATTGGGGCAATGGCGTTTGTAGCCACCCGCCCGCATCTGCGATTCGGTGCCGCATTTGCTGCAGAAGCGGTGGCTGGCGTGCCAGGCCAGCAGGGCCGCCCCTTGCGCCATCGCGCCGGCGGCGGCCTCGTCGATCAGTCCTTGCATATAGACCGAGCGGTAATCGATCGCCTTGACGGTTTCAGGCAACTGTTCGGCATCGATGCCGGCCAGGACCGCCAGCACCGGCCCCTGTTCGGAAAACCCGAGCAGGACACTTTGATCGAAGGAAGGGTTGAAAGCCTCGCTCTCGGCGATGCGGTACCAAGGGTCGAAACGGCCATCCGTCAGTTTCAGGTGGAGCCGGCCGCCATTCATCAAAAGCAGCCGTGTCGTCGGATCGGCCAGCGCTTTGTCGACCGAATCGTCTGCGCGGTTCTCGGATTGCCGGTCGATCGTGTTGCCGGCAAAGCCGACGAACTGGCTCGGCTCGCGCAGGGGCGCGTCAAACAGGCGGAAGCTCATAGGGACTCTGGTGCTTTGGGATGGACATGCTTGGGATGGACACGGGGAAGGCTTATAGCGCCGCCCTTATCGTTTCGGCAAACCGGCGCAGGTCGGAAGGCTCATAGGGCTCGCGCAGGCCATGTCCCCACACCGGGCCGGGCCAGCCGGGGTCGCCCTCGGATCGTGCGATGATGTGGACATGCAGTTGGCGCACGATGTTGCCGAGCGCGCCGGTGTTGATCTTGGTGCAGCCGCTCACCTTCTTCAGCGCCTGCGCCACCATGTTGGTCTCGAAGGTCAGCATCGCCTGGTCGAGCGGCGTCATGTCGTGGATTTCCTCCGCGCCCGGGCGCTGCGGCACGAGGAGCAGCCATGGCCAGCGGCGGTCGTTCATCACCCGCAATTCGCACAGCCCAAGCCACATCAACTGCTCGCTGTCAGCCTCCAGCCGGGCATCCAGCGTGAATCCGGCCTTCAGGCCCGGCAGCATCGGCGTTTCCCTTGCTTTTCTTGGCTTCCTCAAACCCTGAACGCTAAAGCGGCTGCACCGGGGCTGCAAGCGAATCTCGTGGTTCGCGGTGCCGATTTGCCTGCGCACTTGCATTTCGTCGCGCAATTGCCGATATGGACAGCGGGAGGTTGGTGGTGGACGATCCACTCGCCAACCGGGTCAGGTCCGGAAGGAAGCAGCCCTAACGAGCCCGGAACGGGTCATTGTTCCAGCCTCCCACCTCATCGGCCCTCCCCGCGACATTGACGACGCATTGCAGCGCGGGCGAGACTATGCGCAGGAATCGGCGCCTTTGGGCGGCCTTTTGGAGCTTAACGGGCGAATGAGCGAAGCCGGAAATTCGGGGTCCGACAGTCTGGCGACAAGCAAGGCCGCTGCCTATCGCGTGCTGGCGCGCAAATACCGCCCGTCGAATTTCTCCGAGCTCGTGGGCCAGGAGCCGATGGTGCGCACCCTCACCAACGCCTTTGCCACTGGCCGCATTGCCCAGGCCTGGATGCTGACCGGCGTGCGCGGCGTCGGCAAGACCACGACGGCGCGCATACTGGCGCGAGCCCTGAATTATAAAACCGCCACCGTTGACCAGCCCTCGGTCGACCTCGCCGTGCTTGGCGAGCATTGCCAGGCGATCATGGAAGGCCGCCATGTCGACGTCATCGAGATGGACGCCGCCTCGCACACCGGTATCGACGACATCAGGGACATCATCGAGCGCGTGCGCTATGCGCCCGTCTCGGCCCGCTACAAGGTCTACATCATCGATGAAGTGCACATGCTGTCCACGCAGGCCTTCAACGGCCTGCTGAAGACGCTGGAAGAACCGCCGCCGCACGTCAAGTTCATCTTCGCCACCACCGAGATCCGCAAGGTTCCGATCACCGTCCTGTCGCGCTGCCAGCGTTTCGACCTGCGGCGCATCGACGCCGGCGCGCTGGTCGCGCATCTCTCCTCGATCGCCGGCAAGGAAGGCATTTCAGTCGACGATGACGCGCTGGCCATGATCGCGCGCGCTGCGGAAGGTTCCGCACGCGATTCGCTCTCCATTCTCGACCAGGCGATCGCCCATGGCGCCGGCTCCGTCAGCGCCGAGGCCGTGCGCGCCATGCTGGGGCTCGCCGACCGCGCCCGCATCGTCGATCTGTTCGAATATGTGATGAAGGGCGATGTGGCGGCGGCACTCGGAGAATTCCGCGCGCAATACGACACCGGCGCCGATCCGGCCGCCGTGCTCATCGATCTGGCCGAGTTCAACCACCTCGTCACCCGTTTGCGCTTCGTGCCGACCGCCATGGACGATGCCTCGCTGTCGCAGGACGAGCGTCAGCGCGGCGCCGATTTCGCCAGGGCGCTTTCGGTCCGCGTGCTGTCGCGGACCTGGCAGATGCTGCTCAAGGGCATTCCCGAGGTGCAGTCCTCCAACCGGCCGGTCAGTGCCGCCGAAATGGTGTTGATCCGGCTGGCGCACGCCGCCGACCTGCCGACATTGGACGAGGCGCTGAGATCGCTGGAGAGCGGTGCTTCGACGACTGGCGCCGCGCCGCGCCCGAACGGCGCGCCCGTGAACCCCGGCAATGGCGGTGCAGGCGGCAATGGCGCCAGCGCCGTGGCGCAGGCGCGCATGCCTGGCGGGTCGGGCGGCGCGCAGACCATGCGGCTGGTCGAGGCCACGCCCGCTCCGGCCGCCTTCGTAGCGCCCCCGCAACCTGCGCCGGAGACGCAAGCTGTACCGCTGAAATCGCTGGCCGACATCGTTGCCCTCGCCGACGCGCAGCGCGACATCGCCTTCAAGGTGCTGGTCAAGCGCTGCATCCGTCTGATGCACATCGAACCCGGCCGCATCGACGTCAGCCTGACCGATGACGCGCCCAAGATGCTGCTCAACGAGCTGACGACGAAACTGCGCGCCTGGACCGGCCGCAGCTGGCTGGTGTCGCTGTCGAAGGAAGACGGCGGCCAGACGTTGGCCGAAATGGAATCGACGAAGCGTGAAAACGCCTTCCTCGACGCCAGGAACGACCCGACCGTGGCCGCCATCCTGGCCCGCTTTCCCGGCGCCAAGATCATCGATGTGCGAATTCCCGATACGCCGGACGCCGACGCGACCGACGCTGAAATGCCGGTCGAGCCGCCGGCCGATGACGACGAACCCTGATATCCAGCACTAATCCGCAAAGGATCGGACCATGAAAGATCTTCTCAGCCTGATGGGCAAGGCGAAGGAAATGCAGGCCAAGTTCCAGGCCATGCAGGATGAGATCGCCACGGTCGAAGCCGTCGGCCAGGCCGGCGGCGGCCTGGTCAGCATCACGTTGAGCGGAAAGTTCGACATCAAGTCGCTGAAGATCGACCCGTCTTTGTTTAGGGAAGACGAGGTCGAAATCCTCGAGGATTTGATTCTTGCCGCGCACAATGACGCCAAGGCCAAGGTCGAGCAGATCATGCAGGAAAAGACCAAGGCGTTGACCGCCGGCCTGCCCATCCCGCCGGGAATGAAACTGCCCTTCTAGGCGTTCGGTGCGCCCATGATCGGCGAGCCGTCAGAAAGACTGATCGAGCAGCGTATCCGCAACAGGATCTACGAGATTCTGGAAATCCTCGCCGATTGCGATGCGGGTGTCGATCTCGTCGGCATCAAGGGCTACTTCAATCTCTTCGAGGATTTCGTGCACCGCCCGTCGATCGAGGCCGGCACGTCGGCGCTTTCGAAGGATGAACGCGCCGTCGTGCTGGAAATCGCCGAGTTCCTGGAGGCGGCCTCCGAAACAAATCCTGATTTCACCAAGGCCGAGTTCATCGACAGCGACTGGCCGGGCAAGATCGCGCCGGCGGCCAGGGAGGCGCGGGCGCTGTTTCTCAGGCGGGGCCTGTTTTCAGAGACGGTCGAAGAGGTCGAACCCGGTCGGCCGGCAGCAATCGGCGCCGGGCGATAGGCTATTCTGGGAAGCCGTGGCGCGCTCTTCCCGGCAAAAGCGCATGGCGTTTACCCCAGCGGAATTGCGGCAAAATGAAGAAAAGGCGGTCATCGTCCGTGTGAAACGACGGCCCGATCCATCTGGAAAGCCTCGATTTGTGTCAATTCGGCAACAGTCCGCCGTTAATAACGTTTTGGCCATCATTTTGCCCGAAAGTGTCTCATTCTTGCCGCAGCCTGGGGGCGGGCATTGAAGTGAGAGGGTTACCTGTTGATAGCCACGCGATGGAAGACGCCGCTGTTGCTCGGCGTCGTCACGTCTCCCCTTTTCTTGGCCGCTTGCAGCCAGACCACCTCGCACGGCATGTCGGTCGCCAGCCTGACCGACGCCATCACGCCGAGCTTCCTGAGTTCGCGCGCCTACAGTCACACGCCCAAGGACAGGGAATGCCTGGAACGGGCGATGTTCTTCGAATCCAACCGGTCGAGCCGCGATGGCATGATCGCCGTCGGCACGGTGGTGATGAACCGGCTGCGCTCGGGCAATCATGGCAGCACCATCTGCCAGGTGGTGGGCGAGCCCGGGCAGTTCGCGCCGGGCGTCATGACCAGGGCGATGAATTCACGTGCAATGCCCGATGTCGAGGAGGCCGCCGACGCCGTGCTCAAGGGCGAGCGCAAGGCCAAGCTCAAGAACACGATGTATTTCCACACCGCCGGCCTGCGCTTCCCCTACAAGAACATGCACTACACCATGGTTGCCGGCGGCAATGCCTTCTACGAAAAGCGCGGCCGCAGCTGGCAGCCGCTGCCGGATGAGCCGATGGTCGCGTCGGCCGAGTCGCCAGCCGCGTTGCCGGGAGTACCCGCGACGCGTGTCGCGTCCGTCGAGATGGTGCGCCCGGCCAAGGCGACCGCCCGCACTGCTCCGGCAGAACAGGTCTACATGACCGCAGCGGCGGAACCGGCCAAGCCGGCGCCCGCCCGCACTGCCCCCGCGCAGCAGACCTATCTGACCGCATCCGCGGCGCCGTCGGCAAAGTCCGCGCGAGTCCAGGCGAAGCCGATCGAAATTGCGATGCAGGAGCCGATGGAAGAGCCTGATGCCGCACGTTTTGGCGGAACCTTGAACAGCGGAACCTCGAACAAAAGGGTCATCTCCTCGGTCCAGGACGCTCCGCAGGAAGCATCGATGGGATTTCAGTCGACGCCTGAGAACACCGACGCCATAGGCGCGATGATCGTCAGCCAGGGTCGCCCGCTCGAAACCAACTGATTCTCGCATGGCAGCATGGCGGACCGTGCGTCGACAGGGATGTTTCAAACCGCTCTGAAAAATCCTAGATCAGTGCGATGTCCAAGCGAATCGCAGGTCCCGAGATCGAACGCCTGATCCAGCTTCTGGCCAAGGTGCCGGGGCTTGGCCCCCGTTCGGCCAGGCGCGCGGCGCTGCACCTGATCAAGAAGAAGGAACAATTGCTGTCGCCGCTCGCCGCCGCCATGGGCGAGGCCGCCGACAAGGTGCGCATCTGCTCGACCTGCGGCAATATCGACACCTCGGACCCCTGCATGATCTGCACGGACACACGCCGCGATGTCGCCACCCTGATCGTCGTCGAGGACGTCTCGGATCTCTGGGCGCTGGAGCGGGCGGCGGCGATGAATGTGCGCTACCATGTGCTCGGCGGCACGCTGTCGCCGCTCGACGGCATCGGCCCCGATCAGCTCAACATCCGGTCGCTGGTCGACCGCATAGCCGGCGGCGAGGTCAAGGAGGTCATCCTCGCCGTCAACGCGACGGTCGAGGGCCAGACCACCGCGCACTATCTCACCGATCAGCTCTCCGGCTTCGAGGTCAAGATAACGCGTCTGGCGCACGGCGTGCCGGTCGGCGGTGAACTCGACTATCTCGACGAAGGTACTCTGGCCGCCGCGCTGCGCTCGCGAACGGCGTTTTGACCAGATCCGCGGAGAGATGCACACGATGACCGTCACGCATCTTTCGAGGCAGGTGGTGCACGCCCCCCAACCTCTCAGGTTGGCTTTGCTTTCCTTTCTGGCCGCACTCCTCGCCGTCTTCCTCACCATCCCCGCATCCGCCGCCAAGATCGACGACCAGTTCCGCGCATGGCTCCAATCCGACCTCTGGCCCGACGCCAAGGCGAAAGGCATTTCCAAAAGCATGTTCGACGCCGCGTTCACCGGCATCAAGCCCAATCTCGATCTTCCCGACCTTGTCTTGCCAGGCGAGAAGCCGAAGACGCCGCAAAAACAGCACCAGGCCGAGTTCGGTTCGCCCGGCGCCTATTTTGCCGAGAAGACGGTTCGTGCGGTGACATCGGGTGGACGCACCCGCGAAGCCGCCAATGCCCGCACGCTTACCGCGATCGAAAAGCGTTACGGCGTGCCGGGTGAAATCCTTCTGGCGATCTGGGGCCGCGAGACCGGATTCGGCGCGGCGAAGATGCCCTACGACGCCTTCGAGGTGCTGGGCACCAAGGCGTTCATGTCGACGAAAAAGGATTTCTTCCGCACCGAGCTGCTGGCGGCGCTGGAAATCGTCGAACGCGGGCTGGCCCCGGTCGGCGCGATGAAATCGTCCTGGGCCGGCGCGCTCGGCCAGCCGCAATTCATGCCGACCTCTTTCCTGAAACATGCTGTGGATTTCGACGGCGACGGCCGCGTCGACATCTGGAATTCGACGCCTGACGTGCTGGCCTCGATCGCAAATTACCTTGTCCATTATGGCTGGGTGAGGGGACGCGGTTGGGGTTTCGAGGTGACCGTTCCCGAGAGCGTCTCCTGTTCGCTGGAAGGCCCGGACCAGGGCAAAAGGATTTCGCAATGGGCCGCCATGGGCATCAAGCGCGTGGGCGGCAAAGCGTTCCCGGCGAGCGAGCTGAAGACGGAAGGTTTCCTGCTGATGCCGGCCGGCCGCAGCGGCCCGGCCTTCATCGCCACCCCCAATTTCTATGTGCTGAAGGAATACAACACCAGCGACCTCTATGCGCTGTTCATCGGCCACGGCGCCGACCGCATTGCCCATGGCGATCAGAATTTTTCCGGTAGCTGGGGTCCGGTCGGCGATCTCCACCGCTCCGATATCGCCGCCTTGCAGCGGACCCTTAAAGCCAAGGGCTATGATGTTGGCAGCGCCGACGGCCTGCCTGGCTTCAAGACCCGCCGCTCGATCGGCAGATGGCAGGAAAAGAATGGTCAGGCGGCCACCTGTTTTCCTGATGCCGGTCTCGTCGCCGCGCTGAAATAGCTTCGAAATTTTAGCAGATTTTTCACGATCCGCGGCGTCATTTGGCCGGCGCATGCGTCGACACGCCGCCGTGCATTCTGCTCCATTGAGGCTGTCTCGCAAATCCTCGTTGCCGGGCCGGGTGTCGCCGGATAAGGTATTGACCAACTGGACAAAAACCACGACGTTGGTGGCTCAGAGGCTCTCGTCGAGCCTTGAAAGAACACCGCAACCCTGAGCCGGGAACTCAGGTCAACAAACAACAAAACAGGGAACAATCACCATGATGATGGAAAAGCTTGCTCTACGATCCCGCACCTTGCTTGCGGGCGCCGCGGTGTCGGCGCTGCTTCTGGCCGGCGCGCCGGCTGGCGCGGTCACGCCCGCCGACACGCTAGTCGAAGGTTTTGCCATCGACGACATCATCTCGATGGATCCGGGCGAGGCGTTCGAGCTGTCGACCGCCGAAGTCACCGGCAACACCTATGACCTTCTTGTCCGCCTCGACCTCAGCGACACCTCCAAGGTCAAGCCCGATCTCGCCGAAAGCTGGACCGTCTCCGACGATGGCCTGACCTATACGTTCAAGCTCAAGCCGGGCCTGAAATTCGCTTCCGGCAACCCGATCACCGCCGCCGACGTCGCCTGGTCTTTCGAGCGTGCCGTCAAGCTGGACAAAAGCCCGGCCTTCATCATCGATCAGTTCGGCATCAGCGGCGACAACGTCACCGAAAAGGCCAAGGCGGTCGACGACACGACCTTCCAGTTCACCGTCGACAAGGCATACGCGCCAAGTTTCGTCCTGAACTGCCTGTCGGCCACCGTCGCCTCCGTTGTCGACGCTAAGCTGGTCAAGGAACATGTCGCGGCGGTGACGCCGAGCGCCGACTACAAATGGGATAATGACTTCGGCAATGCCTGGCTGAAGACAGGCTATGCCGGCTCGGGCGCCTACAAGCTGCGTGAATGGCGTGCCAACGAGGCGGTCGTCATGGAGCGCAACGACAATTATTACGGCGAAAAGGCCAAGCTCGCCCGGGTCATCTACCGCAACATGAAGGAAAGCTCGGCCCAGCGCCTGGCGCTTGAAGCCGGCGACATCGACGTTGCCCGCAACCTCGAGCCGAACGACCTCGACGCCATCGCCAAGAACGCCGACCTCACCACCACCAGCGCGCCGAAAGGCACCGTCTACTACATCAGCCTCAACCAGAAGAACCCGAACCTCGCCAAACCCGAGGTCCGTCAGGCCTTCAAATACCTTGTCGACTATGATGCCTTGAGCTCGACCATCCTCAAGGGCATCGGCGAAATCCACCAGACCTTCCTGCCCAAGGGCGTGCTCGGCGAACTGGACGAAAACCCGTTCAAGCTCGACGTCGCCAAGGCCAAGGAACTGCTGGCCAAGGCAGGCCTGCCCGACGGCTTCAGCGTCACGATGGATGTACGCACCGGCCAGCCGACCACCGGCATGGCGGAATCGATCCAGCAGACGCTCGGCCAGGCTGGCATCAAGCTGGAGATCATTCCGGGTGACGGCAAGCAGACGCTGACCAAATACCGCGCCCGCAACCACGACATTTATATCGGCAATTGGGGCCAGGACTATTTCGATCCGAACTCCAACGCGCAGACCTTTGCCTCGAACCCGGACAATTCGGATGCAGGCAAGTCCCACACGCTCGCCTGGCGCAACAGCTGGGACATTCCGGATCTGACCAAGGAAACGGAAGCGGCACTCCTGGAGAAGGATTCGGGCAAGCGCGCCGATATGTACAAGGATCTTGAGAAAAAGATTCTCGACACCAGCCCCTTCGTCATCATCCACCAGCAGCTGGAAGTCGCGGGTCTGCGCAAGAACCTCAAGGGCTTCGCGCTCGGTCCGAGCTTCGACACCAACTTCGTCGGGCCGGTTTCCAAGGAATAGTGTTCGCGGACACGCCGCATGAGCGCGATTGAAAACGAGGGCGGGCGCGGCAGCGCCCGCGCCGTCGCCCTTGCATCATCGCTCGGCCGTTTCCTGGTCATTGCGGTGACGACCTATCTTGGTCTTCTCGCGGTCACCTTCTTCATTGGCCGCGTCATCCCGATCGACCCGGTGCTCGCCGTTCTGGGCGACCGGGCACCCGCCAATGTCGTGGAGCGCACGCGCCGCGAGATGGGCCTCGACCTGCCGTTGATCGAGCAGTTCTATATCTATGTGAAACACGCGCTGAGCGGCGATTTCGGTATCTCGGTGCTGACCACAAACCCCGTCATGACCGACATCCGCCGCGCTCTTCCCGCTACGACGGAACTTGCGACATTGGGGACACTGATCGGCGCGCTGTTCGGTGTGCCGCTCGGGGTGCTGGCCGCGGTCAAACGCGGCAGTCTCATCGATCAGATCGTGCGCATCATCGGCCTGATCGGCTATTCCGTACCCATCTTCTGGCTGGGTCTGCTGGGTTTGGTGCTGTTCTACGCCAAGCTGCAGTGGGTGGCCTTCCCTGCACGGCTCGACATCGTCTACGAATACACTTTCACGCCGATCACCGGTTTCTACCTGCTCGACTCCGCGATGCAGGGACAGTGGGACGTCTTTTACGACGCCTTCCGTCACATCATCCTGCCGGCCTCGCTTCTCGGCTATTTCTCGCTCGCCTATATCAGCCGCATGACGCGCTCGTTCATGCTCAATGAGCTCGCCCAGGAATATGTCGTCGCGGCGCGCGCCAAGGGCCTGTCGGAAACGCGCATCATCTGGGGCCACGCGTTGCGCAATGCCGCCGTGCCGATGGTGACCGTGATCGCGCTGTCCTATGCCGGGCTGCTCGAGGGCTCGGTACTCACCGAGACCGTCTTCTCCTGGCCGGGCATCGGCCTCTACATCACCAACTCGCTGCAGAACGCCGACATGAACGCGGTGCTCGGCGGTACCATCGTCATCGGCTCGGTGTTCATCGGCATCAACCTTCTGTCCGACCTGCTCTACCGTGTACTCGACCCGAGGACCAAGACAGGATGAGTAGAGGTATTTCGGGCTTGGCCGCGGCCAGTCACCCCCACTCCGGCCCTTCGGGCCACCTCTCCCCCTGCCCGGGGGAGAGGAAAAGGCGGTCGCATGCTTGGCGCCTTTCCTTTCCCCCGTCGAACCGGGGAGAGGTGGTCTGCGAAGCAGACCGGAGTAGGGGTCTACAGCTTCAATGGGCATCGTCATGACCGTCTCCGACGCCCGCCCCTTCTCCCGTCGCGAATGGTTGCTGTCGGAGCGGCCGGCATCGCGCATGCAGGCAAGGCTCGGCCGCGCCTATGTCGCGTGGCGGCGCTTTTCCGCCAATCGTCTGGCCTTTGTCGGTCTGCTGATCATCATCGCCCTGCTGCTCGTCGCCGCCCTTGCCGGTGTGCTGGCGCCGTATTCGCCGACCTTCGGTGACTTGAAGAACGCGCGGCTGCTGGCACCGAGTGCGCAACACTGGTTCGGCACCGACGACCTCGGCCGCGACATCCTTTCGCGCATTCTCTACGGTTCGCGTTGGACCCTCTATGTGGTCATTCTGGTCGCCATCATCGCGGCTCCCATCGGTCTTCTGGTCGGCACCGTCGCCGGCTATGCCGGCGGCTGGACCGATGCCATCCTGATGCGCATCACCGACATCTTCCTCGCTTTCCCCAAGCTGATCCTGGCGCTGGCCTTTGTCGCCGCCCTCGGTCCCGGCATCGAGAACGCGGTGCTCGCCATCGCCATCACCTCCTGGCCGCCCTATGCCCGAATTGCCCGCGCGGAAACGCTGACCGTGCGCAATTCGGATTACATCAAGGCGGTGCAACTGATGGGCGCCTCGCCCTTCCGCATCGTGCTGCGCCACATCATGCCGCTCTGCATCTCCTCGCTGATCATCCGCGTCACGCTCGACATGGCCGGCATCATCCTGACCGCCGCCGGCCTCGGCTTCCTCGGCCTTGGCGCGCAGCCGCCGCTGCCCGAATGGGGCACCATGATCGCGTCGGGGCGCCGCTTCGTGCTCGACCAATGGTGGGTGGCCGGTGCGCCGGGCTTCGCCATCCTCATCGTCAGCCTCGGCTTCAACCTGCTTGGCGACGGCCTGCGCGACGCACTCGATCCCCGGAGCGGTGACCAATGAGCGGCCAGACGGGGACACTGCTTCAGGTAGATGATCTGCGGGTCACCTTTCCGACCCGTACCGGCATGATCGAGGCGGTGCGCGGCGTCTCCTTTTCGCTCGGCCGCGAACGGCTCGGCATTGTCGGGGAGTCCGGCTCGGGCAAGTCGCAGACGGGCCGCGCCATCATGGGCCTGACACCGCCGCAAGCCCGGATATCGGCCAGCAAATTGACCTTCGACGGCATCGACCTGCTCGGCGTCTCGGCACGCCAACGCCGGGCGCTGCGCGGCAACCGCATCGCCATGATCCTGCAGGATCCGAAATATTCCCTCGACCCGGTAATGAGCATCGGACGCCAGATCGTCGAGACTTTGCGCACCCATGAAAGGGTCGGCAAGGCCGAGGCGCGCGAGCGCGCGCTGGCCATGCTGGAGGCGGTGCAGATCCGCGATCCCAAACGTGTCTTCGACCTGCATCCGCACGAAGTGTCCGGCGGCATGGGCCAGCGCGCCATGATCGCCATGATGCTGATCGCCGGGCCGGAAATGATGATCGCCGACGAGCCGACCTCGGCGCTTGATGTCACGGTGCAGCTCGACGTGCTCGGCATTCTCGACAGGCTGGTCGCAGAGCGCGGCATGGGGCTGATCTTCATCTCGCACGACCTGCGCCTGGTCTCGTCCTTCTGCGACCGCGTCATCGTCATGTATGCCGGCAAGGTGGTCGAGCAGCTCAAGGCTTCGGAACTCAGCCAGGCGCAGCATCCCTACACGCGCGGCCTGCTCAACTGCATGCCCAAGATCGGCGCCGACCGTCACCCGCTGCCGGTGCTCGACCGCAAGCCGGAGTGGGCGGCATGACTTCCGCGATTGCCGTCGACAGGCTGGAGGTGATCTTCGACCGCTTCCGCGCGTTGAAGGGCGTCAGCCTCGATGTGCAGCCGGGTGAATCCTTCGGCCTGGTCGGTGAATCCGGCTCAGGCAAATCGACATTGCTGCGAGCCATAGCCGGCCTTGCGCCGGTCGCATCGGGCAGCATCACCGTCAACGGCAAGACGCTCGGCACGCGCCGCGACAAGGCTTTTTACCGCGAAGTGCAGATGGTTTTTCAGGATCCGTATGGCTCGCTGCATCCGCGCCAGACCGTCGACCGCCTGCTCCAGGAGCCGCTTGCCATCCACGGCTTTGCCGATGGCGAAAGACGGATCGAACGCGCTCTCGACGAGGTCGGCCTCGGCAACGGTTTTCGCTTCCGTTACGCGCACCAATTGTCGGGTGGCCAGCGCCAGCGCGTGGCGATCGCGCGCGCGCTCATCCTCGAGCCCTCGATCCTGCTGCTCGACGAGCCGACCTCGGCGCTCGACGCCTCGGTGCAGGCCGAAGTGCTCAACCTGCTGGAGGAAGTCCGTCGGCGGCGCAAGCTGACCTTCCTGATGGTCAGCCACGACCTCGCCATCATCACCCACATGTGCGAGCGGCTGATGGTGATGCAGGGCGGCGAGGCGGTGGAGAATCTGGTGGCGAACGACCTCGTCGAGCGCCGCGTGACGAAGGATTATACGCGCAACCTGCTCAGGGCGAGCGACGGGTTTGTGAGAACCGCCTCCGAGCAAGTTTGACGATAATCGTCCGACGCAAGGTGTATTTCCCGCCTTAGGCCGCTCCGCTTTCCGGCAGGACCTCACCCTGTTGCGCTTCGCCTGCCGCCGCGTCTTTCGGCTCCTTGATCCTGAACCACGTCACATAAAGCGCCGGCAGGAACAGCAGCGTGATTGCGGTACCCGCAATGATGCCGCCCATCATCGCGTAGGCCATCGGCCCCCAGAACACTTCGCGAGCGATCGGGATCAGGGCCAGGCCGGCCGCGGCGGCGGTCAGCGCGATCGGCCGCATGCGGTGCTCTGTCGCTTCGATGACCGCGGCCCAGCGATCCCTGCCCTCGGCGACAAGATCCTCGATCTGCACGATCAGGATGACCGAGTTGCGGATCAGGATGCCGATCAGCGCCAGCACGCCGAGGATGGCGACGAAGCCGAGCGGCGCGCCGCTTGGCACCAGGGCCGCCACAACGCCGATCAGGCCCAGCGGCGCCACCGCCACCACCAGGAACAAGCGCTGGAAACTCTGCAACTGCACCATCAGGATGGTCGCCATGACGAACAGCATCAGCGGCACCACGGCCGCGATTGGTCCCCGGCTCTTGGCGCTTTCCTCGACCGAGCCGGCGGTCTCGACCGAATAGCCAGGCGGCAGCTTGGCGATGAAGGCGTCGACCGACGGCTTCAACTCGTTGACGACGGTCGCCGGCAGCACGTCGCCAACCAAGCCGGCGCGCACCGTGATAGTCGGGATGCGGTCGCGCCGCCAGACGGTGGGTTGCTCCAGATCGTAGCGAAAATTGGCGACCGCGGCGAGGGGGATCGCCTCGCCATTGCCGGTCGGCAGCTGGATGTTCTGCAGCGTCTCGATCGAGCCGCGCTCGGCTTCGCGCGAACGTGCCACGACGTTGATGAGGTATGTCGCGTCACGCACCTGCGTGATCGTCGCACCGCCCACCGTGCTGTTCAGCGTGCTGGCAATGTCGGACGAGGTGATGCCGAGCTGGCGCGCCTTGTCCTGCAGTACGTCGACCCTCAGCACACGCTGCGGTTCGTTCCAGTCGAAGGTCGGTGCTGCGAGCTTCGGATTGGCTGAAATCACGCCGGCGAATTGCTGCGCCAGTTCTCGAACCGTCTGGATGTCAGGGCCGCCGACGCGGTACTGTACAGGCCGTCCAACCGGTGGTCCGAGCTCAAGCGGCTTGACGAAGGCGTCGGTGCCGACAAACTCCGCGCGCAGCAGCTTCTCCAGCGCCGGCTTCACCCGGTTGCGCGCCTCAATGCTCTTGGTGACAATCACCGTCTGGCCGAAATAGGGATTGGCCGGCTGCACGTCATAGGCCAGCACGAAGCGCACCGCGCCCTGACCGATATAGGAGGAAAAGTGGTCGATGTCGGGATTGCCGACCAGCGCCCGCTGTTCGAAGCGCTCCATCTGGTCGCGTGTTTCGGCAATCGAGGAGTTCTGTGGCAGGTTCCAGTCGACGATCAACTCCGGCCGGTCGGAAGGCGGGAAGAACTGTTGCTGGACGAACCCGAAGCCGGCGATCGAGGCAGCGAATAGAAGCATGGTCACGATGATCGTCAACCAATGCCGGCGCACCGAGCCGACAAGCACGCGCCGGAACAGCGACGTAAAGCGGCCCGGCTGGTCGTGATGCTTGGTCTTCATTGTCGCCGGCAGGATGGTGACGCCGAGCAGCGGCGCGAACAGCACCGCCACGATCCATGACACCAGCAGCGATACGGCGATGACGACGAACAGCGTGAAGGTGTATTCGCCGGCAGCACTCGAGTTGAGCCCGATCGGGATGAAGCCTGCGACCGTCACCAGCGTGCCGGTCAGCATCGGGAAGGCGGTCGAGGTGTAGACATAGGTCGCCGCCTTGCGCAGATTGTCACCAACCTCCAGCCGCGCCACCATCATTTCGACCGCGATCATCGCATCGTCGACCAGCAGTCCGAGCGCGATGATCAGCGCACCCAGTGAAATGCGCTGCAGCGATATTCCCAGGTATTCCATGACCGTGAAGGTGATGGCCAGCACAAGCGGGATCGACAGCGCCACGACGAAGCCGGCGCGCATGCCGAGGCTGATGAACGACACCGCGAGCACAATGGCCACCGCCTCGAACAGCGCACGCGTGAAACCCGAGACCGCCTCCTCGACGATGACAGGCTGGTCGGCGACCAGATGCACGCCGACGCCGACCGGCAAGTCGGCCAGCACCTTGTTCATCTCCTCGTGCAGTGCCTCGCCGAATTTGAGCAGATTGGCATTGGGCTTCATGCCGATGGCAAGCCCGATCGCGTTTTGGCCGTTGAAGCGGAACAAGGCCGTCGGCGGGTCGACGTAACCGCGCGTGATCGTCGCCACGTCGCTCAGCCGGAAGAACCGATCGTTGACGCGCAGATTGATGGCGCGCAGGCTCTCCTCGGAAGTGAATTGGCCGCCGACGCGCACGCTGATGCGCTCCGGCCCGGACTGGATCACGCCGGACGGCGTGATCGCATTCTGCGCCTGCAGGCTGGCGACGATTTGCTGCTGGTTGAGGCCAAGCGCCGCTATCTGGCGCGTCGAGAATTCGAGATAGATGGCCTCGTCCTGCGCGCCGACCAGATCGACCTTGCCGGCATTGGGCACGGTCAGGATTTTTGTCCTGATATCCTCCACATAGTCGCGCAATTGACGTTGTGTCAGCCCGTCTGCGGTGAAGGCATAGATGTTGCCGTAGACATCGCCGAAGCGGTCGTTGAAGAACGGGTCCTGCACGCCTTGCGGAAATTGCGCCTTGATGTCGTTGACCATATTGCGCACCTGAAGCCAGTTCGGCACGACGTCGCGCGCCTTGGTGGTGTCCTTCAGGTTGACGAAGATGACAGTCTGGCCGGCTGTGGTGACTGATTTGGTGTAGTCGAGGCTGTCGAGTTCCTCGAGCTTCTTCTCGATGCGGTCGGTCACCTGCCGCACCGTTTCATTGACCGATGCGCCCGGCCAGTTGGCCTGGATGATCATGGTCTTGATGGTGAAGGCCGGATCTTCCTCGCAGCCGAGATTGAGATAGGAAAACACGCCAGCCACCACGAAGACCAGCATGAAATACCATACCAGCGAGCGGTGGTTGAGCGCCCAGTCGGAGAGGTTGAAGCCTTTCATGAGGCCCCTCCCTCGGGCACTTTGACCTTCTGGCCCTCGCTCAGGTTGTGGACGCCCGCCGTGACGACGCGCATCCCGGCCTCGAGCCCTTCGGCCACCGTGAAGGTGCCGCCGGCCTTCGACGCGACCTTGATATCGCGCATGCTCACGCTCGAGGTCTGTGGGTCGACGATCCACACTTTTTCGGAACCATTCTTGTCGAGCAAAGCCGAGATGGGCAGCTCGATCGTTGGTACGACCTTGGTCATGCGGGTCGCCGTTACCGTCGAGCCGAGCCTGAAGGCCTGCGGCGGATCGGTCAGCGTCAGCTTGACGCGGCGCGTTCGGGTCGAGCCCTCGGCCTGGGGCGCGATCTCGCGCAGCTTGGCCTCGGTCTGGACTGTCGGCAGCGACTGCAGGATGACCTGGAATGGCGTGCCGGCCGTTAGGTCGCCGGTCAACTGGTCGGGAATGTCGACGACTGCCTCGCGCGGGTCCGAGCGCGCCACGGTGACGACCGTCTGCCCGGGTGAGACCGTCTGGCCGACCTCGGCACCGACGGCGGTGACGACGCCATCGAAATCCGAGAACAGCCTGGCATAGCCGAGTTGCTCCTGGGATTTGGCCAGCGAAGCCTTGGCCCGCTCGACACTGGCTTCCGCGGCTTTGCGTGCCTGCTGCGCGGCCTCGAAGACCGATTGCGACGTATTGGCGGACGTGAGCAACTGGCGCTGGCGCTCCTCGCTGGCGGCGGCATTGGCGAATTGCGCCTCGGCATTGGAGAGTTCGGCCTTGGCCGCCTGGACGGCCAACTCCAGCGCGGTTGGGTCGAGTGCCGCGATCGTCGTGCCCTTGCTGACGATGTCGCCGACCTTGACGTCGCGCGAGACGACGCGACCGAGCAGGCGGAAGGCAAGATCGGCGCTGACCTGCGGTTCGACCGAGCCGGCGAAACCGAAGGTTTGCGTGGTGCGCGGCTCGACCACCACCGACAGCACCGGCCGGACGATCTCCGGCGGCTTCTCGTCCGATTTCGAACAGGCGGCAAGCGCGGCAAGGCCAAGCAGGACGGGTAGCAGCCGCTTCATTGCGCCGCTCCCGATATCTCGACCGTCTGGCCGGGGCTGAGCAATTGCCCGCCTGATGTAACGACGCTCTGGCCTTCGTTCAGTCCCTTGGTAATGACGACGGTACCCGAATCGAACGCCAGTACCTCCACCGGCGTCGTCGCGACTGCCTTGGACGCGGGATCGACGATCCAGACCGCCGGCTTGCCGGCGCTGGATGTCAGGGCCTGCCAAGGCAACAGGATCGCCTTCGCCGGCCTGGCGCCGACCGAGCCGATCACGGCTGCCCCGAGCGGCATGCCGGCGGGCGTTTCGGGAATGGCGACCTTGACCCTTATCGAGCCTGAAGCCGGGTCGACCGCCGGCGAGATTTCGCGCACCTTGCCAGTTGCCCTGACCTGCGGGTCGGACAACAGCGTGATCGTCACCGCCGGAGAGGCCGGCGTCCTGGCGACCAGCGTCTTCTGCACATTGAACACCGCGTCGCGGTCGCCATCCTCGGCGACGGTGAAGACGGTCTGCGCCGCCTGCACCACCTGGCCGGTTTCGACCTGCCGGGCGGTGATCACGCCGGCCGCACCGGCCTTGAGTTCGGTGAAGGACAGGTTCTGCTGGGCATTGGTGAGCGCGCTCCGCGCGGCATCGACGCTGCCTTGCGCCACCTTCAGCGTCTGGTCGGCCACGTCATAGTCGCGCCTGGTGGTGAAGCCCTGGGCAAGCAGCGTCTTTTGCCGCTCGAAAGTGGCCGCGGCCTGTGTCAATTGCGCCTGCGCGGCATCGAGATCGGCCTGCGCCGAACGCAGATCGGATTCCTGCTCCTGCGGATCGATGCGGGCAAGCACTGTCCCCTGATCGACATGCTGGCCGACATCGACAAGCCGCTCCGCGACGCGTCCGCCAACCCGGAACGAAAGATTGTTCAACGTACGCGCCGCGATCACCCCGGTCAGCGAGGTTCTCGGCGCATAATCGGCCATCGCCACCGTCTCGGTGCGCACCATGACCGGCAGCTTTTTTTCCGCCGCCTCCTGCTTCTGGCAACCGGCGAGCAGCACCAGGGCCGTGCAGGCGAGAATCGAAGCGGCTGGACAAGACAAAGGGCTGGGAGTTTTGGCGGATCGCGGCGAGATGGACGATGTCGCGTTCCTGCTCATGGCTCCCTCGGTAGTGCGCCGGTGATCGCGATCCCCTCCCGGATATCAGGAGGATAATTGATCCCGAAGAAAAGGAAACCGGTGTATCGCCGGACTGGTTAAGTCAGGCCCAATCGACCCGGTGACGGTGCCGACTTGAGGAAAATCTGAAATAAGGCCAGAAGGGGAATTCAACGACATCAAACAGAACGGGCGCCGGCCCGGTGAGGGATATCATGAAGAATTCCGCCATTTCCGAACGCAAGAACCAGTCGATCTCGCGCGGCGTCGGCATGACCACGCAGATCTACGCCGATCGGGCTGAAAATTCGGAAATCTGGGATGTCGAGGGCCGCCGCTATATCGACTTCTCCTCGGGCATCGCCGTCGTCAATACCGGCCACCGCCATCCCAGGGTGATCGAGGCGGTCAAGGCGCAACTCGACCGCTTCACCCACACCTGCCACCAGGTCGTGCCTTATGAAAGCTATGTGCGGCTGGCCGAACGGCTGAACGCCATGCTGCCCGGCAAGTTCGAGAAGAAGACCATCTTCGTCACCACCGGCGCCGAGGCGGTGGAGAATGCCATCAAGATCGCTCGCAATGCCACCGGCCGCCAGGCCGTCATCGCCTTCGGCGGCGGCTTTCACGGCCGCACCTTCATGGGCATGGCGCTGACCGGCAAGGTCGTGCCCTACAAGGTCGGCTTCGGAGCCATGCCGGGAGACGTCTACCACGTGCCGTTCCCGGTGCAACTGCATGGTGTCTCGGTCGCCGATTCGCTGGCCGCGCTCGACAAGCTGTTCAAGGCGGATGTCGATCCGGCCCGCGTCGCCGCGATCATCATCGAGCCGGTTCAGGGCGAGGGCGGCTTCTACGACGCGCCGCGTGAACTCCTGACGGCGCTGCGCAAGCTCTGCGACCAGCACGGCATGCTGCTCATCGCCGACGAGGTTCAGACGGGCTTTGCCCGCACCGGCAAGATGTTCGCCATGGACCACCACGAGGTGGCGGCCGACATCACCACCATGGCCAAGAGCCTCGCCGGTGGCTTCCCGCTGTCGGCGGTAACCGGCCGCGCCGAGATCATGGATGCGCCCAGCCCCGGCGGCCTCGGCGGCACCTATGGCGGCAGCCCGATCGGCGTCGCCGCGGCACATGCCGTGCTTGACGTCATCGAGGACGAAAAGCTCTGCGATCGCGCCAACACGCTGGGTGCGAGGCTGAAGCAGCGTCTGCAGTCGATCCGTGACGACGTGCCCGAGATCGTCGACATCAGGGGTTTGGGCTTCATGAACGCGGTGGAGTTCAACGACGTCAAGAAAGGCCTGCCGTCGGCCGAGATCGCCAACGCGATCCGCCTGAAGGCGCTCGACAAGGGCCTGATCCTCTTGACCTGCGGCGTCTACGGCAACGTCATCCGCTTCCTGGCGCCGATCACCATCCAGGACGAGGTCATGAACGAAGCGCTCGACATTCTGGAAAGCTCGATCCGCGAAGTCTGCGCCGCCTGATCGGCAAGGACGAGCGTTCCGACTCACATGCCCCTGGGCATCTTCTCTTCGTCGAAAATGCCCTCAATGTCGCGCGCGCCGTGCAAAATACGCTCGACGCGCACGTCGTTTTCCTGGGCGATGTAGAAGATCACGTATTTTTGAAACGCGACGGAGCGCAGACCAGGCCAAAGCTCGGAACGAGGTGCGCCGCCTCGTGGCGCATCCGCTATGCGGCCACATCGTCCCCGAAGCGCTGTTATAAAACGGTGAGCGGCGGCCGGATTTTCAGCATGGATGTAATCGCCGATCTCCTCGATGTCCTGCACTGCTGCAGGCGCAAAACTGAGCGTCATTATTTGCGACTTCCACCGCCGTATTTTTTCTCCAGCCGGTCAAAAACGCTGTCGGTCGGAATGCCTGGTCCGCTTTCTACACCCTTACGGATGTCCTCACGCAGTGCGGCGAGTTTCGCCTGTCGCTGTTCTTCGCGTTCCTCCAACAGGCGCAGGCTATCACGCACCACTTCGCTGGCGCTGGCATAGCGGCCGCTTTCAACCAATTCGCGCACGAGTGTTTCGTAGCGAGGTCCGATGCTGTAGCTCGCGGGCATTGGAAAACGCCTCCCATTTTATCCGATATTATCAATATATAATAAGTCCATCGAGCCTTTTTGCCAAGGTCCCGGGGGCTCTTCAGCCCGCAACTCGGGCAGGTTCGTCCTGCTGGAATGCGGCCAACGCCGCCTTCAGCCCGTCCGGGCCTGCGGCCACCATTTGCGGTGTCGGCGAAAAACCGGCGCCGAGCATCTTGCGGCCAAGCATGTGGTCGCCGGGGCGGTTGACGGATTCGATGCCGAGCAGCCGGTCGCCGGCATAGTGGTAGATCGAGAATTTGTTGTCGGGCAGGTCGCCCAGCACGACATGGCTGTCTCCGCCGGCGGTCAGGCCGACCATCTGCAATTTCATGTCGCCAATGTCGGACCAGAACCATGGCACCGCCGAGTAGGCGTCGGTGTGACCGGTAATTGTCCGGGCGGCAAGCCGCGCCTGGTCGGTGGCGTTCTGCACCGATTCCAGCCGCACGTCGCCGCCGGTGAACCAGTGCCGGGAGGAGGCGGCGTCGCCGATGGCCAGAATCTCCGGCACCGAGCTGCGCATCTGGTGATCGACGCGGATGCCGTTGGCGACATGAAGGCCCGCGGCTTGCGCCAGTTCGACATTCGGCACGGCGCCGATACCGACCACGACCATGCGCGCCGGCAGCCTTTCACCTGACGAGGTGATCGCGGCCGTGATATGGCCGTTTTCGCCTTCGAGCGTTGAAATCGAGGTTCCGGTGAGGATGCGCACGCCTGTCGCTTCCAGCCTTTGCCGGACATGGCTCGCCACCACCGGCGCCACGGCGCGGCCGAGCAGCCGGTCGACGGATTCGACGACCGTCACGGTGCGGCCGGCCGCCCGCAGCGTCGCGGCGATCTCCAGCCCGATGAAGCCGCCGCCGAGGATAACGACGTCTTCGCTCCGCGCGCTCAGCTCCCGGATCAGCCGCGCATCGGCCAGCGAGCGCAGCGACACCACACCGGACAGATCCGCGCCGGGCAGCGGCAGGGCACGCGGGCGCGATCCGGTCGCAAGGATCAGATGGTCGAAGGCAAGTGCGCCGCCGCCGGCAATGTCGAGACTATGGCGGCCGGCATCGATGCGCTCGATCCGCATCCCCGGCCGGTAGTCAATGGCGCTGCCGGTGTAGAACGTCTCGCCCCGAAGCGGTTGAGGCTTGGCTCCGGCATCCTTGATGAAGGTCTTCGACAGCGGCGGCTTGTGGTAGGGCAGTTCGTTCTCGTCGCCGACCAGGATCACCGGCCCGTCATAGCCATCCTCGCGCAGACTGGCGGCCGCCTGCACGCCCGCGTGACCCGCACCGACAATGACCACGCCGTTTTTCATCGCATTCCGATCCCGCTCGATCCTAGGACGTCTCGCCAAGTGGCAATTGTCTGGCGCCGCCGCAAGAGAGGGTTTGCGGGTCGCACCCGGGACGGCGACTGTCAATCGTACAGTTCGGTGCAATGCCGGCGCAACAGGCGCATAAAGTTGACTGTTGCAGTTTAGAATAATTCTAAACTATTGTTTCGATTGGGTTTTCCAGCAATTCCCCATTGACTTTCATCGGACTCGAAGCTTAAGGAAGCTCGCGCATTGGCGCATCCCTTTGATGTCTGGGCCTTGAACCCGTTCGATTGGAGGCATTTTGGTGTCTTTCTTCCCTGAGCCGCGTGATCACGCGGCATGTCTTGCGCCCAATGGCATGAATGTGGCCTGGCGTGGGTTGGCGTGCGCGCCGCTTAGAAAATTTCCGAGGAACTGGAGAGCGATAATGACAGCACGATATGGCGGCAGGCTGGCGGCGATCGGCGCCACGGCGCTGCTGACGGCAGCGGTATTCGTGCTGCCTGCCAGGGCGGAAACCGACGCGAAGGCGGTCATCAAGACTTACGCGGATATCGGGCTTGCCAAATATGAGGATTCGCTGACCACGGCGCAGGCGCTCGACAAGGCGGTTGACGCACTGCTTGCCAACCCGTCGGCGGAAACGCTCCATGCTGCCCGCGACGCCTGGAAGGCGGCGCGCGTGCCCTACCAGCAGACCGAGGTCTACCGCTTCGGCAACAAGATTGTCGATGACTGGGAAGGTGAGGTGAATTCCTGGCCGCTGGACGAAGGCCTGATCGACTATGTCGCCAAGAGCTACGGCACCGAGTCCGATGCGAATTCTCTCTATACCGCCAATGTGATCGCCAACAAGGAGATCGAGATCAACGGCAAGAAGGTCGATGCGTCGAAGCTTTCGCCGGAATTCCTCTCCGGCACGCTGCAACAGGCCGGCGGCGTCGAAGCCAATGTCGCCACCGGCTATCACGCGATCGAATTCCTGCTCTGGGGCCAGGACCTGCACGGCACCGGCCCGGGCGCCGGCGAGCGCCCCTACACCGACTACGATCTCAAGAACTGCACCGGCGGCAATTGCGACCGCCGCGCAGAGTACCTGAAGTCGGCGACTGGCCTGCTGGTCTCCGACCTGCAGAAGATGGTCGACGACTGGAAGGAAGACGGCGCCGCGCGCAAGAACCTGCTCGATGGCGAGCCGAACACCGCCATTTCGGTCATCTTCACGGGCATGGGCTCGCTCTCCTACGGCGAACTGGCGGGTGAACGCATGAAGCTCGGCCTGCTGCTGCATGACCCGGAAGAGGAGCATGACTGCTTCTCCGACAACACCTACAATTCGCATCTCTATGATGCCGTCGGCATCCGCGCCGCTTACCATGCCAGCTATACAAGGCTTGATGGCACCGTCGTTTCAGGTCCCTCGGTGTCCGATATGGTCAAGGTCGCCGATCCGGCGATCGACAAGGAATTGACTGATAAACTCGATGTCACCGTCGCCAGGATGGAGGCGATCAAGGCGCGCGCCGAGGCCGGCGAGGCCTATGACCAGCAGATCGCCGAAGGCAATACGGCGGGCAATGCCACCGTTCAGGCGGCGATCGACACGTTGATCGACCAGACCAAGTCGATCGAGCGCGGGGTCGGTTCGTTGAAGTTGAACGCCATTGCCTTCGAAGGTTCCGACAGCCTCGACGCACCCGACAAGGTGTTCAAGTAGGCCTACCCCAAGCCAAACGGCGCCGCACCGGCGCCGTCAGCCAGAGCGACGAAATGCTGATCTGCCATTGCAACATCATCACTGAGAAGGAGATCGAGCAGACGATCATCGGCCTGCTGGATCAGGATCCCTGGCAACTTATCGTGCCGGCGAAAGTCTATCACGCCATGCACAAACGGGGTCGGTGTTGCGGCTGCTTCCCAAATGTGGTCGAAACGATCATTCGGGTCACCGAGGACTACCACGCCCGCTCGCAGGCGAGCGGCGTGGACATCGTTTCACATCTGGATCGCGTCAGAGGCCTGCGCATCCAATACGGGAGCAGAACCCATGAAAGGCGAACCACAGGTCATCGAGCGGCTTAACGAGGCTCTTTTTCTGGAACTCGGCGCCGTCAACCAATATTGGGTGCATTTCCGTCTGCTCGAGGATTGGGGATACGCCAAGCTGGCCAAGAAGGAGCGTGCGGAATCGATCGAGGAGATGCACCACGCCGACAAGCTCGTGGCCCGCATCATCTTCCTTGAAGGCCATCCCAACCTGCAGTCCGTGGCGCCGCTGCGCATCGGCCAGAACGTCAAGGAAGTGCTCGAATCCGATCTTGCCGGGGAATATGACGCGCGCACTGCCTACAAGCGCTCGCGCGAAATCTGCGATGAAGCGGGCGACTACGTATCGATGAAACTGTTCGAGGAACTGCTGACCGACGAGGAAGGCCACATCGACTTCCTCGAGACGCAGCTCGACCTCCTGGCCTCGATCGGCGAGGAGAAGTACGGCCAGCTCAACGCCGCATCGGCGGACGAGGCGGACTAAGGATATGCGGGAATGCGGCGCCTCTTAGACGTCCTGCGCCGCTTGCGGCGGGCCAAGGGTCCGCTGCGCCTTCGGAAAACGCCAGCCATACCGGCTGGTCGGCGTGGCCTTATTCTCGTGCTGGCGCTGACATCCTTCGCGATCGCCGGCGACCTTCAACCGGCCAGCCTCGCCACCACGCGCACCGATCTCAATGCCAAGGATCAGGCGCGCGTCACCGCCGTCAGCAGGCCGACCACGGATTTCTCCAAACCCGAGCCTTTCGAACTGATGCAAGGTGGCGCCGGCACCTCGCGGAAGGACGTCAGCCGTGATTCCTTCTCGCAATTCTCAGCCAACATCAGCTTCGAGGAAGAAGGCACCTTCAAGCTCGGCAACGCGCTTTTCCGCAAGAACTGGGTGTCGTCGCCATCCTCGACGCAGGCCTCGGATGGGCTTGGGCCCCTGTTCAACGAACGCGCCTGCCAGAACTGCCATCTGAAGGATGGCCGCGGCCGACCGCCGCAAGGCGATGCCGGCACCACCTCGATGTTCCTGCGGCTGGCGCGTGACGTAAGCAGCGCGGAAGAGAAGGCGGCGCTCGCCGACCACAGGCTGCTCAATCTCCCGGACCCGGTCTATGGCACGCAGTTGCAGGAACTGGCCGTGCCTGGCCTCAAGGGTGAAGGCAGGATGCGTGTCGATTATCAGGAACGTAAGGTGGAACTGACGGACAGCACCGTCATTTCCCTGCGCAAACCCACCTACGCGGTCGACGATCTTGCCTATGGGCCGCTCGATCCGCGCACCACGCTATCGCCGCGCCTGACGCCGCCGATGATCGGCCTTGGCCTGATCGAACAGATTGCGCCGGCCGACATTCTGGCCCATGCCGACCCGGACGACAGGGACGGCGATGGCATCTCCGGCAAGGCGAACATCGTTCGTGACGGCCCCAGCGGCGAGTTGACGCTTGGCCGTTTCGGCTGGAAGGCGCAGGCGGCGTCGATCCGCCAGCAGGCCGCGGATGCCTTTGCCGGCGATATCGGCATCTCGACGCCGGAAGAGCCGAAACACTGGGGTGATTGCACCGCCGCGCAGGAAAAATGCCTCGCAACGCCCAACGGCGTGCAGGCGCGCCTCGGCCCGGCCGAGGCGCCGGCGCCGGTAATGGATCTCGTCACCTTCTATTCACAGAACCTGGCTGTGCCGGCGCGGCGCGGCCTCGCTTCGCCTGATGTGCTCGCCGGCAAGAAGGTCTTTTACGAAATCGGCTGCGTTGCCTGTCACACGCCGAAATTCGTCACCCGTCGCGATGCGCCTGACAAGGCGCAGGCGTTCCAGTTGATCTGGCCTTATTCCGATTTCCTGCTGCACGACATGGGGCCGGATCTTGCCGATGGCCAGGCCGTGGGCGAGGCGACCGGCAATGAGTGGCGCACCCCGCCGCTATGGGGCATCGGCCTCACCGAAACGGTCAACGGCGATTCCTTCTATCTGCACGATGGCCGTGCGCGCTCTTTGGTCGAGGCTATCCTGTGGCATGGTGGCGAGGCGCAGAAGGCGCGCGACCGCTTTGCCGCCACCGGCGCCACCGAGCGCGATGCATTGGTCAAATTCCTGGAGTCACTTTGATGCCGAAGCGTTTCGCGCTGGTCCTCGTTCTCCCATTGGCCTTGCTGGGGGCCTTGCCCGCATCGGCCGCGGTGAAAGCCTCTGACGTCATCCAGCGTGCGATCGACGGCTTTATCCGACCGGCCTATGAGGACCTGCACCAGCATACGGAAGCCCTCGTGAAAGCGATGCACAAGCTCTGCGAGGCGCCGTCGCAAGGGGAGCTTGATGCGGCGCGGGCCGAATTTTCGGCCACCATCCATGCCTGGTCATCGGCCGAGATCATCGGTTTCGGGCCGATCAAGGAGAACAACAGGCTGGAGCGCATGCTGTTCTGGCCGGACCGCAAGAGCATCGGTCTGAAACAGGTTCAGGCGGCGTTGTCGGACGAGGATCCAGCCGCCACCGACCCTGTCCAGCTCGCCGGCAAGAGCGTTGCAATGCAGGGGCTCGGCGCGCTGGAATTCGTGCTTTACGGCGACGGCGCCGATGTCTTGACGGGCAAGGACGAACCCTATCGCTGCGCCTATGGTGCGGCCGTTGCCGGCAACATCGAAATCATCGCCGCCGACGTCAGCGCGGCCTGGAACAAACCGGACGGTTTCGCCGCGCTTTGGGCCAATCCGGGGCCGAAAAATGCGCTCTATCGTGATGGCAACGAGGCGGTCACCGAACTGGTCGGCGTCTTCATCAACGAGCTGGAAATGGTCCGCGATGTGCGCCTGAAGGGTTTTCTGGGCGCTAGACCCGATGCCGACAAGCCAAAACAGGCGATCTACTGGCGTTCGCAAAACACCGCCAATGCGCTGGCTGGAAATCTGGCCGGCGTCGATGCGCTGTTCCAGCTGTCGAAGCTTGGCGACGCGCTGCCGCCGGATGCGCATTGGATGGCGGAATCGATCCACATCCAACTGGTCAACGGCGTGGCGACCGCCAAGGCCGTCCAGGGCCCGATCGACAAGGCGCTCGCCGATCCGGCGCTGCGTGAAAAACTCGAGCATTTCGCCCTGATCACCTCCAGCCTGTCGACCTTGATCGGCACTAGGCTGACCGCCGAATTCGGCCTGACCGCCGGCTTCTCGTCGCTGGATGGGGACTGAGCATGAAGAGGTTGCTCATCGACCGCCGCGATTTTTTGAGGGCCGCCGGCATCGGCTTCGCCGCCGCCGTGACGCCCTCCGTCTGGGCAAATACGCTTGCTGCTGACGCGGTCTTCGCCACCGCCTTCGTCAAGCGCGACGGCAGTTTTGGCGCTGCCGTCCTGTCCGAGGCCGGCAAGCTTCTGCATGCGATCGACTTGCCCGATCGCGGCCATGACGTCACCTTCGATCCCATATCGAAGCGTTCGGTGGTCTTCGCCCGCCAGCCCGGCACCTTCGCCGTCGTTTTCGATCACACGGGGCGCGACACTCCGCAAACCATCGCCAGCATCACCGGCCGGCACTTCTTCGGTCACGGCGTGTTCTCGCCCGACGGCGCGTTGCTCTACGCCACCGAGAACGATTTCGACAACGCGGCCGGCGTGGTCGGCGTCTACGATGCGCGGGCGAAATTCAGTCGCATCGGCGAATTCCCGACCTACGGCATGGGTCCGCACGAACTTCTGCTGCTGGGCGACGGCAGGACGATCGCGGTCGCCAATGGCGGCATCGAGACCCATCCCGACTATGGCCGCGCCGAGCTTAACATTGCGACGATGAAACCCTCCTATGTCCTTGTCGACCGCGTCACCGGCGACCTGATCGAAAAGCATGAATTGCCGGCTGCATTGCACCAATTGTCGATCCGCCACATGGATACCGACCAGACCGGCGCCGTCTGGTTCGGTTGCCAGTACCGGGGCCCCGGCACCGATCGTCCGCTTCTGGTTGGACGGGCGGCGCGGGGCAAGGAGTTGCGGCTGCTCGACATGCCGCAGGACGTGCTGTCGGGTTTCCGCAACTATATCGGCTCGGTCGCCGCCAATCCTGTTGCCGGCACCGTCGCCGTCTCCTCGCCAGAAGGTAATTCGCTGGTCGTGATTGATGCGGGCAGCGGCCGGGTCGTCTCCTCCAGCGCGCTGGTCGAGGTCTGCGGCGTGGCGCCCGACCGGGCCGGCTTCATGGCCACCACGGGCGCCGGCGAGATCATCGAGGGCAATGGTGGCACGCGGTCGGAACCGGCCTATGTCTGGGACAACCACCTGCTGCGCATAGAGCAGGCGGCATAAGCTCTTCTGCCAGGCCAAACCGAAGCCGCTTAACAAATTGTGCACTATACCCTTGCGGTTGCGCGCTATGGCGGGCACAGGGAATTGTTTCTCGAACCGGTCGTTTCATGAAAGTTCTCGCCATCGACTGTGCCGCCAGCCTCTGCGCCGCCTGCGTCTACGACGCGGCGGTCGGGCGGGAGCTCGGCCGTTCGGTGCTCGATCTGGGCAAAGGTCATGCCGAGCACCTGATGGCCGTCATCGCCGAAGCGTTGAAGGCCGGTGCGACCGACTACGCCGGCCTTGGCGCCATTGCCGTTTCCGTTGGCCCCGGCTCCTTCACCGGCCTGCGCGTCGGTGTGTCGACCGCGCGCGGCCTGGCGCTGGCGCTCAAGGTGCCGGCAATCGGGGTGACGACCCTCGAGGCGCTGGCCGCCGAGGCGGCCAGCGCATTTCCAGGCCGTGCCGTGCTGGCGGCGCTCGATGCCGGACGCGAGGAAATCCATGCCGCATTCTATGATAAAATGTCAGTTTTGACTTACGGTCCGGCGGTGACCACGCTTGCGAACGCGGTAGCCATGGCGTCGGAGCATTCCGCGGTGCTCGCCGCTACGGCAGCGACGCTGATCGCTGAAGCGGCCGGCCGCACCTTCGACATCGGGCCTCGGACAGCAACCGCCGACATCCTCACCTACGCCCGGCTGGCTGCCGCAAAGGGACAGGGCGAAAGGCCGAAGCCGCTTTATCTGCGCGGTGCCGATGCCAAGCCACAGGCCGGATTTATA
The DNA here is from genome assembly GCF_037179605.1 of Mesorhizobium salmacidum (SeqCode). Classification (NCBI taxonomy): domain Bacteria; kingdom Pseudomonadati; phylum Pseudomonadota; class Alphaproteobacteria; order Hyphomicrobiales; family Phyllobacteriaceae; genus Mesorhizobium; species Mesorhizobium salmacidum (SeqCode). The sequence continues at coordinate 167,919 of NZ_JAPYKS010000006.1, forward strand.
CTTTCGAGGCAAAGACCATGATCCGGAAAAGTGGAAGCCGGTTTTCGCGGACAAACGGTCCCGTTTGTCCACAGATCATGGTCAGGCGAGAAAACGAGAATTGATGCGTATACCCTTTCTCCAATCGCGTCGCCGGGACTACGCGCTCGAGCCGCTCAGGGTCACCGACAGCCCCGCTGTCTCGGTGCTCCACCGCGAGGACTTTGTCCGCCCATGGACCGACGGTGAGTTCGCCGCCTTGCTCGAACAGGACACCGTCTTTGGCTATGCCGCGCGCGAAACCGGGCAGGGCGACAAGCCGCCTGTTGGCTTCGTCCTCGCCCGGCTGGCCGCGGGCGAGGGTGAAATCCTGACCGTCGCGGTGGCGCGATCGCATCGCCGCCAGGGCCTGGGCTGGCAGTTGATGGACGCGGTGCTGCGCGAACTGCATTCGCAACGTGCCGAAGCCCTGTTCCTCGAGGTCGATGAGACCAATGCCGCCGCGATCGCCCTCTATCGTCGGCTGGGTTTTCGGGAAGTCGGCAAGCGCCCGGATTACTACAAGTCGCCTGATCGCGGGCCGACCGGCGCGCTTGTCATGCGCCGCGATCTTCGCTAGCGAGGGATCGGGTAGGGCCAGGACATATGATCGGAAAAATCAGGATTTTCCTGGCGCTGGGCCTTGTCGTCGTCGGGTCGCTGGTTCTCGTGCCGCTGCAGATCCTGTCGATGAAGACGGGCTGGTGGCCGGAAGCCTTCGTCCTCAAGATCTGGCACCGGCTGATCATCCGGGCGCTCGGCATGCGCATTCATGTCAGGGGAACGCTGTCGGCCAAGCGGCCCTTGCTGGTGGCCTCCAATCACATTTCCTGGACCGACATCATGGTGCTGGGCTCTTTTGCCGATGTGAAGTTCATCGCCAGGGCCGACATGGAAGGCTGGCCGCTGATCGGCATGCTGTCGAAGCTGCAGCGCACCGTCTTCATCGAGCGCGAACGCAAGCGCTCCTCGGGCGACCAGGCCAGCGAGATCGCCAATCGCATGGCCAAGGGCGATGCCATGGTGCTGTTCGCGGAGGGGTCGACCGGTGACGGCAATGTCGTCCTGCCCTTCAAGAGCACGCTGTTCGGCGCCGCCTCGATGGCGATCTCGGAAGGTGCCGCGCAGGAAGTGTTCATCCAGCCCGTGGCGATCGCCTACACGCGGCTGCACGGCGTGCCGCTCGGCCGCCGCCACCGCCCGATCGCCGCCTGGATCGGCGACGAAGACCTGATGCCGCATCTCAAGGTGCTGATGGCCGAGGGCGCCCTCGACGTGGAGGTGCATTTTGGCGAACCGATCGCCTTTGCCAAGGGTTCCAACCGCAAGGAAACGGCCAAGCTGATGGAAGGCTGGGTGCGCGAGATGATGCAGGCGGCCCTCGCCGATCCGCTCCCGAGCCGTTAGCCGCCGGCATGCGCCAGCTGACGCATGCCAGAATCGTCTGTTTTTTGTCACGGAAAGGCGTTAGAAGCCGCCGGATGGACTTGAACACGACTGAAAGCGACGACATCGGCACCGTGGCCGGACAGCCGGCGGTGCGCACCACGGCAGCGAAGAAGGTCTTCATCAAGACCTATGGCTGCCAGATGAACGTCTATGATTCACAGCGCATGACCGATGCGCTGGTCGCCGACGGCTATACCGCGACCGATGCCATCGGCGAGGCCGATCTGGTGCTGCTCAACACCTGCCATATCAGGGAAAAAGCCGCCGAAAAGGTCTATTCGGAACTTGGCCGCATCCGTGACATGAAGGCCGAGCGCGCCAGCACCGGCCGCGAGATGCTGATCGGCGTCGCCGGCTGCGTGGCGCAGGCCGAGGGCGCCGAGATCATCCGCCGGTCGCCGGCCGTCGACCTAGTCATCGGGCCGCAGACCTATCACCGTCTGCCCGACGTGCTGGCGAGAGTGCGCGGCGGCGAGAAGATCGTCGAGACCGAATACGCCATCGAGGACAAATTCGAGCATCTGCCGCAGCCCAAGCGTGCCGAGGTGATCAAGCGCGGCGTCACCGCTTTCCTCACCGTCCAGGAAGGCTGCGACAAGTTCTGCACCTTCTGCGTCGTGCCCTATACGAGAGGCTCGGAAGTGTCGCGGCCGGTGGCGCAGATCGTCGCGGAGGCCGAGCGCCTGGCCGAGGCCGGTGTGCGTGAGGTGACGCTGCTCGGCCAGAACGTCAACGCCTGGCATGGCGAGGGCGAGAACGGTCAGGAATGGGGTCTCGGCCGCCTGCTGTTCCGGCTGGCCGAAATTCCCGGCCTGGCGCGGCTGCGCTATACCACCAGCCATCCGCGCGACATGGACGACGAATTGATCGCGGCGCACCGGGACCTGCCGTCGCTGATGCCCTATCTGCATCTGCCGGTGCAATCCGGCTCGGATCGCATTCTGAAGACGATGAACCGCAGGCATACGGCGAACGACTATCTGGCACTGCTCGACCGCATCCGTGCCGCGCGCCCCGATATCGCGCTGTCGGGCGACTTCATCGTCGGTTTCCCCGGCGAGACGGAAACCGATTTCGAGGCGACCATGGAACTGGTGCGCCAGGTGAACTACGCCTCGGCCTTCTCGTTCAAATATTCGCCGCGCCCCGGCACGCCGGGCGCCGACATGCCCGACCACGTGCCGGAAGCGGTCAAGGATGAGCGCCTGCAGCGCCTGCAGGCACTGCTGCTGAAACAACAGCAGGATTTCGGCTTGAGTTTGGTCGGCAGCACCATAGATACATTGATCGAGAAGCCCGGCCGCCAGGCCGGCCAGAAGGTTGGCCGCTCGCCTTGGCTGCAGCCGGTTATTGTTGATGAAATGGCCGGCGAAATCGGTGACATTATCAAGGTGCGAATCACGAAGACGGGCTACAACAGCCTGTTCGCCGAATTGGCCTGAGGGTCTCGGCAGATGAGGAGAGACGGTTGAGCGCAGCGGAGCTGAAGAATCTGCCCCCGGTACCGGCATCCGGGGCTTCTGACATGGCGCACATCGTTCTGACTTTCGACAACAACAAGCTTGCCAGCGCCCTTTACGGCCAGTTCGACGAGAACCTCGCCCGGTTGGAGCAGAAGCTCGGCGTCGACATCCGCTCGCGCGGCAACCAGTTGACCATCAAGGGGTCCGCTTCTGCCGCCGAACAGGCGCGTCGCGCCTTGGACAATCTCTACGGCATCCTGCAGAAGGGCGTCGATATCGGCCAGTCCGATGTCGACGGCGCCGTGCGCATGGCTGTCGCCGCCGATGATCAGCTCACACTGCCGACATTGGAGCGCAAGGGCAAGGTCTCCGCCGCCCAGATCGCTACCCGCAAGAAGACCATCTATGCCCGCTCGCTGAACCAGGACGCCTATATGCGGGCGCTGGAGCGGTCCGAACTGGTGTTCGGCATCGGTCCGGCCGGCACCGGCAAGACCTATCTGGCGGTGGCGCATGCGGCGATGCTGCTCGAGCGCGGCATGGTCGAACGCATCATTTTGTCGCGACCGGCCGTCGAGGCCGGCGAACGGCTGGGCTTCCTGCCGGGTGACATGAAGGAGAAGGTCGATCCGTATCTGCGCCCGCTCTATGACGCGCTCTACGACATGATGCCGGCCGACAAGGTCGAGCGTGCGATTGCCGCCGAAGTGATTGAAATCGCGCCGCTTGCCTTCATGCGCGGCCGTACGCTGGCGCACGCCGCCGTCATTCTCGACGAGGCGCAGAACACCACGCCGATGCAGATGAAGATGTTTCTCACCCGTCTCGGCGAGAACTCGCGCATGATCGTCACCGGCGATCCCACCCAGATCGATCTTCCCCCGAGCACCAAATCAGGCCTGGTCGAAGCCTTGCGTGTGCTCGACGGTGTGGCAGGCGCGGTAACCGTGCGCTTCAACGACGTCGACGTCGTTCGCCATCCGCTGGTGGCCGAAATCGTCAGGGCCTATGACCGGGACACCAAGCTGGCTCGTGGCCTTGGCGCCGAGAATTGATGTGACGATGCGGCCTCATGCCTGAGGACAGCACATCCGGCGGCGGGAGCTTTCCGGTTCCCGTCGAGATCGATATATCGATTGAGGCGGGCGACTGGCCCGATGAAGCAAGCCTGACGCGGCTGGTCGATCGCGCGGTTGACGCCGCCTTCGCCGAGACCGGTGTGACGGGTCGTTCCGAACTCAGCATTGTTTTTTCCGACGATGCCCATGTCCGTACCTTGAATGCGGACTGGCGCGGCAAGGACAAGCCCACCAACGTCTTGTCTTTCCCGGCTTTTCCGCATGTGAAAGGTGGTCCGCTGCCGCCGATGCTCGGCGACATCGTGCTTGCCGCCGAAACCGTGGCGCGCGAGGCGGCACTGGAAGACAAGCCGCTGGAGAACCATATCTGCCATCTCGTCATCCATGGCCTGCTGCATCTCATGGGTCATGATCACGAGACCGACGCCGAGGCCGAGGAGATGGAAGCCGTCGAGCGCGCCGCGCTTGCAAGGCTTGCCATTCGCGATCCCTACGCGTAACTAAAAAGATCAATTGACCGGACGACGATGAACGACAAACCAGAGACTGCCGCCCGCCCCGATGCCGGCAGTGCGATCAAGGCTTCCGATACGTCGGAAGAGGGATCAAGTCCCAGTACCGTTACCGCTGGTGTCGCCAACACCGGCAGCGCCGCCATCGGCCCGTCGCCTGCCGGTCCCTCCCTGTTCAACCGCGTGCTGGGCCTGTTCCGGCAACGCAACGGCACCAGCTTGCGCGAGGAGATCGCCGGCGCGCTCGCCGAAACGACAAGCGATGTCGAATCCTTCTCGCCTGGCGAACGTGCCATGCTCAACAACATCCTGCGCCTGCGCGAAGTGCGCGTCGAGGACGTCATGGTGCCGCGCGCCGATATCGAGGCGGTCGAGATCGCCACGACGCTTGGTGACTTGCTTGGCATGTTCGAACAATCCGGCCATTCCCGCATGCCGGTCTATTCCGAGACGCTCGACGACCCGCGCGGCATGGTCCATATCCGCGACGTGCTGGCCCATATCACCAAGATTGCGCGCGTCAGGAAGGGCCGCACGACCCGCAAAACGCCCGTCGCCACGGTTCTCGATCTTGCCCAGGTCGACCTCGCGCGCACCATCGGGGAGCTCAACCTGATCCGCCAGGTCCTGTTCGTGCCGCCGTCGATGCTTGCTTCCGACCTGATGGGCCGCATGCAGACGACGCGCACGCAAATGGCCCTGGTCATCGATGAATATGGCGGCACGGACGGCCTTGTCTCGCTCGAGGACATCGTCGAGATGGTGGTCGGCGACATCGAGGACGAGCACGACGACGACGAGCCGATGATCACCCAGACCGGTGACGGCGTGTTCATCGTCGACGGCAAGGCCGAGATCGACGAGGTCGCCAAGATGATCGGCGAGGATTTCGCCGCGGGTGAACATGGCGAATATGTCGACACCATTGGCGGCATGATCTTCAACACGCTCGGCCGCGTGCCGGCGCGCGGCGAGGTGGTGCAGGCCATTCCCGGCTTCGAGTTCCATGTGCTCGACGCCGATCCGCGCCGCGTCAAGCGTGTCCGCATCGTGCAGAGCCAGAAGGGCGAGCGCCGCCGGCGCGCCACGGCGCGCACCGAACAGGCCTGAAAAGCTCCGCGCCATGACGGTCGAGGATCCGTTCAAGCTCCGGTCCTCGGTTCTGGCGTATTCTACCGCGACCCGCGTGCGGCGCTGGATTGGCTCGAAGCGGCCTTCGGCTTCGAGCGCAGCATGGTGGTCAGCGATGCCGATCGAAAACTGGTCCATGCCGAGATGCGGTTCGGGGATGGCTACATCATCGTCGATTCCGAATGGGCCGATCACGTCGCGAGCCCCGCATCGGTCGGCGGCAAGAACACGCAGTCGGTCTATATCAGGCTGAGAGACGGCCTGGATGCACATTGCGAGCAGGCCCGCGCGGCCGGTGCTGCCATAATCCAGGAGCCGGCGGACCAGTTCTACGGCGAACGCCAGTATCGGGCGCGCGATCCTGAAGGCCATATCTGGACGTTCACGCAACCAATCCGTTCTGTTTCCCGTGAAGAGGCCGAGCGGTTGGGTGGCTTGCGCATCGAAGGCTGGCACCGGTAGCGCGCAGCCGGGTGGTGGCGCCGGCGTTTGGATTGCAGGCCGCGGCCTGATAAATCTTGCGTCCTGATTCTAGCGACTCGGAAGTATTCATGGTGCGCCTTGCCGGTCGGATAATTCTGCTCTGGGGCTGGCGCCGTGCGCTGGTGGCCTTTTTCGCTGGGGCGCTGGCGGTGCTGGGCCAGGCGCCTTACGATTTCTTCGCCGCCTGTTTCATTTCGTTTCCGGTGCTGGTCTGGCTGCTCGACGGCGCGACCGGTGAAGCCTCCGGCAGCCTGTTGCGGCGGCTGCGGCCGGCCTTCGCCGTCGGCTGGTGGTTCGGCTTCGGCTATTTCCTCGCCGGCCTCTGGTGGATCGGCTCGGCGCTGCTGGTCGAGGCCGACGACTTTGCCTGGGCGCTTCCCTTCGCTGTGGTCGGCATTCCTTTCGCGCTCGCATTTTTCTATGGCTTCGCAACAATGGTCGCCCGGCTCCTGTGGAGCAGCGATATCGGCCGTATCGCCGCCCTTGCCTTCGGTTTTGCGCTGGCGGAGTGGCTGCGCGGCTTCCTGTTCACCGGTTTTCCCTGGAATGCCGTCGGCTACGCGGCGATGCCTGTACCTATTTTGATGCAGAGCGTCTCGGTGACCGGCATGATCGGCATGAACGCGCTCGCGGTCTTCCTTTTCGCACTGCCGGCGCTGCTGGCGACGCGCCGGCATCTTCGGCTGGGCGCCACGCTGTTTGTCATACTCGCCGCGCTCCATGTCGGCTTTGGCTATGTCAGGCTCACGGCCCCCGAAAAGCCGGCGACGCGCAGTCTCGATGTCCGCATCGTCCAGCCGGCCGTCGACCTGTCGGAAAAGTGGGACGCCTCGGTGCGCGACCGCATCTTCGCCACCTTGCTGGGCCTGTCCGCCAAGGCTCCGGACCCAGGTCACGAAAAACCGCAGCTGATTCTCTGGCCGGAAACCTCGGTGCCGTTCCTTTTCACCGAGCGCCCCGATGCCTTGACGGCGCTGGGCGACATGCTGGGCGACGGCCAGATGCTGATCGCCGGCGTCGTGCGTGAAGAGGGCGGCTCGGCCGCCAGCGCCGAGAGCCGCTACTACAACTCCGTTGTGGCGATCAACGACAAGGGCGAAATCGCCGATGCCGTGGACAAGGTCCATCTGGTGCCGTTCGGCGAGTACCTGCCTTTTGCCGACCTGCTCGGCCGTTTCGGCATCGAACAGTTCGTCGCCGGGCCGCTGACGTTCACGGCCGGCAACGAGCGCCATCCCATCGCGCTGCCGGGCGGCATTCGTGCCCTGCCATTTATCTGTTATGAGGTGATCTTTCCCGATCTGGTGGCAGTTGACGCAACGTCAGCGCAGCTTATTGTAAACGTTACCAATGATGCGTGGTTCGGCGACACGCCGGGACCGTATCAGCATTTCAGGCAGGCCCAGATTCGCGCGGTGGAGAACGGATTGCCCTTGTTGCGTGCTGCCAACAACGGCATCTCGGCCGTTGTCGACACGCATGGCCGCGTCGTCGATGCGCTGGCGATCGACGCGCGCGGGGTCATCGATGTGAAGGTGCCTGTTTCCGAACAGACGGTGATTTCGCCCAACCAGCGGCGCATTAACGGAATGCTGATCATGTTGCTGTTTGCGCTGGTAGGGCTGCTGTTGAACGTAAGGCAAAAGCTACGGTGAATTGACAGTTGGCACATTAGAAACTCATACTGTACGGCCTGAAAATTTCTCGAAGCCGGTGGATCGTTCTGTTGGGGCAGTCGCCTCCGGCTTTGTTTGGGCAGGAAAAACACAAAGCCGAAAAAATTCGGCGAGGAAAAAATGACAGAAGAAAACAAGAAGAAACCCAATCCCATCGATATTCACGTTGGAAGTCGGGTTCGGCTTCGCCGCAATATGCTCGGAATGAGCCAGGAAAAGCTGGGCGAGAATCTCGGCATCACGTTTCAGCAAATCCAGAAATATGAAAAGGGCACCAATCGCGTCGGTGCCAGCCGTCTGCAGGCGATAGCCTCGATACTCGGCGTGCCCGTCGCCTTCTTTTTCGAGGATGCGCCGGGGCAGGAGTTGACGGCCAACCGTGGCTTTGCCGAGGATAGCTCGATGGCGTTCGCCGTCGAATTCTGCGGCAGTCCCGAAGGGCTTCAGCTCAACCGGGCCTTTGTCAAGATCGCCGACGTCAAGGTGCGCCGCAGGATCATAGATCTGGTGAAATCGCTCGCCGAGGGCGATCTCGACTGATCGGCGATGCGCTTCGCACCGGCGGCGTGCACCGCCGGTGGCACAAGATATCGCTTCCGACATTCAGGCCAGACCCGCGGCAACGCTTGACGAGCAGCGCTCCGCCCCGCTAACACGTGGCGCGCCAAAATCGGCAGCCTGCCGATCGTTTTTCAAGAGGGGACACCCGTGACGCGGCAGAACTACTTCTTTACCTCGGAATCCGTTGCCGAGGGCCATCCCGACAAAGTCTGTGATAGGATCTCCGACGAAATTGTCGATCTGGTCTATCGTGAAGCCAAGAAGACCGGCATGGACCCGTGGAAAGTCCGTGTCGCCTGCGAGACGCTCGCGACCACCAACCGTGTCGTCATCGCCGGCGAGGTGCGCGTTCCCGAGACACTCTTGAAGAAGGACAAAGCCGGCAACGTCCTCAAGGACGCCGCGGGCCATCCGGTCGTCAATCCGGCGAAGTTCAAATCCGTCGCTCGCAAGGCGATCCGCGAGATTGGTTACGAGCAGGCCGGCTTCCACTGGAAGACGGCCAAGATCGAGGTCCTGCTGCATGGCCAGTCGCCTGATATCGGCCAGGGCGTGGACAACGCCGCCGATCGTCAGGGCGAGGAAGGTGCCGGCGACCAGGGCATCATGTTCGGCTATGCCTGCCGCGAGACGCCGGACCTGATGCCGGCGCCGATCTACTACAGCCACAAGATCCTTGAGCTTCTGGCCGCCGCCCGTCACGAAAACAACGGCGAGGCTGGCAAGCTCGGGCCGGACGCCAAGAGCCAGGTCACAGTCCGCTATGTCGACGGCAAGGCCGCGGAGGCGACGCAGATCGTGCTGTCGACGCAGCATCTCGATTCGAGCTGGGATTCCAAGAAGGTCCGCAAGGTCGTGGAACCCTATATCCGCGAGGCATTGGGTGACCTCAAGATCGCTGACGACTGCATGTGGTACATCAACCCGACCGGCAAGTTCGTCATTGGCGGTCCGGACGGCGATGCCGGCCTGACCGGCCGCAAGATCATCGTCGACACCTATGGCGGCGCGGCTCCCCATGGCGGCGGCGCCTTCTCCGGCAAGGACACCACCAAGGTCGACCGGTCGGCCGCCTATGCGGCGCGCTACCTGGCCAAGAACGTCGTGGCGGCGAAGCTCGCCGACCGCTGCACCATCCAGCTTTCCTATGCCATCGGCGTCGCCCAGCCGCTGTCGGTCTATGTCGACCTGCACGGCACCGGCAAGGTCGATGAGGCAAAGCTCGAGGACGCGCTGCGCACCGTGATGGACCTGTCGCCGTCAGGCATTCGCCGTCATCTCGATCTCAACAAGCCGATCTACGCCAAGACGTCGTCTTACGGCCATTTTGGCCGCAAGGCCGGCCGTGACGGTTCTTTCTCCTGGGAAAAGACCGATCTCGCCAAGGCGCTCAAGGATGCTGTCGCGGCCTGATCGCCACGACAGACCACGCGACCAGATGAGCCAGCAAGACAGGCCAAGCCGTACGACCGAAGCCTTCTTCGGCCGTCGGCGCGGCAAGCCCGTTCGTCCGCAGCAGGCGGCGGCCCTGGAAAGCGGCCTCGGCGCCTACCGGCTCGATCTGACGGCTGAAGCGCCGTCGGAATTGCGAACCTTGTTCAAAACCGAGGTTTCGGCGGTTCGGCTCGAGATCGGCTTTGGCGGCGGCGAACATCTTCTGCACCGCGCGACCGAGGCGCCGCCGATCGGCTTCATCGGCGTAGAACCCTTCGTCAACGGCATGGCCAAGATGATGATGGCGGTGCGGGCAGCGCCGCTGGCCAATCTCAGGGTCTACGACGACGACGCCACCCAGTTGCTTGACTGGCTGCCGCCGGCCTCGCTCGACGGCATCGACCTTCTCTATCCCGATCCCTGGCCGAAGAAGAAGCACTGGAAGCGGCGTTTCGTCAGCCCGGTCAATCTCGACCGTTTCTCGCGCGTCCTGAAGCCGGGCTCGAAATTCCGCTTTGCGTCGGATATCGACACTTATGTGAACTGGACCTTGCTGCATTGCCGGGCGCATGGCGCCTTCGCATGGCAGGCGGATGAGGCGGCGGACTGGCATCGCTCCTATGAGGGCTGGCCCGGCACGCGCTACGAGGCCAAGGCCATTCGCGAGGGTCGCCGACCGGCCTATCTTACCTTCATCAGGACGTAAGCCCGCCCGACCGGCAACGGCCGCGGCAACTGCCGGGAGCCGGGATCATCGACAAATCGCGATCCCAGCGGCTCAATACATCCCGAACTCCTGCATTCTCCGGCCCTGTAGCCATGCTGTTCGTGCCATCCCCAGCTCCATTGGCTGGGGACGAAAACCGGACAACTCATGTGCTACCTGATCCGGACAATTCATGTGCTTACGACAGGCCGGCACTGCGGGCTTGAAACACCAGCCCGGATCGTTTATATCGACCTCAAATTCTTGGTCGGGATGACGAAGAGTGGGTCCACCCGGTCCCGCTCTTTTTTATTACCTGCCGATGGGTTCGGAACGAACAACAGGCAATTGATGACTGCAACGGCAAGCGAAGGCGACGACCGCATCATCCGCGAAAGCGGTATCGATGCGCGCATTGCGCTGATCGTCCAGCCGGTGCTGCGCGGCATCGGTTTTCGCCTCGTGCGCGTGCATCTGTCCGGCCAGAACGGGCTGACGCTGCAGATCATGGCCGAGCGTGAGGACGGCACCATGACCGTCGAGGATTGCGAAGAGGTCAGCCGCGCGGTGTCGCCGGCGCTCGACGTCGATGATCCGATCGAAAAGGCGTATCATCTCGAAGTTTCGTCGCCCGGCATCGACCGGCCCTTGGTGCGCAAATCGGATTTCGTGACCTGGACCGGTCATCTGGTGAAGATCGAGACATCGGTCGTCGTCGCTGACCGCAAGCGTTTCAAGGGCAAGATCGCCGAGGCCGGTGAGAACGACGTGCTGATCGAGCGCGACAAGGCGGCCTATGGTGAGGAGCCGACGGTGCGCGTTCCCTATGACACCATTGCCGATGTCCGGCTGATCCTGACCGACGACCTCATTCGCGAAGCGTTGTCGAAGGACAACAGGGCGCGCAAGGAAGCCAAGAGACGCCGCGGTGAACCGGACGACGATGTGTCCGAGGGTGCGGAACCGGACGCCACGGAAGAACACGAACAGGAAATTTGATTGAGCTGCCGGGCGCAAAGGTCCGGCGAACAGGCTCGGGAGAAAGAACATGGTTGTAAGCGCCAACAGACTTGAACTGCTGCAGATTGCCGATGCGGTCGCGCGTGAAAAGTCGATCGACAAGTCGATCGTCATCGCCGCCATGGCCGATGCGATCCAGAAGGCGGCACGCTCGCGTTATGGCCAGGAGACCAACATCCGCGCCGACATCAACCCGAACACCGGCGAGATGAAGCTGCAGCGGCTGATGGAAGTGGTCGAGAAAGTGGACGACTACGCCACCCAGATCGCCATTTCCTCGGCCCGTGAGCGTAATCCCGATGCCCAGCTCGGCGATTTCATCGCCGAACAGCTGCCGCCGATGGATTTCGGCCGTATCGCCGCCCAGTCGGCCAAGCAGGTCATCGTGCAGAAGGTGCGCGAGGCCGAGCGCGACCGCCAGTATGATGAGTACAAGGACCGTATCGGTGAGATCGTCAACGGCACCGTCAAGCGCGTCGAGTACGGCAACGTCATCGTCGACCTCGGCCGCGGCGAGGCGATCATCCGCCGCGACGAGCTGATCCCACGCGAAAACTACAAATACGGCGACCGCGTCCGTGCCTATGTCTACGACGTGCGCCGCGAGCAGCGCGGCCCACAGATATTCCTGTCGCGCACCCATCCGCAGTTCATGGCCAAGCTCTTCACCATGGAAGTGCCGGAGATCTATGACGGCATCATCGAGATCAAGTCGGTCGCCCGCGACCCGGGCTCGCGCGCCAAGATCGCCGTCATCTCGCGTGATAGCTCGATCGACCCGGTCGGCGCCTGCGTCGGTATGCGCGGCAGCCGCGTCCAGGCCGTCGTCGGCGAATTGCAGGGCGAGAAGATCGACATCATTCCGTGGTCGCCTTCGGCCGCCTCCTTCATCGTCAACGCACTGCAGCCGGCGGAAGTCGCCAAGGTCGTGCTCGACGAGGATGCGGAGCGCATCGAAGTGGTGGTTCCCGACGATCAGCTGTCGCTGGCCATCGGTCGCCGCGGCCAGAACGTGCGCCTTGCCTCGCAGCTCACCGGCTGGGACATCGACATTCTGACCGAGGCGGAGGAATCCGAGCGCCGTCAGAAGGAATTCGTCGAGCGCTCGGCGCTGTTCATGGAAGCGCTCGATGTCGACGAGATGGTCGGCCAGGTGCTGGCTTCCGAAGGCTTCACCAGCGTCGAGGAAGTCGCCTATGTCGATGCCGGCGAGATCGCCTCGATCGACGGTTTCGATGAGGATACCGCCTCTGAAATCCAGACCCGCGCCCGCGAGTATCTGGAGAAGATCGAGGCCGAGCACGACGAGAAGCGCAAGGCGCTGGGCGTTTCGGATGATCTGCGCGAAATTCCCGGCGTCACCACCGCCATGATGGTGACGCTCGGCGAGGACGGCGTGAAGACGATCGAGGATTTCGCCGGCTATGCCGCCGACGACCTCACCGGCTGGAAGGAACGCAAGGACGGCGAGACCAAGGTGTATCCCGGCGTGCTGGCCAATCACGGCGTTTCGCGCGCCGATGCCGAGCAGATGGTTCTCGCCGCTCGCCTCAAGGCCGGCTGGATCACCGAAGACGAGCTCGCGGCCGAAGAAGAAACGGCTGACGAAGCCGTTGGTGCGTGAGGTGAAACCGCATCGCACACAACCCGCCCTTGGACGAGATGAACGATCGCACCTGCATCGTCACCCGAAAACAGGCCGAACCGGATGAACTGATCCGGTTCGTCGTCGGTCCGGATTCGGCCGTCGTTCCCGATCTCAAGAGAAATCTGCCCGGCCGTGGTTGCTGGGTGAGTGCCGACCGCCTACATATCGAGAAGGCGGCGGCCAAGAACCTTTTTGCCCGCGCCTTCAAGGCACAGGTGGTCGTGCCGCCCGATCTCGGCGGCATGGTCGACGGGTTGCTCTCCAGATCCGCCCTGGGCATGCTGGGCCTCGCCCGCAAGGCAGGCGCGATTTCGCTCGGTGCTACCAAGGTCGAGAGCGCGGTGCGCGGCGGGCTGGCGCTTTTCGTGCTCCACGCGACCGAGGCGTCCGACGATGGCGTGCGCAAGATCAGTCAGGCGCGGCGGGCGACCGTCCATATCGGCGGCCCTTCCATCCTTGCCTACAAACTTTTCTCCGAGGCCGAGTTGAGCTTGGCATTGGGGGGTACAAATGTGATACATGCTGCCGTCCTCGCGGGAGACGCGGGTAAGGCGGTCCAGAAGCGCATGGTTGCGCTCGACCGATATCGGGGCGGAACCCCGGACGATCTTGCAATGCTTGCGGCCGTTGCTGACGAAGATGATGCCGCAGAGGATATGGAATGAGCGATACGAAATCGGGCGACGACAAGACGTTGAGTGTTACACCGAAGAAGACCTTGACGCTGAAGCGCCCCGGCATGGAACAGGGCACTGTGCGCCAGAACTTCTCGCACGGCCGTACCAAGTCGGTCGTGGTCGAGACCAAGAAGCGCAAGTTCTCGCTGCCCGGCGACAAGCCGGAGCTGGCTGCGGCTCCGCCTGCGCCCGTCTTCACGCCGAAGCCGGCAGTCGTGGCGGCACCTGTCGTGCAGGAAGCGCCCAAGGCACCGCCCCCGCCGCCGCCTCCGGTCGAGCGCAGCGGCATGGTGCTGAACGAACTGTCGCGCAGCGAAATGGAAGCGCGCCGCAAGGCGCTCGAGGGCTCGAAGGTCCGCGAGGTCGAAGACCGTCAGCGCGCAGCCGACGAGGCCAAGCGCCGCGCCGAGGACGAAGAGCGCCGCAAGCGCGAACGCGAGGACTCCGCACGCCGCCAGGCCGAGGAAGAGGCCCGGTTGCAGACCGAGGCCGAATCGCGCCGTCGCGCCGAGGAAGAAGCACGCCGCCGCGCACCGCAAGCCGCTGAGTTGGCGACCGCCGACGAGGAGGAAGGGGCCAAGCCGAAGCGGGCGACCGCCGGTGCACCGGTGCGCCGCCTGGTCACGCCCGAAGTGGCACGCCCGGCCAAACCCACCAAGAGCGAGGAAGACCGCCGCCGTGGCAAGCTGACACTGAATTCCGCGTTGTCCGACGAGGATGCGCGGGCCCGTTCGCTGTCGTCGATGCGTCGCCGCCAGGAAAAATTCAAGCGCGCGATGCACAATGAGCCGCGCGAGAAGGTCATGCGCGAAGTGATCCTGCCCGAAACCATCACCATCCAGGAATTGGCGCAGCGCATGTCCGAGCGTGCTGTCGACCTGGTCAAGTACTTCATGAAGCAGGGCCAGATTCTGAAGCCGGGCGATGTCATCGACGCCGATACGGCCGAGCTGGTGGCCACCGAATTCGGCCACACGGTCCGCCGCGTCGCCGAGTCCGACATCGAGGAAGGCCTGTTCAATATCGCCGATCGTCCGGAAGACCTCGTGTCGCGTCCGCCGGTCGTCACCATCATGGGCCACGTCGACCACGGCAAGACGTCGCTGCTCGATGCGATCCGCAACGCCAATGTCGTTTCCGGCGAGGCCGGCGGCATCACCCAGCATATCGGCGCCTATCAGGTCGAGAAGAACGGTCAGAAGATCACTTTCATCGACACGCCCGGCCACGCCGCATTCACGGCGATGCGCGCCCGTGGCGCCCAGGCCACCGACATCGCCATCCTGGTGGTGGCGGCCGACGACAGCGTCATGCCACAGACGATCGAATCGATCAGCCATGCCAAGGCTGCCGGCGTTCCGATCATCGTGGCGATCAACAAGATCGACAAGCATGATGCCGATCCGCAGAAAGTGCGCTCGGAACTCTTGCGTCATGAAGTCTTCGTCGAATCGATGGGCGGTGAAGTGCTGGACGTCGAAGTGTCGGCGACCAAGGGCACCAATCTCGACAAGTTGCTCGAAGCGATCCTGCTGCAGGCCGAAATCCTCGACCTCAAGGCCAACCCCGACCGCACCGCCGAGGGTGTCGTCATCGAAGCGCAGCTCGACAAGGGCCGTGGTCCCGTCGCCACCGTGCTGGTGCAGACCGGCACCTTGATGCCGGGCGACATCCTTGTCGCCGGCAACGAATGGG
Organism: Mesorhizobium salmacidum (SeqCode); assembly: GCF_037179605.1. NCBI lineage: Bacteria > Pseudomonadati > Pseudomonadota > Alphaproteobacteria > Hyphomicrobiales > Phyllobacteriaceae > Mesorhizobium > Mesorhizobium salmacidum (SeqCode). Next base: position 183,471 of record NZ_JAPYKS010000006.1, read on the forward strand.
GTCGCGTGCGCGCGCTGGTCAACGATCGCGGCGATCAGATCAAGGAAGCGCCGCCGGCAATGCCGGTCGAGGTGCTCGGCCTTCAGGGAACCCCGCAGGCCGGCGACCGCTTCGCCGTGGTCAACAACGAAGCCCGTGCCCGCGAGATCACCGAATATCGCCAGCGTCTGGCGCGCGAGAAGGCGGTGGCCAGGCATGCCGGCCAGCGCGGCTCGCTCGAACAGATGATGTCGCAGCTGCAGACGAGCGGGTTGAAGGAATTCCCGCTGGTCATCAAGGGCGACGTGCAGGGTTCGATCGAAGCGATCAATGCTGCCCTGGACAAGCTCGGCACCGATGAAGTGCGTGCGCGCATCGTCCATTCCGGCGCCGGCGCCATCACCGAAAGCGACGTCTCGCTGGCGGAAACGTCGGGTGCGGCGATCATCGGCTTCAACGTGCGCGCCAATGTGCAGGCGCGTGCCGCGGCCGCGGCCGCGGGCATCGAGATCCGCTACTACTCGATCATCTACAACCTGGTGGATGATGTGAAAGCGGCTCTGTCGGGCCTGTTGTCGCCGGAGCGTCGCGAGACCTTCATCGGCAATGCCGAGATCCTCGAAATCTTCGACATCACCAAGGTCGGCAAGATCGCCGGCTGCCGTGTCACCGAAGGCAAGGTCGAACGTGGCGCGGGCGTACGCCTGATCCGCGACAACGTCGTCATCCACGAAGGCACGCTGAAGACCCTGAAGCGCTTCAAGGACGAGGTTTCGGAAGTCCCTGGCGGCCAGGAGTGTGGTATGGCCTTCCAGAACTACGAGGACATGCGCGTCGGCGACGTCATCGAGTGCTTCCGCGTCGAGATGGTGACCCGCACACTCTGAGTTCGAGTGGCTCGTCGATACCGGGCGGTGGTCGAAAGACCGCCGCCTCAGTGCTATTGAGAATGACCGATTGAGACATGCGGCACGGTCCCATCCCGCGCCTCACGCTTTCAGGATTGAGAAAAATGCCCCGTTCCACGACATCAAGTCCATCCCAGCGCATGCTGCGCGTCGGCGAGCAGGTGCGCCATGCGCTCTCCGAAACTCTGCAGCGCGGCGAGATCATCGACCCGTTGATTGAAAACTCGGTTGTTTCGGTCTCCGAAGTGCGCATGTCGCCCGATCTCAAGATCGCCACCGCCTTTGTTTCTCCGCTCGGTGCCAAGGACGCCGACGCGGTGATCGAGGCGCTGAACAAGCATGCCAAGTTCGTGCGCGGCCGCGTCTCCGGCGCGCTCAGGCAGATGAAGTACATGCCGGAATTCCGCTTCCGGCTGGATACGTCCTTCGACAATTTCGCCAGGATCAACGATCTGCTGAAATCCCCCGAAGTGGCGCGCGATCTGGATAGCGACGACAATAAGGAAGAAGAATAATGGCGCGTCGCGGCAAGAAAAAGGGCCGGCCGGTCTCCGGCTGGGTGGTCCTGGACAAGCCGGTCGGCATGGGCTCGACCGAGGCCGTGTCCAAGATCAAATGGCTGTTCCAGGCCGAAAAGGCCGGCCACGCCGGCACGCTCGACCCTCTTGCCTCCGGCATGCTGCCGATCGCGCTCGGCGAAGCCACCAAGACCGTGCCCTACGTGCAGGACGGCGCCAAGGTCTATCGTTTCACCGTTGCCTGGGGCGATGAGCGTTCCACCGACGATCTTGAAGGGCCGGTGACGAAGAGCTCCGAGCTGCGTCCGGCGGAAGCCGAGGTGCGGGCGCTGCTGCCGAAATACACCGGCGTCATCATGCAGACGCCGCCGCAATTCTCGGCCATCAAGATTGCGGGCGAGCGCGCCTACGACCTCGCCCGCGAAGGCGGGACGGTCGACATACCCGCGCGCGAGATCGAGATCGGCCGGCTCGATATTGTCGAGCACAAGCCGGACCAGACGATTTTCGAAGTCGAATGCGGCAAGGGCACGTATGTGCGTTCGCTGGCCCGCGACATGGGCCGCGACCTCGGCTGCTTCGGCCATATCAGCGAGCTGCGCCGGGTCGAGGTTGAGCCGTTCACGCCGGAGGACTTCGTCACCATCGCCGAACTCGAGGCCGCCCGCTTCGGCGCGCAAGGCGAGGACAAATCGGACCCAGAAGCAGATCCTGCTGACGCGGTGGAAGTGCCGATCGACTTCGGCGCCATCGACGGGCTTCTCGTCGACACGTCAGCGGCGCTCGACTGTCTGCCGCAGATCGCCATCAGCGATGACGCGGCCACAAAGATCCGCCTCGGCAATCCGGTCATCATCCGTGGCCGTGACGCACCGGTGGAGGCGGAAGAGGCCTGCGCGACGTCACGCGGCAAGCTGGTCGCCATCGGCGCCATCGAGCAAGGCATGTTCAAGCCCAAGCGGGTCTTTGCCGGGTGACCGGTCTGATCTCCATGGCGGCATAGGCACTGAGCTTGCGGAACAGCGGATAGTGAAGGCGGTTCGCGAAGCTCGTTCTACTTTTCTTGTGTGCAGATTAAGTGCATAATCCGACCATGACAGACCTTCTTGAAAAAGCCGTTGCCGTGGCAAGGGTCCTTTCTCCGGCCATGCAAGATGAGATTGCTCGCGCCATGCTTATGCTTGCTGCCGAGGAGTCGGAGCCGGTGCCTTTGACGCCTGATGAGCGTGCGGCTATTGCGAGATCGCGATCGGCTGCTGCACGCGGCGAATTTGCAACCGACGACGAGGTGCGTGCTATGTGGGCCAAGTACGATCTGTGAAGGTTCGCTTCACCAGTCCGGCCCTTGCTGACCTGAAGAATATCATTGACCACATCAATGTTCACTCGCCGCGAGGCGCCCATCGTGTCCGGCAACGCATCAAGCTTTTGTTGGAGCGGATTGCGGGTCAGCCATTTCTTGGCAAACGAACGGACGATCCGGCCATCCGTCGTCTCGCAACCGTCCCCTATCCCTATCTAATTTTCTACGAAGCGGCTGACGAAGAAATCATCGTTCATGCCGTACGTCATGGTGCCCGAGACCCATCGTCCATGCCAGGTCAATCATAGACATTCGATCATACGCATCTATGGCAACAAGCAGGTTTCGACGGGTGGTGGCATGGCGAAGGCCGAGGTGGTGAAAAAACGGGCGCCGGTGAAGACGAGGCGGCCGCCTGTCGGCGCCTCGCCGGGCACATTGATCGCCGATCCGGCCGCGCGGCGCTCCGAATTGCGGCTGACCCTGATCTCGACGCAGAAGTTCAAGACGATCGACAATGCCAGCATCGACGATGTCGAGGCCAATTGCCGGAAATGGCCGGTCATCTGGCTTGACTGCACCGGCCTCGCCAACATCCAGTTGATCGAGGAGATTGGCCGCATCTTCAGCCTGCATCCGCTGGCGCTGGAGGATGTCGTCAATACCGGCCAGCGGCCGAAAGTCGATTTCTTCGAGGATCACGCCTTCGTCGTCATGCGCATGATCGACGATGTCACGTCGCATCGCTACGAACAGATAGCTCTCTTCCTCGGCGAGAACTTCGTCGTCACCTTCCAGGAACGCGAGGGCGATCCGTTTAATCCGGTGCGCAAGCGCATCGAGAGTTCGGCGCCCAACAGGCTGCGCACGCGCGGCGCCGACTATCTCGCCTACGCGCTGATCGACGCCATCGTCGACAGCTATTTTCCGCCGATCGAGGCTGCCGGCGACCTTGTCGACAGCATCGAGGACCAGATGTTGCATTCGACGCACAAGCACCAAATGCGGCAGCTGCACGAATTGCGGCGCGATGCCAACGTCCTGAAAGGCGTGCTGTGGCCCATGCGCGATGCGCTGGCCACCCTGATCCGTAACGACGTGGCCTATGTCGGAGCCGAGACCAAGGTCTTCCTCAACGACACCCTCGACCATTCGCTCAGGCTGATCGAACTGGTCGAGACCCAGCGCGACATGCTGACCGGCCTGATCGAAATGCACCTGTCGCTGAGCCAGGCCCGCACCAACGACGTCATCTCCTATCTCACCATCGTCTCGGTCATCTTCATGCCGCTCACCTTCCTGGTTGGCATCTGGGGCATGAATTTCGACCCCGCGAGCTCGCCATGGAACATGCCGGAGCTGAAGGCGTACTACGGCTATCCGTTGTCGCTGCTGTTCATGGCTGCCGTCGCTGTCGGGCTGATTGCATTCTTCAAATGGAAGAAATGGCTTTGACTGGGATTGAACCTGCCATTTGAGCGTCAAAAGCCGGCTTGTGAATTGGGCTGGTGTTTTTCGGGGAATTGCACTATATGCGCCGCAGCATAGCGCCTTGACGCCTTGCATGCACGGCCCCTGCTGGACGACATCCCGGCTGTGGGCGACCCGTTTCCTCAAACAGATAAGGAAAAACACGATGTCGATTACTGCCGAGCGCAAACAGGAATTGATGGGTGAATTCGCAACCGCCAAGGGCGATACCGGTTCTCCGGAAGTCCAGGTAGCCATCCTTTCCGAGCGCATCAAGAACCTGACCGACCATTTCAAGGACCACAAGAAGGATAACCATTCCCGCCGTGGTCTGCTCGCTCTCGTGTCCCAGCGCCGCAGCCTGCTTGATTATCTCAAGCGTAAGGACGACACGCGCTATCAGACACTGATCGAGAAGCTCGGTCTGCGCCGTTGACGAACTGACCGGCGGACTTTCCCAGGGAAGTCCGCCGGTCACGCATTCTGCCAGTCGTATCGGCTGGCCAGACCCGGTTTCGAGCGTGCAGAGGGCCACTCGAAACCTCCCATGGACGGTCATGGGGCAGGATTGCAGGACGCTCGTGCGCGCTCGTCGCGCTTAAATCATCCGAGCTTCCCGTTGTCTTGCCCGTGGCTGCCCGAGAAAGGAAGCCAGGGAAAGGGCATCCGCGCACCGTGAAACGGCGCGCCCCTTTCCGCTTATTAAGGACAAGACATGTTCAATCACCACAAAGTAGAAATCGAATGGGGCGGCCGTCCGCTCATCCTGGAAACCGGCAAGATCGCGCGCCAGGCTGACGGCGCGGTGCTCGCCACCTACGGCGAGACCAAGGTTCTCGCCACCGTCGTTTCGATGAAGGAGCCGAAGCCCGGCCTCGACTTCTTTCCGCTGACCGTCAACTACCAGGAAAAGACCTATGCCGCCGGCAAGATCCCGGGCGGCTATTTCAAGCGCGAAGGCCGTCCGAGCGAAAAGGAAACGCTGGTTTCCCGCCTCATCGACCGCCCGATCCGCCCGCTCTTCGCCGCCGGCTACAAGAACGACACCCAGATCGTCGTCACCGTCGTCCAGCATGATCTCGAAAACGATCCGGACATCCTGTCGATCGTTGCCACCTCGGCCGCTCTGACGCTCTCCGGCGTTCCGTTCATGGGCCCGGTCGGCGGCGCCCGCGTCGGTTACATCAACGGCGAATATGTGCTGAACCCGCATGTCGACGAGATGCAGGAGTCCAAGCTCGACCTCGTTGTCGCCGGCACCGCCGACGCCGTGCTGATGGTCGAGTCGGAAGCCAGGGAACTTGGCGAAGAGCTGATGCTCGGCGCCGTCATGTTCGGCCACAAGGGTTTCCAGCCGGTCATCGACGCCATCATCAAGCTGGCCGAAGTTGCCGCCAAGGAGCCGCGCGACTTCACCGCGCCGGATTATTCCGCGCTTGAGGCCGCGATGCTGAAGATCGTCGGCGACGAGCTCAGCGATGCCTACAAGAATGTCGACAAGCAGAAGCGTTATGCCGCCGTCGACGCCGTCAAGGCGAAGGTCAAGGCAGCGTTTGCCCCCGCCGAAGGCGAAGACGCCAAGTACACCTCCGAACAGATCGGCTCGGTGTTCAAGGAGCTCCAGGCCAAGGTCGTGCGCTGGAACATTCTCGACACCGGCTCGCGCATCGATGGCCGCGACCTCAAGACCGTGCGCAAGATCGTCTCCGAAGTCGGCGTCCTGCCGCGCACCCACGGCTCGGCGCTGTTCACCCGCGGCGAGACCCAGGCGCTGGTCGTTGCCACGCTCGGCACCGGCGAGGACGAGCAGTATGTCGATTCCTTGACCGGCATGTACAAGGAGAAATTCCTCCTTCACTACAACTTCCCTCCCTACTCAGTCGGTGAGACCGGCCGCATGGGGTCGCCCGGCCGCCGCGAAATCGGTCATGGCAAGCTCGCCTGGCGCGCCATCCGTCCGATGCTGCCGAGCGCTGACCAGTTCCCCTACACGCTGCGCGTCGTCTCGGAGATCACCGAGTCCAACGGTTCGTCGTCGATGGCTACCGTCTGCGGTACCTCGCTGGCGCTGATGGATGCCGGCGTGCCGCTGGCCAAGCCGGTCGCCGGCATCGCCATGGGCCTGATCAAGGAAGGCGAGCGCTTCGCCGTGCTCTCCGACATCCTTGGCGACGAGGATCACCTCGGCGACATGGACTTCAAGGTTGCCGGCACCGAGGGCGGCATCACCTCGCTGCAGATGGACATCAAGATCGATGGCATCACCGAAGAGATCATGAAGATCGCCCTCGGCCAGGCCAAGGACGGCCGCTTGCATATCCTCGGCGAGATGGCCCATGCTCTGACCGGCGCCCGCCCCGAACTCGGCGAGTTCGCGCCGCGCATCGAGGTCATGCACATCCCGACCGACAAGATCCGCGACGTCATCGGTTCGGGCGGCAAGGTCATCCGCGAGATCGTCGAGAAGACCGGCGCCAAGATCAACATCGAGGACGACGGCACGGTCAAGATCGCTTCCTCGAACGCCAAGGAGATCGAGGCGGCGAAGAAGTGGATTCACACCATCGTAGCCGAGCCGGAAGTCGGCGAAATCTACGAAGGCACGGTCGTCAAGACCGCCGATTTCGGCGCCTTCGTCAACTTCTTCGGTCCGCGTGACGGCCTCGTCCACATCTCGCAGCTTGCCAACGACCGGGTCGCCAAGACCTCGGACGTCGTCAAGGAAGGCGACAAGGTCTGGGTTAAGCTGATGGGCTTCGACGAGCGCGGCAAGGTCCGCCTGTCGATGAAAGTCGTCGACCAGGCCACCGGCAAGGAAATCGCGCGCGAGAAGAAGACAGAAGGCGAAGAAGACGCCGCCTGAGCGATCTGACGGCAAATGAAGCGGGCGCGGCTTAGGTCGCGCCCGTTTTTGTTTATGGAGCACGGCTATGTCCGCTGAAGCGCTGAAGACGCTTTTTCATCCGTTCAATGCCGAGGCTCTTTCCCCACCGCGCAAGGGCGAGCACATCCTCTTCATTGGCGCCGAACCCGGCCTGCGTCTGCCGCCGGCTTTCGCGGCCACGCTCAATCTCGTACAGGGCTTCCGGCCGTATTTCCGTTCGTTGCAAGCGGCGGGCTTCACGGTCACGCCGCAATCGACCGGCGACCGTTTTGATGCCGCGCTCGTGCTCGCCGGCCGCCATCGCGGTCAGAACGAACTGCGCATCGCCGAGGCTTTCGAGCGCGTGGACGAGGGTGGATTGATCGTCATTGCCGGTGGCAAGGAGGATGGCATCGCCAGCCTGCGCAAGCGCGTCGGCGATCTTGCGCCGCTTGATGGCCACATGCCGAAATATCACGGCATTGCCTTCTGGCTGCGCCGCCCGGCCGATATGCAAGCCGCCGCCGCGCTTCGCGCCGCCAATCCCGCCTTGCTGGTTGGGGAGCGGTTCCACACCGCACCCGGCATGTTCTCCTTCGATCGCGTCGATGCCGGTTCGAAACTGCTGGTCGAGAACTTGCCCGGCGATCTGCGTGGCAGTGCGGCCGATTTCTGCGCCGGCTGGGGCTACGTGGCGGCGGAGATGGCTGCCCGCTCGCCGGGCTTGTCGACCCTCGATCTTTACGAGGCCGATTTCGATGCGCTGGAGGCGGCCAGGGGCAATCTCGGCAACACCGTGGCGCAGGGCTTCTTCTGGATGGATCTGCTCGCCGAGCCTGTCGAGCGCCGTTACGACGTCATCGCCATGAACCCGCCCTTCCATCGCAGCCGTGCGGCGGAGCCGGAGATCGGTGCCGGCATGATCCGCGCGGCAGCCAAGGCCCTGAAGCCCGGTGGACGCCTGTTCATGGTCGCAAACCGGCAGCTTCCTTACGAGCCAGTGCTGTCGGCCGCCTTTGCCAGTCATGCGGAGCTTGCCCGCGACGGCATGTTCAAGGTGTTTGCCGCGCGCAGGTAATGCGGAGCGGGGGGTTATCAATGCAGGTTGGCGACGCGCCTCATGTCGTCGGCGACATGCCCGTCGCCAACGCTGATCTTGAGCGGTGCTGGCCGGCCGAACAGGTAGCCCTGCACCACCTCGCAGCCGGCGGCCCGCAGCAGCGTCGCCTGGCTCTCGGTCTCGACGCCTTCGGCGATGATGCTGACGCCGAGCGCCCGCGACAGCCCGACAATGGTCGACACGACCGCGCCGGAACTGGCATCCGTATCGATGCGGCTGACGAAGGAACGGTCGATCTTCAGCTTGCCGAACGAGAAGTCGATCAGATAGCTGAGATTGGAATAGCCGGTGCCGAAATCATCGACGGCGACCGAAATGCCCATCTCGGCAAGTTCTTTCAAGATGATCGCCGCGCGGTCGCGGTCCTGCATCATCGCCGTCTCGGTGACTTCCAGTTCCAGCCGTGACGGCTTGATGCCGGTGGCCCGCATCGTGTCGCGCACAATGCCGACGAAGTCCTTGGTCATGAACTGGACCGGCGAGATGTTGACGGCGACGAAACAGTCGTCAGGCAGATGGCGGGCATCGCTGCAGGCCTTGCGCAGCACCCATTCGCCAATCGGGTTGATCATGCCGGTCTCCTCGGCGATCTGGATGAACTCCATCGGCGGGATCATGCCGCGTTCGGGATGCTTCCAGCGGATCAACGCCTCGTAGCCGACGATGCGGCCGGTCGGGAGGTCGAGCTGCGGCTGATAGTGCAGGTCGAAATCGCCGCGTTCAAAGGCGCCATGCAGCTCGGATTCGACCCATTGGCGATGGTCGGCCACGCGTCCCATCTCGCTGTCGAAGACCGACCAGTTGCCAACCCCTCTGGCACGCGCATTCTGCAGCGCCAGGTTGGAGCGCCGCAGGATAAGGACCGGATCGATACCGTCCTTGGGCATCGCCACGATGCCGACCGACAGGCTCACCGATTGCTGGTGGCTGCCGAGTTCATACGGCTCCATCATCTCGTCGATGAGCCTCTCGACCATGCTTTCCAAGGTTCCCTGGATCAGATGGTCCGGGAGCAGCACCGCGAACTCGCCGGCCCCGATGCGGCCGATCAGGGCGCGCGCGGGCACGCAGTCATGCAGCCGCCTGGTGAAGGCGCGGATCAGTTCATCGCCCTGTGTGTAGCCGATAGCGTCGTTGATCTGCTTGAACCGGTCGATGTCGATGTCGATCAGGAACACCGGTTCCCCGGTGCGGCTTGTCGCGCATGCCGCCTCGGCGATCTTGCCGACCATCGCCGGGCGCGCCAGCAGTCCGGTCAGCTTGTCGAAATGGGTTTCGTTGAAGACGAAATCCGCCGATTCATCGATGCCGGCGAAGAAGGACATTGCCGCCACAGATGCCGCCAGCGCGCAAAGCGCGGCCATGACCGACACCATCATATCAGCCGATATGCCGGCAAACCCGTCGCCGAGACCGTGCTTCAGGCCCCAGATGCCGAGGACGAAACTGCCAATGCCCGAACTTGCTATCGTGAGCAGTCGGAACACGGGTGTTCGCTTCGGGTTGCTGATGCCAGGCATGAAAAGGTCCCCAGATGGGGAGCTCTATAGCGGCAAGCCTCTTAAAATGAGTTTCCGCGAATGAATCCAATTTTACTGGAGAGGATTATTTTCTTTACTGGCAAAGAGCCCACGTGGGGACGCTTCAGTCACGCCCGCCATCCGTCTGCTTCAACTCATCGAGTGTCGGCATCGAGACGATATGATAGCCGGAATCGACATAGTGGATTTCGCCGGTGACACCGGAAGCAAGGTCGGACAGGAGATAGAGCGAGGAGCCGCCGACCTCGTCGATCGTCACCGTCCGGCGCAGCGGCGAGTTGCGCTGCTGGTAGGAGAACATGTGGCGGGCGTCAGAAATGCCGGCGCCGGCCAGTGTGCGCACCGGACCGGCCGAGATGCCGTTGACCCGGATGCCGCGTGGGCCGTAGTCGTTGGCGAGGTAGCGCACGCTGGCCTCGAGCCCAGCCTTGGCGACCCCCATGACATTGTAGTTCGGCATGACGCGGACCGAGCCGGCATAAGTCAGCGTGATCATCGAACCGCCGGCAGTCATCAGCGGCGCGGCGTTGCGCGCCACTTCGGTGAAGGAATAGCAGGAGATCACCATGGTGCGGACGAAATTGTCCCGGCTGGTGTCGGCATAGAGGCCTTTCAATTCGTTCTTGTCTGAAAAGCCGATGGCATGGACGACGAAGTCCAGTCCGCCCCATGCCTTGCCGAGCGTGTCGAACGTGGCGGCGACCGAAGCGCTGTCCTCGACGTCGCAGGGAACGACCAGCGAAGCGCCGAGCTTGTCGGCGAGCGGCTTGACGCGGCGGCCGAAAGCCTCGCCCTGATAGGTGAAGGCGAGTTCCGCCCCATGTTCGGACAATTTCCGGGCGATGCCCCAAGCAATCGAATGATCGTTGGCGACACCCATGACAAGCCCACGCTTGCCCTTCATCAATCCGTCCATGGCCGGCAAATCCTTATATAAAAAACTTGGCCTTATGCGGAATAGCGCTGGAAAACGAGCGTTGCGTTGGTGCCGCCGAAACCGAAGGAATTCGACAGAACGGTGTCGATCCCTGCGTTGTCGATGCGCTTGCGCACGATCGGCATGCCCTCGAATTCCGGATCGAGCGTCTCGATATGGGCGCTTTCGCCGATGAAGCCGCCTTGCATCATCAGGATCGAATAGATGGATTCCTGCACGCCTGCCGCGCCCAGCGAATGGCCGGTCAGCGACTTCGTCGACGTGATAAACGGCATCTTCTCGCCGAACACTTCACGGATCGCGCCCATTTCCTTGGAATCCCCGACCGGCGTCGAGGTGCCGTGGGTGTTGATGTAGTCGACCGGCGTGGAAACCGTCGCCAGCGCCTGGCGCATGCAACGGACCGCGCCTTCGCCCGAGGGCGCGACCATGTCGAAACCGTCCGAGGTCGCGCCATAACCGACGATCTCTGCGTAGATCTTGGCGCCGCGCGCCTTGGCGTGTTCCAACTCTTCCAGCACCAGCACGCCGGCGCCCCCGGCAATGACGAAGCCGTCGCGATTGGCGTCATAGGCGCGCGATGCGGTCGAGGCCCTGTCGTTGAACTTCGACGACATGGCGCCCATGGCATCGAACAGGTCCGACATCGTCCAGTCGAGATCCTCGTGGCCGCCGGCAAAGACCATGTCCTGCTTGCCCCACTGGATCAGCTCGTAACCATTGCCGATGCAATGCGCCGAGGTCGAGCAGGCCGAGGAGATCGAATAGTTGACGCCATGGATCTTGAACCACGTGGCCAGCGTCGCCGACGCGGTCGACGACATCGCCTTCGGCACCGCGAAGGGACCGATGCGCTTGGGGCTGCCGTTCTTGAGCGTGGTTTCGGCGGCCTCGACGATGGTGCGGGTGGAGGGGCCGCCCGAACCCATGACGATGCCGGTGCGCTCATTGGTGATGTCGCTCTCGCCGAGGCCGGCATCCGCGATCGCCTGGTCCATGGCGACGTGATTCCAGGCCGCGCCCTGGCTCAGGAAGCGCATCGCGCGGCGGTCGATCATGGCGGAAGGGTCGAGCGTCGGCGCGCCCCAGACCTGGCAGCGGAAGCCATGCTCGGCAAAGGAATCGGAAAAGCTGATGCCGGATCTGGCATCATGCAGCGAGGTCTGCACCTCGTTGGCATTGTTGCCGATCGACGACACGATGCCGAGGCCTGTGACTACGACACGTCTCATTCGCAACTCCTTCCAGGGATGCTGGCCAATGGGCGGGCCAGGGCTGCGGTCAAGCGACCGCCGACTGCTTTGACAGGCCGACCTTCAGGTCCGTCGCCGCATATATGGGCTCGCCATCCGCCTTCATCCAGCCATCAGCGATGCCGAGCACCAGCCGGCCGCGCATCACACGCTTGAAATCCACGCCATACTCGACCTTCTTGACCGATGGCGTGACCATGCCCTTGAACTTGACCTCTCCGGTCGACAGCGCCATTCCCCTGCCGGGTTCGCCAAGCCAGCCGAGGTAAAAACCCGTCAATTGCCACAGGGCGTCCAGGCCGAGACACCCAGGCATGATCGGATTGCCGATGAAATGACAGGCAAAGAACCACAGGTCGGGCTTGATATCGAATTCCGCGCGAATGAAACCCTTATCGAAGGCGCCGCCGGTCTCGCTGACCTCGGTGATACGATCGAACATCAGCATCGGCGGGTAGGGCAGCTGGGCATTGCCTTCTCCGAACAGCTCGCCGCGGGCGCAGGCCAGCAATTCTTCATAGTCGTAGCTGGATTTCGAACCCGCCATCAATTTCATCCCCATATCGTCCGGGCGGTAGCGCGCCCTTGTCGTTGGTGTCCTAACACAATCTGTTTCAGGCCGGAAACCGGCGTTTGCGCTTAACCCGCCAGTCCGCCCGGGTCAATGCGCGCTATTGATCGCATTCGGGCGACAGAATATATGTCAACAGGGGTCCGGTTTCGGCAGACATTCATCTTTTTGCCATTCTGGGCATGTCTTGAAGCGGGACTGTGAGTTTGGACGACCAGATGGACCGGGGCTGCCGGAAGGAAAATGTCGCTGTGGACAAGCGGGTACGTGAAGCCGGCCTGAGGCCGACGCGTCAGCGCATTGCGCTGGCCGACCTGCTTTTCGCCAAGGGCGACCGCCATCTGTCGGCTGAGGAACTGCACGAGGAGGCGCAGGCCGCCGGCGTGCCGGTGTCGCTGGCCACCGTCTACAACGCGCTTCACCAGTTTACCCAGGCGGGGCTGCTGCGCATCCTCGCCGTCGAGGGTTCCAAGACCTATTTCGACACCAATACCTCCGACCACCACCATTTCTATATCGAAGGCGAAAACAGGATATTCGACATCGCCAACGGCCCGGTCACGGTCACCAATCTGCCGGACCCGCCCGAAGGCATGGAAATCGCCAATGTCGATATCGTGGTGAGGCTGCGTCCCAAGCGTCCGGAATGACCGGCGAGGCCGGAATAATGGGCCAGGGCCAGGACAATCAGCCAAGCCGGAATAATCCGTCAGGCTCGAATAGTCGGTCCGGCCCGAATGATCGGTCTGGCCCGACTAATCGGTCTGGGATGAAGCCCCTCGATTGGATAGTCCGGCTCGAATGGGCTGTCGTGGCGGCGGTTGCGGTCGTCTTCTATGGCGCGACAGGCGTCTCCTGGTGGCTCTTAGCGTTGCTCATCCTGGCGCCGGACCTCTCGATGCTGGGTTATCTCGGTGGCCCGCGCATCGGCGCCATCGCCTACAACGCCTTGCACACCCTGATCGTACCGGGGCTTTTGCTGCTTGCCGGGCATCTCGCCGGCAGTGCGGTCGGCAGCGCCATCGCGCTGATCTGGATCGCCCATATCGCGATCGACCGTGCACTGGGCTACGGCTTGAAGCTGTCGACAGGATTTCAGGACACCCATCTTGGCCCCATCGGGCGCAAACGCGAGACGTTCAGTCCTTGACCCGCTCGCCCGGATAAGCACCCCAGACGACCGACTGGGCAAGCCAGCCGGTGTGGCCGTCGAGCGTCATTTCGCACCACTGGCCGTCGCAGGACTTGATCGTGCCCATCACGCCGGGTTCGACGATCGCCACCACCCTGGCATCCTTGTCGGGACCTTTCAGAAGATTGATCTGGCCGCCCTTGCCGCGCTGCCAGGGCGCGATGATCGCTGTGCGCCGGCCCGAAAGCAGCGACTGGTTGATCCATCCTTCCGAGCCGTCGGCGTCGCGCACCCGCCGCCACGTATCGAACTCCTGGATGATCTCCATCGGCAGGCCAGCCTTCATATACATCCAGTCGACGGAATAGTTGGCGCCGGGGCCGACGCGCGAGTTGACGCGGCCGGATTTCAGGCTGACGAATCGCGGCAGCGGCAGCCCGCTCGGTCCGAGCGTGATGGCGCTCTGGGCTGGGGCGGCCGCGCTCTGCGCGCCGGCAAGCGGAGAATAGAGGAGAGCGCCGAGAAATGCTGCGCTGAGGGCCAGGCGAAGCGACGCGAAACCAGACACTTTCGTTCCTTTCGGCGCCGGCCCGACGGCTGCGGCACCCCTTTTTCTTTGTCTTCGGCGGCACCGCTTGTTACATGGGTAAATCGGCTACCGCGACCAGCTTTCAGTTTCGCCGGTCTTGGTTAAAGAGGTCTCAACGAGGGAAACAATGCCAGGCAAAAAGAAGCCTCTCGTGGTCATCACGCGAAAGCTGCCCGACCCGGTCGAGACCCGCATGCGCGAACTGTTCGACGCAAGGCTGAATGTCGAGGACAGGCCGATGACGCAGCCGGAACTGGTCGCTGCGGTCAAGGAAGCCGACGTGCTGGTACCGACCGTGACCGACCAGATCGATGCCGCACTGATCGCCCAGGCCGGCGACAACCTCAAGCTGATCGCCAATTTCGGCAATGGCGTCGACAAGATCGACGTGGCGGCGGCGGCCAAGAGAGGCATCACCGTCACCAACACGCCCAATGTACTCACCGAAGATACCGCCGACATGACCATGGCGCTGATGCTGGCCGTACCGCGCCGGCTGGCGGAAGGCGCCAGCGTGCTTACCGGCGACAAGAAATGGGCCGGCTGGTCGCCGACCTGGATGCTTGGCCGGCGCATCTGGGGGAAACGGCTCGGCATTGTCGGCATGGGCCGCATTGGCACCGCCGTTGCCAAGCGGGCCAAGGCTTTCGGCTTGTCCATCCACTATCACAACCGGCATCGCGTGCTGCCGGCGGTCGAAGATGGACTGGAGGCGACCTATTGGGAGAGTCTCGACCAGATGCTCGCCCGCATGGACATCATCTCGGTCAATTGTCCGTCGACGCCGGCGACCTTCCATCTTCTGTCGGCACGGCGGCTGGCGTTGCTGCAGCCCACCGCCTACATCGTCAACACCGCCCGCGGCGACATCATCGACGAAGAAGCTCTGGTCAAGCTGATCCAGGACGGCAAGATCGCCGGCGCCGGCCTCGACGTTTACGAGCACGAGCCGGCCCTGAACGGCAAGCTCTTGAAGCTCGCCGCCAGGAACAAGGTCGTGCTTCTGCCGCATATGGGCTCGGCCACGCTTGAGGGCCGTATCGACATGGGCGAGAAGGTCATCATCAATATCCGCGCCTTCGTCGATGGCCATCGCCCGCCGGACCGCGTGCTGCCGCTCAGAACCTGAAACCCGTCCAGGCGCCGGCTCGCCGTTTATGAAATCGTTTTGCGCATGGTGATGGACGTCGGCCTGTCATAGCCGTCATGCGCCGTTCGTTCGGTCTCGCGAAAGCCGAGCCGGGCAAAGGCGGCATGATTTGCGGTGAGCTCGATCCTCGTCTCGAGATCGATGGCGGACTTGCCGCGGCTGCGGGCCAGATCCTCGGCCGCTTGCATCAGCCGCCGGCCAATGCCTTGCCCTTGCCGGTCCGGGGCGACGGCGAGCTTGCCGATATAAAAACCGTCAGCCCTTTCAAGAGCAAAAACGCAGCCCACGATTCTGTCGTCGCCGTCGAGTGCCAGAAAGCCCGTCTCCCGCAGGGCCTTGGCGCGTAGCGCATCGACTGTGAGCAGGTGAGCCGACGACGGCGGGTCGATGATGCCGTCCATGAAGGCGAAGGCACGCATGATGAGGGCAAGCACATCACCCCAGCGGCAGAAATCGGCCGGGATCTGCGTGATCGAAATACGGGATTGTTCCAAGATCAGCGTCTCTTGTAGCGGATCGTCTCGAAACGCGCGGCCAGCGCATCATAGAGCAGCAGCCGGCCGATCAGCGGCTCGCCTATGCCGGTCACCAGCTTGATCGCCTCCATCGCCTGCAGCGTGCCGATGACCCCCGTCAGTGCGCCGAGCACCCCGGCCTCCGCACAGGACGGCACCAGGCCCGGCGGCGGGGCTTCGGGAAACAAATCCCGATAGCTCGGGTTTGGCTTGCCGTCGCTGCCGTTTTCGAAAGGCTTCAGCACGGTCACCGAGCCGTCGAAACGTCCGACGGCTGCATGCACCAGCGGCTTCCCTTCGGCCGCGCAGGCATCGGCCACCACATAACGCGTCTCGAAATTATCGGACCCATCGACGACGATATCGTACTTGGCGACGAGGGCAGGGGCGTTCTCCGCGGTTAGCCGGAATGTGTGCGTTTCGACTGATATGTTGGGATTGATACGGGCGATTGCCGCCTCGGCGCTCTGGGTTTTCAGCATGCCGATCGTGTCGGTGCCATGGATGACCTGGCGTTGCAGGTTGGAGAGCGAAACTGTGTCGTCGTCGATCACGCCGAGCGTGCCGACGCCGGCCGCGGCGAGATATTCAAGCACCGGCGCACCGAGCCCGCCGGCGCCGATCACCAGGACCCGCGCCTGCTTGAGCTTCTGCTGGCCCGCGCCGCCGACCTCCGGCAGCACGATGTGGCGGGCATAACGTTCGATCTCGTCGGCGGTGAGCGCAGTGGTCATATCAGGACCATATAGCGGCCGAAAAACCTTGTCAGGGGTCTTCGGTTGGCCCAACCGTGCCATGATCGACCGTCAGGAACTGCGCCCGGCCATGCAGGCTGGAAAACAGCGCCGCATCGGTTCCCGTCATGAAAGCCTGGCAGTTCAGTTCCTGCAGGATCGAGAACAGTGCCGCGCGGCGACCGGCATCGAGGTGCGCCGCGATCTCGTCGAGCAGCAGGATCGGCGTCAGGCCGGACATTTCGCCGGTCAGCCGGGCATGCGACAGCACGATACCGACCAGCAGTGCCTTCTGTTCGCCGGTCGAGCAAAGTTCGGCCGGCATGGCCTTGGGCCGGTGCCGGACCACGAGGTCCGAGCGGTGCGGGCCCTCGAGGGTGCGTCCGGCGGCACGGTCACGGTCTCGGCCATCGGCAAGCGCCCGTCGGAACCGCTCCTCGACATCGACTGCCGGTGCATTGGCAATCTCGGCCTCCAGGTCACCCGAAAGTCCGATATCGGCCTGCGGAAATGGCCCCGTGTCGGGCAGCCTGCCGATCATGGCGGCCAGCAGCCGCACCATTTCGGCGCGCGCCGCGGCGATCGCCACGCCGGTCTCCGCCATCTGCGTCTCTATCGCCTCGAACCAGTCGGCATCGCGTGAGCCTTCCGTCAGCAAACGGTTACGGCCCCGCATCGCCTTCTCGTAGTCGAGCGCACGCTGGCCGTGTCCGGGATCGATCGCCAGCACCAGCCGGTCGAGAAAGCGCCGGCGATCCGCGGCCGGTCCGGTGAACAACGAATCCATCGCCGGCGTCAGCCACACGACCCGCAGCCACTCCAGCATGTCCTCGGCCCGGGCGGCGGCTCCGTTTATACGCACCCGCCTGCCGCTCTCCGCCGTGTCGCCTCCGGAAATGCCGGTGCCGATCTCGACCTCGCCGTCAGGTCCGTCGAGCCGCGCATGCAGGGCAAAGCCGCCATCGCCACCCTCACGGGCCACATCTCCGTAAGGCGCGCGGCGCAAGCCGCGCCCCGGGGTCAAAAAGGAGATCGCTTCGAGGAGATTGGTCTTGCCGGCACCATTGTCGCCGGAAAAGACCACGGCGCCCGGAGCAAAATCTATCGCCAGGCTTGTGTAGTTGCGAAAATTGGTAAGCGTAAGCTTACTTATGTGGGTTTGTGCCGGCAACCGCTATCCGCCTGTGGAAGTCACCGCAACCAATATCCGCCGCCGGCCGTATCGTCAGGCGACGCCGGCTATACTCGCATCGGCATCAGCACGTAAAGCGCGGTCTCGTCGGCCATGTCGTGGATCAGCGTTGGCGAACCGGCATCGGCCAGCATGAATTTGGCTTCCGTGCCGGTCAGTTGCGCGGCGACATCGAGCAGATATTTCGCATTGAAGCCGATCTCGATCGGGTCGGACGAATAGTCTGCAGCCAATTCTTCCGTGGCGCTGCCTGAATCCGGATTGTTGACGGCAAGCGTCACCTGGCCTTCGCTGATCGAGAGCTTCACCGCGCGGCCGCGTTCGGAAGAGATGGTCGAGACGCGGTCGACCGCGGCAGCGAAGCTCTGGCGGTCGAGGATCAGCTTCTTGTCGTTGCCGGTCGGAATGACCCGCTGATAGTCCGGGAAGGTGCCGTCGATCAGCTTCGAGGTCAGGACGACGCTGCCGATGGTGAAGCGGATCTTGGTGTCGGACAGTTCGGTGGTCACGGCGACATCCGGATCGTCGACCAGCTTCTGCAACTCACTCACCGTCTTGCGCGGAATGATGATGCCCGGCATGCCCTCCGAACCCGCCGGGGCGTCGATCTCGGCGCGCGCCAGGCGATGGCCGTCGGTTGCCACCGAGCGCAGCTTCAGCTTGCCACCGACTTCATGCGTGTGCAGGTAGATACCATTGAGATAGTAGCGCGTCTCCTCGGTGGAGATGGCGAACTGCGTCTTCTCGATCAGGCCCTTCAACGCCACCGCATCGAGACGGAAAATATGCGAGAAGGATCCCGCCGAAAGCTCGGGAAAGTCGGATTGCGGCAGGCACTGCAGGCGGAAGCTGGAGCGGCCCGACGTAACCGTCATGGCGTTGCCGTCCTCATCCGTCTTCAGCATCACCTCGGCGCCGTCTGAAAGCTTGCGCACGATGTCATAGAGCAAGTGCGCGGGGACTGTCGTCGCGCCGCCGCGCTCGACCTTGGCGGGCGTCGCTTCCGTCACCTCCAGGTCGAGGTCGGTGGCCTTCATTTCGAGGCTGGCGCCTTCGGCGCTGAGCAGCACGTTGGACAGGATCGGTATGGTGTTGCGCCGTTCGACCACGCGGTGGACGTGGTTGAGCGACTTCAGGAGATTTGACCGTTCCAGGATAACACGCATGACGAAACAGGCTCGCTTGAATGAATGAACGGGTCTCCGGCTACCGGCGCCCCGCAAAAGGTCTGAACAGGCTTCAGAATCTACGCAAACTGACAGGAAAAAACCAGTGAGCGCAAGCCCGCGCCACCGGTTCGGGCCGGTTACGCGGGCTTTCTGGGGATAAAGCTGGCCAACCCTGCAAGCGGGCCGTTCTGGCCGGTCAGGCCTGGTCGTTGATCAGCCTTCTCAGCAATTCCAGTTCCTGCGCCAGCGTGTTGTCATTGCCGGACAGGTCCTCGATCTTGCGCACGGCGTGCAGCACCGTCGTGTGGTCGCGGCCGCCGAAACGCCGCCCGATCTCCGGCAGCGAGCGCGGCGTCATCACCTTCGACAGGTACATGGCGACCTGCCGCGGCTTGACTATGGTGCGCGTGCGCCGGTTGGACAGCAATTCCGTCTTCGAGACGTTGTAGTGGCGCGCGACGATGCGCTGGATGTCCTCGATGCGCACCCGCTTCGGCTCGCCCGTGCGATAGATATGGCCGAGGATCTCGTCGATGCGGTCGATGGTGATCTGCGGCTCGAACGACTGGCGAAACAAGAGCTGGTTGAAGGCGCCTTCCAGTTCACGTCCGCTACCGGTCACGGTGCGGGCAACGTGGTTGAGGATCTCTTCGGAAATGTCGAGCGATGCATCGTCGATCCTGGCTGTGGCCAGGCGCAGTTTGAGCATGCCGAGCCGCATGGCGAAATCGGGTGCCGACATTTCGAGCGCGACGCCGCCATTGAGGCGCGAACGGACCCGCGGCTCGAGCGATTCCAGCTCCGACGGTGGCCGGTCGGCCGCGACGACGACCTGCTTGGCGCTGTCGAGCAGCATGTTGATCAGATGGCAGAATTCATGCTGGATCGACTTGCCCTGCAGGAACTGCATGTCGTCGATGATCAGGAGGTCGATGTCGCGCAGCTGCTCCTTGAGCGTCAATGCGTTGTTGTCGCGGATCGCCGTGGCGAAGCGCCACATGAAATACTCGGCGGTGAGATAGACGACGCGCGACTTCGGGTTCTGCTTCAGCGATTCCGCGGCGATGGCTTGCAAGAGGTGCGTCTTGCCGAGCCCGACGGTGGCATGCAGGAAAAGCGGATTGAAGCGCACCGCGCTCGACTGAGATTCCGCCACGGCCTTGGCGGCGGCGAAGGCGACGCGGTTCGAGGGCCCTTCGATGAAGGAGCCGAACGTGTAACGCGGATCAAGCGGTGATCCCAGCACATTGTGGCGGAACTCGCTCTCGACCGGCACGCCCGGACGCGGCACGGGAGACCGCTCCACCCTGCCTGGGCTGACCGTGCCGGCAGCCAGCGCCGTCTGCGTCTGCCGCGTCATCTTGCGCGCCGGCGCCAATTCCGGTTCGGGCTGGCTGCGCCCCTGACGGGTCGCGGTGCGCACGATGATCTCGATCTTGAGAAGCTCGGGATCCTCGTGCTTCCACAGCTCGGAAATGAGATCGTGATAGTGGCCGTTGATCCACGAGCGCAGGAACGCGGTGGGCACGGAGATGCGGACAATGCCCTTGGAAGCTTCCGCGACCTTCATGCGGCCGAACCAGCTGGAATAGACTTCGGTTCCCAGGCGCGCCTTCAACTGGGCCTTGACCCGGTCGAACTTCTGTTCCGCGTCGCTGGAGACCGCCATCTCGTTTGCTCCGATCAAAGTTCCAGGAAATGGGAGGTCGCCCGTAAGCTCCCTTTCGATGCCGCTCTGCATGATCGAGTTCCTTGCCTTTCTGTACCCGTTTTTCGCTGGGGATGCGCCTCCTGCACCCTTTTTCCAGCGACCGTGTCTTCGCTACGATGCCCGTTGCCGCCGCCGGCAATGAACGTCGCCCACCATCGAAGGGAACCGGTGCCGGCTCATGAAAGCCAGCCCGCGTTGGGTATGTCAGGGCAATACAACACCGTCCGGCGAAAGAGCGCCGGCGCGCCGTCCTACCTGCCATGTCTAGTTACGCCAGTCCCCTACCGTATCGAAAAAGAGCAAACCATACCCGTCCGCGGACTTGATCCGCGTCGCAAATCCCGCCAATTTAAGCTGGCCGCGTCAGGCTGGGTTAAGGGCCAGAGGCCCGTCTCCTTCGATAGATCGACATTACCGAAATCGCTGTGGATAGGGCAAGGCCACGTCTAACGGATTTTTAAGGAATCTGGTTACCTCGGGCGGGTTGGAGCGCCACGCCGCAGTGCTGTATTTTGACAAAGCCATTGTGATTCAAACCCTTTTCCGACGAATATGAAAAAGCCGGACCGGCGCGAAATTTTCTGAAATAATTCACTTGACAGCCAGTTGTCCTCCCGTCCCTTCGGCGCGTTGTGGACAAGCTGTGGATGACCGTCGCTAAACATTTGAAAAGTATCGCTTATTTCTGATGGATATGGTTTTTAAAGTCGACGCTTTTCAAGCGTTCCGATCATCAGCGGGCATGAATGTGCCGGCAAACCATTTCAAACTGTGGACGCTGCATTTGCAGTTGTTTCCGGCTATTCTTTTTAAGTACTTGCCGGCAAACGAAAAAACCCGGCGTGATCGGCCGGGTTCGAAGAAGATCGTTCTGAGAAGGCGATGTCAGGCTGACAGCACCTTGAGGCGCTGGGCGAGGCGCGACACCTTGCGGGACGCCGTGTTCTTGTGGATCACGCCTTTGGTCGCGGCGCGCATCAATTCCGGCTCGGCAGCCTTGAAGGCGGCCTGTGCTGCGGCCTTGTCGCCCGAGGCAAGTGCCTCCTCGACCTGGCGGACGTAGGTGCGGACGCGCGAGCGGCGGTTCTTGTTGATCGCCGCGCGGCGGGCGATCTTGCGCGTTGCCTTTTTGGCCGAGGATGTGTTGGCCATGATGCCTCTCTTCTGGTCTGGTCGGCGCACGCGGCGTGCCGCAGGGCGCAAAAAACAAACGGGCAGCCACGGGGCCGCCTCGGTTGGTGCGGCTTATAGTTCAGCTTTTCCGGCGCGTCAACGCCGCCTGGCGTTCTTTTTGGCCGATGCCACGGGTTTCGGTCGCTGACCCCCGACGCCCTACCGGTTGGTGAAATTCGGCTTCCGCTTTTCGGCGAACGCCGCCATGCCTTCCTTCTGGTCTTCGAGCGCGAAAAGCGAATGGAACAGGCGGCGTTCGAAGCGCAATCCTTCGGCAAGCGTCGTCTCATAAGCCCGGTTGACGGCTTCCTTGGCCATCATCACCGACGGCAGTGAGAAATCGGCGATTTTGGCCGCCGCCTTGACGGCCTCCTCGACCAGCTCGCCGGCCGGAACGATCCGCGACACAAGGCCCGAACGTTCGGCCTCGGCGGCATCCATCATCCGTCCGGTCAGGCACATGTCCATCGCTTTCGATTTACCGACGAACCGGGTCAGGCGTTGCGACCCGCCCATGCCGGGAATGACACCGAGCGTGATCTCCGGCTGGCCGAATTTGGCCGTGTCGGCGGCAATGATGAAATCGCACATCATCGCCAGTTCGCACCCGCCACCGAGCGCATAGCCGGCCACCGCCGCTATGATCGGCTTTCGCGCCCGCGTGAACTCTTCCCAGCCGACGAAGAAGTCCTGGCTGTAGGCATCCGCATAGGAGATTGCCTGCATCTCCTTGATATCGGCACCCGCGGCAAAGGCCTTGTCGGAGCCGGTAACAACCATGGCGCCGATGCCAGGATCGGCGCAGAAAACATTCACGGCTGCGACAAGTTCGGCGAGGATCTGGGAATTCAATGCGTTGAGCGCCTTTGGCCGGTTCAGCGTGATCAGTCCGACCTTACCGCGCATCTCGGTGATGATCGTCTCATAGGCCATTGGCTGTTCCTCCTTGCTCGACACCGGTCTAGCTCACGTCTGACAGGTCCGGCAATAGAAGGTCGAGCGTCCGCTCTGCACGATACGTTCGACATGGCCGCCGCAGCCATGCTTGGGGCAAGGCTCACCCTCGCGGTCGTAGACGGCGAAGGAATGCTGGAAATAACCCAGCGATCCATCAGTGTGCATATAGTCGCGCAGTGAAGACCCGCCGGCCGCGATGGCATCTGATACGACCGAGCGGATCGCCTCGGCGAGGCGTTCGCTTTGTTCCCTGGCCTTCTTGCCTGGCCTGCCGATGGTGCCAGCCTCACGTAGCGGTGACAGGCCGGCGCGCCAGAGCGCCTCCGAGACATATATATTGCCTAAGCCGGCGATCAGCCTTTGGTCGAGAAGCGCTGCCTTGAGCGGCGATCTGCGGCCTTTCAGCAACGAGGCAAGCAGAACGCCGTCCAGCGCATTGCCGGTGGGTTCGACGCCCAGTCCGGCGAGCATCGGATGCGTCTCCGGCGGCTCTTGCGCAAACAGCATGAAACCGAAGCGGCGCGGATCGTTGAAGATCACACGTGACCGCCCGCCGGCGGCGGAAACGACATGGAACACGACATGATCGTGTGCCGCGCTCTTCGAGCGCTCATGGTGGAACACGCCAGGTGTCTCGTCGTCGTTGCCGGTCTCGATGCGAAAGGAGCCGGACATGCCGAGATGGCAGATCAGCACCGGACCGCCCAGCATATGCATGGTCAGATATTTGGCCCGCCGTCCAAGCGCCGTGATCGTCCTGCCGGTCAGCCGCTCCGAAAACCGTTCGGGGAAGGGGAACCGCAGGTCGGGCCGTCTCATCTCGACCTCGGCCAGGTGGGCACCTTCCAGGACCGGCCGCAGACCGCGCCGGACCGTTTCGACTTCGGGTAATTCAGGCATGGCCGCCAATCGAGGCATAAAAGGATATGCCGTTGCGGCCGCGCGTCAGCGCAAGATGTTCGGCAACGGTCTCGCCGATATCGGCAAATGTCGCCCTAAGCCCTATGTCGCCGCCTTTGAGGCCGGGTCCAGTGCCGATGACCGGAATGCGTTCACGCGTATGGTCGGTGCCGCGCCAGGTCGGATCGTTGCCGTGATCGGCGGTCAGGATGAGAAGGTCGCCCTGCTTCAGCTTCGCGAAGGCCTCCGGCAGTCTCCGGTCGAAGGCCTCGAGCGCGGCGGCATAACCGGCGACGTCGCGGCGATGGCCGAATTCGGTATCGAAATCGACGAAATTGGCGAAGACGAGGTCGCCGTCGGTGGCCTCGTCCATCGCGATCAGCGCCTGGTCGAACATGGCCATGTTGCCCGCGGCCTTGCGGACTTGCGAGATCCCGCGATGGGCGAAGATGTCGCCGATCTTGCCGACGGCGACGACGCGGCTGCCGCGCGCCGTCAGCCGGTCGAGCAATGTCGGCTCGGGTGGCGGCACGGCGTAGTCGTGGCGATTGTAGGTTCGCTCGAACGTGGCTGATGTTTCGCCGACGAAGGGGCGCGCGATCACCCGTCCGATCCTCAGCGGGTCGACCAGCCGGCGCACCACCTGACACAATTCATAGAGCCGCTCCAGGCCGAAATGGACCTCATGCGCGGCGATCTGCAGGACGGAATCGACCGACGTGTAGCAAATCGGCTTGCCGGTGCGGATATGTTCCTCGCCGAACCGCGCGATGATCTCGGTACCTGGCGCATGGCAATTGCCGAGAATGCCGGGCACCTTGCCCTCGTGGATGATCGCCTCGGTCAGGTCGGCCGGGAAGGCGGGAACCGTGTCCGGGAAATAACCCCAGTCGAAGCGCACCGGCAGGCCTGCGATCTCCCAATGGCCGGAAGGCGTGTCCTTGCCGCTCGAAATCTCTTGCGCCGCGCCGTGGAAGGCATTGGCGAGCAGGTCCGTCCCGAAATGCGTAAACCCCAGTCCTGTCGCGGTCTCGGCCGCCTTGCCAAGTCCCAGCGATGCCATATGGGGGACGAACAGCGGTCCCTGACGAAGCCCTTCGCGATCCGCGCGCCCTTCGGCGCAGGCTTCGGCGATGTGCGCCAGCGTGTTGGCGCCGGCATCTCCATAGCTTTCAGCGTCGGCCGCGCCGCCGATGCCGAAGGAATCCAGGACGAAGAGGAAAGCACGCGCCATCGGGTTATTTGTTGCCAGTGTGGATACCCAGACATAGGGTTCCGCGGCGGCCTTGGCAATTCGGAAACCAAACGGCAACGGCTTGGCGCGATAGTCATGTCGCCCAAAAGTGCGCAGCGGTTTTGGGGATAACGACATGACAGGCTAGGGATCCATGTCGCCCCAATGTGCCTGGCGGTCTTGGCAACGAGATTCACACAACGATCAGGTGTTGTGACGAGGGATCCATGGACGGAACAAGAGGCGGGACGGTCCTGTCGACTGCGCTCAAGGCATGGACCGCCTTGATCGCTGTAAACGCGTTCTGGTGTGAACCGGCGTGGGCAGACTGGCGCGATGATATAGGTACATTTCGTATCGGCATCGTCGCCGAGCCCGGCGCCGGCAACACCGTTCCGGGGCTGTCGGTGTTGACGCAAGCCTTTACCAATGCGCTCGGCATGAAGGTCGAGTTCGTCGTTGCCCGCGATTATGCGGCACTGATCGAGGGACAGGCCAATGCACGGATCGAATACGCCATCTATTCGGCGACCGCCTACG
Source organism: Mesorhizobium salmacidum (SeqCode) (assembly GCF_037179605.1). Taxonomy (NCBI): domain Bacteria; kingdom Pseudomonadati; phylum Pseudomonadota; class Alphaproteobacteria; order Hyphomicrobiales; family Phyllobacteriaceae; genus Mesorhizobium; species Mesorhizobium salmacidum (SeqCode). Next base: position 208,930 of record NZ_JAPYKS010000006.1, read on the forward strand.
CCACGGCGCTGCAGCGCTGCGGATGCATCGAGCCGCTCGTGGCTCCGGTCGATTCCGACGGTGTGGCCGGCATCCGCTCGGTACTGCTGACCAGGGATGGCAAACTGCGCGGCTTGGCCGATATGGAGACCCACCGGGTCGCCATATCGCCGCCTGATAGCGTCGGCGGTTCTCTTTTGCCCTTGGCGGGGTTGGCTGCCGAACACGTCGAGATCGCCGAAGATGCACGGTTTCTTGTCCATGCCCCTTCGGCGTCGGCGGCCGAAACCACGCTCGTCGATGGCGAGGCCGACGCCATGTTCGGCTGGGTGAGGGCAGCGGCCGACGGCCAGCCGCAGCTGTCAGGGGGCACGCAGGCAAGGCTCGAGGCATCAGGCCTTTCGGCGTCGGCCCTTCAGGTTGTGTGGACGTCGGGTCTGCTGCGATACGGTCCCATGCGGTGCGCAGCGATCTCGATCCGGAAGCCAAGCGTCGGCTGACCGTGTTCCTCACCAACCTCAAATCAACGACGCCGGATGTCTACGATCTTCTGGAATCGAAGCATGCCGGCGGCTTTATGCCCGTGGTTTCAAAAGATTATGCCACGGCGGAGGCCATCGTGCGCCTGGTGTCGGTCGATGGTGGGCGGCGATAAGGTCTTCAGCAGTCGCCGCAAGGAATCGTGACGCTCCTGCGGGGGCGCAGATAATAGGTTTCGCCCATCGGGATCGCCGTTGTGAGAGATTGGGTCATTCCAAGCTTCTGCTGGCTGTCCGTCGTCCAGCCGATGATCGGCAAATAGTTGAGATTGCTCTCGACGCGGATGAGGAAGGTGCCGGCGACCTTGAGCGTTGCCGGAACCGTGGTCGCGGTGCCGGCGGTGGCTCCGACGCCGTTCACACCGTTGACCACCTTGCGCGACCACACCACCAGCACCCTCGGCGTGGCATCGGTGGTGACCTGTATGGCCGTGATGGTGATGTCCGGCGTCGAGCGGTTGTAGGGTTGAAGGGTTACGCTGCCGATCTTCATAATGGCATCGAGGTCCGCCTTGACGATGCTCGGCTGTTGCGTCACGAGATCGGCGACCATGCTGCCGACACGGCTGACCTTCTTGCTTGTCTCGATGGCCTGCGAAGCCTCCAAGGTCATGAAATACATGACCAGCAGGATAGGCGCGATAAGCGCGAACTCGACCGCCGCGACGCCGCGGCGATTGGACCAGAACCTGACCGATTTGGCCCAGAGCCCTGCAATTCCCAGATGTGCCCCCGCACGCATCATACTCGTTGCCTTTTTTCTTGTTGGTGCTTGCGTGATAGTCTCAATTGTCGAACGGCTCGTTCTGCCAGGTCACTGAAGCGAAATGCAGGGTTTTGTTACCCCCCATCGACTGCGCCATCAGGTCGGTCATGATCGGCCATTTGTAAAAGACCCGCAGCATGTTCTTTGATTCCGCCGCACCCGCCGTGACGGTAAAGGGCACATCGGCGCCGCTGTTCGTCAGCTTGATGTCACCGCCCTGAATCCTGAAGCCGGCCAAAGCCGCGTCGGCGAACGCCGTATACTGGCGAAGATCGACGCTCAACTGATTGGGACAATCCTGGGAAACGATGATTTCCAGCTTGTCGCAGATCATGTTCTTCAAACTATCTCCGGCGATGTCGGCGGCCCTTAACTGGCCGGTGCGCAGCCGGCGTGCGACATCGTCCGTGATGTTGGCCATCACCTCCTGGCTGGCAAACGAGATGCAGCTTTCGAGGATGGCGAACACCAGGAGTGCGAACGGCATTGCAAGCAGCGCGAACTCCAGCGCCGTGCTGCCGCGCCGGTCGCGCACGAAGCGCCTGAAAGATCTGGTGCGCTCCATCTTGTGCTGATCTGTCGAGCTGAATTCCATGCTCATGCGATGTTCCTGCCATCCCTGGACGGTGCTGACAGGTCTACTAGCGCAAACCAATTGAGGTCCGGTTTGAATGATCGTTAAAGTCGGCGCGGGCGTTTTAACCAGGCGGTAACCTGGGCCAGGGCGCACTCCGTGCAGCCTATTTGCTGAGGTTCATCTCGGCTTCGGACGATTTCTCCGCCTCGCTCTTGTAGGAGCTTTCGCAATAGGGCGTGCACGACATGGTCTGGACATCCGCGCGCCGGTAAATGCGAACCGACGAGGCTGCCTGGCGGACCACGGTAATCTGTGCGTCGACGATCGGGCTGCCGTCCGGGTCGAGAACGACGAGATTGGTGACACCGAAACCCTTGCCGGTGAGTACGATCGTCGAGGCATCCTGGACGGAAGCGTCGGCGATTGCCGGGTTACCCACGACGATGGTATCGGCGGGGCGCGACAGTTTCACGATCTTGGCCTGATTCATGGTGACCTCGATGTCGGCGCCAGCCCTGGCGGGCGTAATCAAGCTGGCGGCGACAAGAAGCGCGGCAATCAGGATTGAGGATTTCGGCACGGCCATCAAGGCGCTCCACGCAAGCGGACTGTTCAACGGAACATGAACGAGATTGGTGAACCAACGGTTAAGTCGGCTTGCCGCCGCCGGATGTAGCGGTCGGCATGGCTACCCGCATGGCCCGATGCGCGCAGGGCCCGCAAGCTTCCGCAAGCCCTTGCCTTTTACGGCGTTGACCCGCGAAACGGAATATTAGCCAGCGCTTAGTGTAGAGTTAACCACGCACTCGGCTCGAGCCGGGAAAGGAATCGGTAAGGCTGTTTATTAAGCCGATTGAAAGAGCTTCTCCCTAGATTGCCAGCATCCGATCAACCATCACAGAAGTTGACGGAAGTGCTGTAACACGTGGAGTAGGAGCTCTCGAATGTCTAATCTCATCGCACGTTTCGTGAAGGACGAATCCGGCGCGACCGCCATCGAATATGGTCTGATCGCCGCTCTCATCGCGCTCGCCATCATCACCGGCGCCGGCGCGCTCGGCAATGCAATCAATGCCAAGTTTACCACTATCGGTACCGCGATGAACACCGCAGGCAGCGGCAGCTGATCTGTCGTATTGCTGAACACCCAGACTGCATTCTGAACAAGGGCCGCCGCGTTGCGGCCCTTGTTCTATGCCGCTGCCAATACCAGTCGTCTTTTCGTTCCGGGCCTCATCAATCGTTAATCGAACATGCCTAGATTGAGCCCCGTGGAATCCGACAATAGGCATAGCCTCGATGCTTGAAGCCCTGATCTTCGTCGTCTTTCCGTTCTGCATGCTGTTTGCAGCGATCTCCGACATGCTGTCGATGACGATCGCCAATCGCGTGCCGGTGCTGCTTGTCGCCGTCTTCGCGCTGGTGGCGCCGCTGACGGGCATGGAATGGGCGGTTTACGGCTGGCATTTCGCCGCCGGCGCCATTGTCTTGGCCGTGACATTCGGTCTGTTCGCCTTGGGTGGCATGGGCGGTGGCGACGCCAAGCTGCTGGCCGCCACGGCCGTGTGGATGGGGCTCAACGTCCATCTCGTCGAATATCTTGTCGCTTCGACAATCATCGGCGGCCTTCTGACAATCGCGATCCTGTTTTACCGGAAATCGCCTCTGGCGATGTTCACCGGACGCAATCCATTCCTGCGTCATTTTGCGGAAGAATCAGCCGGTGTTCCCTACGGGATCGCGCTCGGCCTGGGAGGCCTGCTGACCTATCCCGATTCCCCCTTGATGGTGTGGGCGCTGGCAAGGCTGGCGAGCTGAATTCATTAAATTTTCGTCGGCCGACATGCCTTGCACGTCGGCTTTGCGGAGCGGCCGCCCAGCATTTCCGCGCCTCACGGCGCGATCCATTCTAATTTATATAAACCTTAAATTAATCACGATCGTAAGCATTGCATTAACCTTGTTTTGACGATTGCCGCTGCAAAGTCCGGCTTGGCTAGGTTGGTTTGCCAAGGGCGAGGGTTCGGACAGATGCCAGCATCCCGATTGATTATTCTGAGCGTGGCGGTGGCCGCGGCGGGCGGTGCTGGCTATGTTGCGAAAAACATGGTCGCTCCGCCGCCTCAGGTCGTCGTCGATTCTGGCCCCCAGGCCCCCGCGGTGGCCCTGCAGGACGTGCTTGTGCTCTCGGGCGATGTCGCAATGGGCAACGCGCTCGAGAACAACATAAGCTGGCAATCCTGGCCTGCTGACGGCATCAACGCGAATTTCATCACCAAGGCCACAGCTCCCGATGCCCTGGAGAAGCTGAAAGGGTCGATTGCCCGTGTGCCGATGTATGCCGGCGAGCCCGTAAGGCGCTCCAAGCTGATCGGCGAGGGACAAAGCTTCATGTCGTCCATCCTGCCGTCCGGCATGCGGGCGGTCGCAACGACGATATCGGCGGACACTTCGGCCGGCGGCTTCATCCTTCCCAACGATTTCGTCGACGTCATCATGACCCGCAGGGCCGATGCCAACACCGGGGCCGGATTCAGCACCGAGACCATCCTGAAGAATATCCGCGTCCTGGCAATCGACCAGACCATCCAGGAAGACGAGGAAGGCAAGAAGACCAGGGTGGGCCAGACCGCCACGCTGGAGCTGACACCCAAACAGGCGGAGATCATCACCGTCGCCCAACAGATGGCGGATCGCCTGACGCTGGCGCTGCGGGCGATCACGGACACCCAGGAAAAGAATGTGGACGAGGCCGACTATCTCGTTTCCGGCAATGGCCGCCGGGGAACGGTGAGGCTGATCAAGTCGGGCGAAGTCTCCGAAGTAGGGGCAAGGAAATGAGGCTAAGCGCTAAACTGCCGGCAATCGTGGCCATGGCACTCGGCCTTTTGCTCGTCGGAGCGAATGTGCAGGGCGTCGAGGCGAAGAGCACGAAAGTGTCGGCCACGACAGCCACCCAGCGCGTCAAGCTTGGCCTCAACAAGTCGGTGGTCATAGACCTGCCGAGCGATGCCTACGACATTCTTGTCGCCAATCCCTCCGTTGCCGATGCGGTGACCCGCACCGCAAGGCGTATCTACCTCTTCGGCAAGGCGGTCGGCGAAACCAACATCTTCGTCTTTGGGCCGAACGGCGAACAGATCGCCAGCCTGGACCTGTCCATCGAGCGCGACGTCGCCGGCCTGGAGGATTATATCAAGCGCTTCATTCCGACCTCGGCCGTCAAGGTGGAACTTCTAAATGACAACGTGGTTCTGACCGGCACCGTGGATACACCCTTGGATGCTAAGCGCGCCGAACAGCTGGCAAATATGTTTGTGTCCGGCGGTGAAGCGACGACGGGACAATATTCGCAGACCGCCGCCGGCGGCTCGGCCCAGAGCGGTGTCGACATCAACAACCCGGACCAGGAGCGCCGCGTCAGCCAAATCGTCAATCTGCTGCAGATCATCGGAGACGATCAGGTCACGCTGAAGGTGACGGTGGCCGAAGTCAGCCGCTCCGTGATGAAGCAGCTTGGCGTCAACATGGTCGGCAGCGGCGGCAGCAACGGCATCAGCTATGGAGCGATCAGCGACAATTTCAACGGCCTCGGCAAGCAATTGTCGAATTCGGGCTTCACAATCGGCGCCTCGGGGTTGCAGGCCTATGTCAACGCCATGGAACAGTCCGGGGTCATGAAGACGCTGGCCGAGCCGACCCTGACCGCCGTATCTGGTGAGAAGGCGACGTTCAAGGTGGGTGGCGAATACAACATGGTGACCGGCGTCACCGCGAACGTATCAACCGACAACCAGACCGGCCTGAAGAACTATACCATCGACAAGATCGAATATGGTATCGGCCTGGAATTCCAGCCGGTGGTGCTGTCTCCCGGCCGCATCAGCCTGAAAGTCAGAACGTCGGTTTCCGAGCCGACAACCGAAGGATCCGTTTCGCTGTCCTCGGGTGTGACGAGTCCCGGCACGAATGTCCTGTCGCTGCGCAAGCGTCTTGCCGATACGACCGTGGAATTACCCTCCGGCGGCTCCATGATGATCGCTGGCCTAGTTCGCGACGATGTCAGGCAGGCCGTCAACGGCTTGCCCGGGCTGACGAAGATCCCCGTCCTTGGCGCACTCTTCCGCAGCAGGGATTTCGTGCGCAACGAGACCGAGCTCGTCATCATCATCACGCCCTATCTGGTGAAACCCGTGGCGCGCAATGATCTCGCCAAGCCGGACGACAATTTCAACCCTCCGAGCGACGGCGCCGGCATGTTCCTTGGGCGTGTCAATCGCGTCTACGGCACCATGCAGACCGACAGGCCCAATGGCCGCTATCACGGCGTTGTCGGCTTCATCTACAAGTGAACGGGAAAGCAGACATGTCTCAGTCAGCATTGAAGGCAAGGACCATGGCGATGCGCTCCGGCCGTTCTCGGATAAGCCTGCGAGCCCTTCCGATCATGGCGGTGGCGGTATCGGCTCTGCTGGCCGGTTGTGCCCACCGCGACAGCATTACCGTCGGCGCCATCCCCGACGACTATCGCACCAATCATCCGATCGTCATCGCGGAGAAGAACCAGAAGATCGATCTTCCTGTCGGCGCCGGCGACCGCGGCATGACCGGCTCGCAGCGCGACACGCTCCTGGGTTTCCTCGACGGCTATGACAAGAGTGCCGCTCCGGCATTGACGATCCAGATTCCAAGCGGATCGGCCAACGAAGTCGCCGCGACGGCTGCCGGCCGCGATTTCGCCCGGCTCGCGGTCGCCGCCGGCATCAAGCGCGACCGGATCGTCGTGGTCTCCTATCAGGCTGGATCGAGCGAGGCATCAGCCCCGGTTCGCGTCTCCTACATCGCGGTGAGGGCACAGACCGACAAATGCGGACGGTGGCCCGCCGACCTGGTGGAAACGTCGGAAAACAAGCACTACGCCGATTTCGGCTGCTCCTATCAGAACAATCTTGCCGCCCAGATGGCCAATCCAGGCGATCTTCTCGGGCCGCGTAAGTCTACCACCATTGATGCGGCAAATCGCAGCAAAGCCATCGGTGTCTACCAAGACAGGGGCATTTCGGATGAATTCCTCGGCAACTCGGAAGTGACTTACTAAGCCGCCCTCGGAAAGAAGCGACGCCACGAACAGGCCACGGAAAAGAGCATGACCATGAGCAACCTTGCCTACGACGCCACTGTCGAGGGTGATACCTCGCCGCAGGACGTCGCCGCGATGCAGGCGTTGCGGCCGGTTCCGCGCATTTCGATCCAGGCATTCTGTGAGACGGAGGGCGTTGCCAATCCGGTCCAGCGCGCCGGCGAGGACCGCCGCATGACCAAGGCGCACCTCAAGGTCCATATGGGCGGCGTTCCCACCGCCATCGAGTTCTACCAGTCGGCGCCGACACCGAACCTGATCCTGCTGGAATCGCGCAGCGAACCCAAGCAGCTGCTGGAGCAACTCGCCCAGCTCTCGGAATACTGCGATCCATCCTCGAAAGTGGTGGTGATCGGTCACTACAATGATGTTGGCCTCTATCGCGAACTCATCCGCTCCGGCATCTCCGAATATGTCATCGCGCCGGTGTCGATGGCCGACATCGTCAGCGTCGTGTCGTCGATCTTTGTCGATCCGGAAGCTGAACCGCTCGGCCGCTCGGTCGCCTTCGTCGGCGCCAAGGGCGGCGTCGGCTCTTCCACGATCGCCCACAATGTTGCCTGGGCAATGTCCTCTCTGTTCAAATCCGAGGTCGTTGTGGCCGACCTCGATCTCGCCTTCGGCACCGCCAACATCAATTTCGATCAGGATCCGGCCCAGGGCATCGCCGAGGCCGTGTTCTCGCCCGAGCGTATCGACGAAGTCTATCTCGACCGGCTGCTGACCCAATGCGCCGAGCATCTGTCGCTGCTCGCGGCGCCCTCGACGCTGGAACGCGTCTACGATTTCGATCCCGACGCCTTCGCGCAGCTTGTCGATACCGCGCAGCGCAGCGTGCCGATCCTTGTGCTCGATGTTCCCCATGTCTGGACGGGATGGGCCAAGAACACGCTGGTCAAGGCCGACGAGGTCGTCATCACGGCAACGCCGGAACTGGCCAATCTGCGCAACACCAAGAACCTGGTCGACATGTTGAAGCGGCTTCGCCCGAACGACCCGCCGCCGAAATTGATCATCAACCAGGCCGGCGTGCCGAAGCGGCCGGAGATATCGTCATCCGATTTCGCCGAGCCGCTCGGCCTGACACCGATGTCGGTCATCGGCTTTGATCCCTTGCTGTTCGGCAATGCCGCAAACAACGGACGCATGCTGGGCGAGATGGATGCCAAGAACCCGGTTGTGGCCACCATCAACGAGATTGCTCATGTGCTGACCGGCCGCAGCGAAATCAGAGCGAAAAAGAAGGCTGGCCTGGGCAGTCTGCTCGGCAAGCTCTCGCGCAACAAGAAGTGACGCAATGGGGTCAGTAGTCGGTCATGTTCGGTAAAAGAGGCAACGACGACGGCAATCGGTTCACGCCGGAATTTCGCCAGCCGGCACCGGTTGCGCCGGCCGCCACGGTCTCGGCGGACACCGCGGTTCTTGCCCGGCCCGCGGCCACGCCTCAGCCGAGCGCGCCTGTCGCGCCACCGGCCCGGCGCGCGGTCGAGGCGCCGCCGATGGCGCCGGAACCGAGGAAAGGCCGCGAAAAGAGCGAAACCTACTACGATACCAAGAGCCAGGTTTTCTCGGCCCTCATCGATACGATCGACCTGTCGCAACTCGCCAAGCTCGATCCCGAAAGCGCCCGCGAGGAAATCCGCGACATCGTCAACGATATCATCGCGATCAAGAACTTCGCGATGTCGATCGCTGAGCAGGAAGAACTGCTCGAGGACATCTGCAATGACGTGCTCGGCTATGGGCCGCTCGAGCCGTTGCTCGCGCGCGACGACATCGCCGACATCATGGTCAACGGGTCCAAGAACGTCTACATCGAAGTCAACGGCAAGGTCGAACAGACCAACATCCGCTTCCGCGACAACCAGCAGCTGCTCAACATCTGCCAGCGCATCGTCAGCCAGGTCGGCCGCCGCGTCGACGAATCCAGCCCGATCTGCGACGCCCGTCTTCCCGACGGGTCGCGCGTCAACGTCATTGCGCCGCCGCTGGCCATCGACGGCACCGCGCTCACCATCCGCAAATTCAAGAAGGACAAGCTGACGCTCGACCAACTGGTCAAGTTCGGCGCCATCTCTCCGCAAGGGGCCGAAGTTCTCAAGATCATCGGCCGTGTCCGCTGCAACATCGTCATCTCGGGCGGCACCGGCTCCGGCAAGACGACATTGCTCAACTGCCTGACCAACTACATCGACCGTGATGAGCGCGTCATCACCTGCGAGGACTCGGCCGAACTGCAACTGCAGCAGCCGCATGTCGTGCGCCTGGAAACGCGTCCGCCCAACCTTGAGGGCGAGGGCGAGGTGACGATGCGCGACCTGGTCAAGAACTGCCTGCGCATGCGTCCCGAACGCATCATCGTCGGCGAAGTGCGCGGACCCGAGGTCTTCGACCTCCTGCAGGCGATGAATACCGGCCATGACGGCTCGATGGGAACGATCCACTCCAACAGCCCGCGCGAATGCCTGAACCGTATCGAGTCGATGATCGCCATGGGCGGCTATTCGCTGCCGCAGAAAACCGTGCGCGAAATCGTCGTCGGCTCCATCGACGTGATCATCCAGGCGGCGCGCCTGCGCGATGGATCGCGCCGCATTACCCACATCACCGAAGTGATCGGGATGGAGGGCGACGTCATCATCACGCAGGATATTGTCCTCTATAACATCAAGGGCGAGGACGCCAACGGCAGGCTGCTGGGTGAACACGTCTCGACCGGCATCGGCCGCCCCCATTTCTGGGAGCGGGCCCGATACTATGGCGAGGAGCAGCGTCTCGCCACAGCGCTCGAGGCTATGGAGAAACGTGCTGACTGACGCATCCGCGGGCGTGAAGGTTCTGGTCGATGTTTGGAATTGACGGCACCGTATTGGCGTTTGTAGTGCTCGCCGGCTTCAGCGCCGGCGCGGTCGCTTATGCATTTCTGTTCACTCAGATCAGCAATGAGAAACAGGCCGGAAAGCGGCTTGAAACGATCAAGGCCGCCGAGACGGACCGTTCTGTTGTCAAGGCGACCCGTGACCGGGCGGCGGACGCGGCCAAGCGCCGCAAATCGGTGCAGGATTCCCTGAAGGAACTCGACGAGAAGCAGAAGACCAAGGACACCGCCGTCAAGAAGCCGCCGCTGAAAGCCCAGCTTCGCCAGGCTGGGATGAAGGTGCCGATCGAGCGTTTCTATATCTATTCGGCCATATTCGGCCTCGCGCTGGCAATCGTCGCGTTCATGGCCGGAGCGCCGATGATTGTCTTGCCCGGTGTGCTGCTCGCCGGAGCGCTCGGCCTGCCGCGTTGGTTCGTCTCCTTTCGTCGTATCCGCCGCGTCAAGGCATTCCTCAACGAATTTCCAAACGCGCTCGACATCATCGTGCGGGCGGTCAAGTCCGGCCTGCCGCTGAACGACGCCATACGCCTGATCGCCAATGAATCGCCTGAACCCGTGAAGGCCGAATTTCGCCGGATAGTCGATTCGCAGCAGATGGGCCTGTCGATCCCCGACGCGACCTTGCGCATGCCCGAAACCATGCCGTGCACCGAGGCGAGTTTCTTCGGCATCGTCATCCAGATCCAATCGCAGGCCGGTGGCAATCTCTCCGAGGCGCTGGGTAACCTTTCGCGCGTGTTGCGCGACCGCAAGAAGATGAAGGCCAAGGTCGCGGCACTGTCGATGGAAGCGAAAGCATCCGCCGCCATCATCGGCGCCTTGCCTTTCATCGTCGCCTTTCTCGTCTATCTCTCCAGTCCCAACTATCTGATGCCGCTGTTCACGACCAGCGTCGGCCATTTGATACTCGGTTTCGCCGCCGTCTGGATGTCGATCGGCATCTTCGTGATGCGCAAGATGATGAACTTTGAAGTCTAGGGCCGCGGCATGACCGAACAAGCCATCAAATCACTGACGGATCCCAGCTTCCTGATTGCGCTGCTGGTCGGTATCGCCGTGTTCGCAACCGTCTTTACGCTGCTCCCGGCGTTTGGCGGAAACCAGCTCAAGGCGCGCATGAAATCGGTCGCGCTGGAGCGTGATGAGCTTCGCGCCAAGCAGCGCGCGCGGCTTGCGACCGAGGCCGATCGCCGCCGCAAAGGTCTGCGCGAGCAACAGTCGGTCGGCATGCGCAACATTGTCGACCGGCTCGATCTGCGGCGTGCGTTGGCCGACGAGGCCACCTTGCAAAAGCTCAAGGTTGCCGGCTTTCGCGGGCAGAATCCGCTAACGCGTTTTCTGTTCTTCCGCCTGGTGCTTCCTTTTGTCGGCTTCGCGCTCGGTCTGTTCTATATTTTCGTGCTCGGAGGATTGCCCGACAAGCCATTGGTGGTCCGGCTGTTCGTTTGCGTCCTGGTTGCCTATGGCGGCTTCTACGCGCCGGTCCTCTACGTCAACAATCGCGCGACCAAGCGCAAGCAGTCGATCCAGATGGCGTGGCCGGATGCGCTCGACCTGATGCTCATCTGCGTGGAGTCCGGCATGTCGGTGGAAGCCGCGCTGCGCAAGGTCGCCGACGAGATCGGCGCGCAGTCGGTGGCCCTGGCGGAAGAATTCATCCTGACCAACGCCGAACTCTCCTATCTGCAGGAGCGCAAGCAGGCTTACGAGAACCTGGCCAGCCGCACGGGGCTGGAATCGGTCAAGTCTGTGTCGCAGGCCCTTGTCCAGGCCGAGCGCTACGGTACGCCGGTGGCGCACGCGCTGCGCGTGCTCGCCGCCGAAAGCCGCGACATGCGCATGAACGCCGCCGAGAAAAAGGCGGCCGCCCTGCCGCCCAAACTCACCGTGCCGATGATCTTGTTCTTCCTGCCGGTGCTGTTCGCCATCATCCTGGGGCCGGCGGGCATCCAGGTCAGCCAGCGCGGTATCTTCGGCGATCATCCCGGGGCGGCCGCGTCGACCAGCCAGTAAACCAACGCAGAATCCGTCTGCGGAAACAAAAAGCCGCGCTGCAATCGAGCGCGGCTTTTACGATTTGCGGTAAGCCCGCGGCGATCAGTTGGTGGCGGTTTTCGCCGGTTTCGCCTTGTCCTGGTCCTTGAGCTGGCTCCAGGCGTTCTGCTGGGCCAGCATCTGCCTGAGATAGGCGACGTTGGCCTGTGCCTGTTCGGGGGAAAGTTCCTGCGAGGCGATCTTCTCGGCTTCGTCGAAACGACCCTGCAGGCCGACAACGAGCGCCAGGTTCTGGCGCACCCGGCTGTCGGCGTTCGACTGCTGGGCGGCCGACCGCATATAGGTCTCGGCGGTGCGCAGATCCCCTTCCAGCACATAGGACATGCCGAGATTGGAAAGGATCGAGGGCTCGTTCGGCTTGAGTTCGAGGGCCTTGCGGTAGAGTTGGCGCGCCTCGTCCTTCTGGCCGGTCTGATCGAGGATGGCCGCCTCCGCCGACACCAGCCTCCAGTCGGGATATTCCGGCGTCTGTGCACGGCGCACCGCATCGAGCGCCGCCTCGAACTGGCCGTTGGCGGCCAGCGCCTTGCCATAGGCGGCGAGTACGTCGCGGTCCTTGGGATAGGCGATCGCCAGCTTGCGCATCACGGCGAGCGACTGGTCGGCATCCCCATCCATCTGCAGCGCCGCCGCGAAATTGGTGGCGATTCGCTTGTCGGTGGGGTTCCTCGCATAGGATTGGCCAAGAGCGGCAGTGGCGTTGTGCAATTCTCCCGCCGACATCGTCTCCAGCGGCTTGCCGCTGGTGCGTCCGATCGAGCCGGTGGTGAGCTTGTCGGTTGCGCATCCCGCGACACCTGCCGCGAGCGCCAGCACGAATGCCGTGGTGATGAGCCGCGTTCCCCGGATGTTTATCGTGCGGTTGGTCGGCATCGGCACCCTGGCCTCCATTCATGCGCGTGGCCATTGCGTGGCCATCTTCCCTCCAGCAGAAATATTCTGTTAACCCTAACGGAGGGTTAAGAAACGCCGACTCGGGCGAGTTCGGCAGGAGAGACGTCTGATGTCCGTGGAACTGGTCGAGAACAAGCTGAAGAACCCGCTGCCGATCCATCTGGTCGCCAGGGACGGGCTGGACGCGGCCGGTCTGTCGCCGTCTATTGTCGCTTGGGCCAAGGCAAACGGTTTTTCCGGCGAGGCCGGCAGGACGCTGGTCGTGCCCGGCGAGAACGGAGTGCTCGGCGGCGCCGTGTTCGGTCTTGGCGACGGTGAGGGCGCGCTCGGTCTGGGCGCGCTGTCGAAAACCCTGCCGGAAGGCGACTGGCACTTCGCCTCGGCGCCGCCGGCCGAGCCTGAATTGGCGGCGATCGCGCTGGCGCTCGGCGGCTATGTCTTTACCCGCTATGGCAAGAAGGCGGGCAAGGCGCTGCGCTTCGAATTGCCGGCCGGCGTCAATGCGCAGCGCGTTCGCCGCATCGCCGACGGCGTTTTCCTGACGCGTGACCTCGTCAACACACCGACCAACGATATGGGGCCGGACGATCTGGAGAGGGCAGTGCGGGTCCTGGCTGGGACCCACAAGGCCGAAGTCTCCGTCATCAAGGGCGACGACCTGCTCACACAGAATTTCCCGATGATCCACGCCGTCGGTCGTGCGTCGTCCGATGCGCCGCGCCTGATCGACATGACATGGGGGCAGCAAGGCGCGCCGAAGGTGACCCTGGTCGGCAAGGGTGTCTGCTTCGACACGGGCGGCCTCGACATCAAGCCGTCCTCGGGCATGCTGTTGATGAAGAAGGACATGGGCGGCGCGGCCAATGTGCTGGGCCTGGCTTCGATGATCATGGCTGCCGGGCTCAACGTACGGCTGCGGGTGCTGATCCCTGCGGTCGAGAATTCGATTGCCGGCAATGCCTTCCGCCCCGGTGACGTGCTGGCGAGCCGCAAGGGCATATCAGTCGAGATCGGAAATACGGACGCGGAAGGGAGGCTGGTGCTGGGCGACGCGCTGGCGCTTGCCGACGAAGAGGAACCGCAGCTCCTGGTCGACATGGCGACCCTGACCGGAGCAGCCCGCGTCGCGCTGGGTCCCGACCTGCCGCCCTTCTACACCGATGACGAGGCGTTTGCCGCGGAGCTGGCGGCCGCCTCCATCGCGGTCGAGGACCCGCTGTGGCGCATGCCGCTATGGCGGCCCTACGACGCGAGACTGTCGTCGAAGATCGCCGACATCAACAACGTCACCACGGACGGTTTCGCCGGCTCGATCACGGCCGCGCTGTTCCTCAAGCGCTTCGTCGAGAAGACGGCAAGCTGGGCGCATTTCGACATCTTCGCCTGGAACCCCGCCGATCGTCCGCACGGCCCCGCCGGTGGCGAGGCGCAAGGCATCCGGGCGTTGGAGCGGATCATGTCGACACGCTATGCCTGATGCGCAAGCAGAGCCGGCAAATTGCAGAAACTGAAACGGAACCGAAACAATTTGCTGTCATGCTGGCGCGATGTCGATTGCGATGCGCCCGAGCCAGGCCTTGCGACTGTGGCAGCAAGTGATGCTGTCGCAGGTGCGCGAGGATGCGCCCGATCTCACCATGCGGCAGACGGCGATCCTGTTCACCATCTATCTCGATCCGCCGCCGCACACCGTGCGCGGGCTTGCCGCCCGTCTCAACGTCACCAAGCCGGTCATCACGCGCGCGCTCGACACGATGGGCGCGCTGAAGCTGGTGTCGCGTCATCGCGACGAGCTCGACAAGCGCAACGTCCTGATCAAGCGCACTGTCGAAGGCGCGCTCTTTGTCGAGCGCTTCGGTGATGGTATCATTGCCAAGGCCCACGACCTGCCGATCTGAACAATTTTCTTATCTAACTGGATTGCCGATTTGACCGCCCACGACCCCCGCCTGCACGCCTTCCGCTCCGATCTCGCCGATGCCAGGTTGAAAGGAGAGGTCGCTGCCGACCGTTTCGTAGCGGGTCGGCCGGCGCGGATTTCGGTCCCGGTGGCCGATATCCGCAAGGCGCCGGCGTTGGATTCGGGCGTCAACACGCAAGCTCTGTTCGGCGACGATGTGCTGGTTTTCGAGGATAGAGAAGGCTGGGCCTGGATCCAGGCAGAGCGAGACGGCTATGTCGGCTATGTCGCCGACGCCATGTTGGGCGAGCGGGACCATGCGCCCACCCATATCGTCTCGGTGCCGCGCACGTTCCTGTATCCCGGTCCCGATCTGCGCTTTCCGATTGCCGGGCAATTGTCGATGGGATCGACGGTAACCGTGACGGGTGCCGCCGAAACGCGCGGCACGCACTATGCACTGCTGCCCTCCGGTGAAGCCGTGATCGCTGGCCATCTGCGCCCGATCGGCGAAGTGGCCGGCGACTATGTGTCCGTGGCCGAGACGTTTCTCGGCACGCCCTATCTCTGGGGCGGTGTTTCCGGCTTCGGCATCGATTGCTCCGGCCTGGTGCAACTGGCCATGCGCATGGCCGGCGAGGATGTGGTGCGCGATTCCGACATGCAGGCCAATTCGATCGGCGAGCCGCTTCAGCCCGGCCCCGATTTTACGGGGCTGCGACGTGGTGACCTTGTGTTCTGGAAAGGCCATGTCGCCATCATGACCGACGCCGAGACCATGATCCACGCCAACGGTCACACCATGCTGGTGTCGCGCGAAGGGCTGAAGGAAGCCATCGCCCGCATCGGTTATCTCTATGGCGCGCCGACGGGATTCCGGCGGCCGTAAGGCTTTCGATCCCCTTTTGTTCCGATTCTGCTTGGCGATTGCGCGCCGCCGCGCTACCTCTGGCGGGTGACCGAGCTGCCGCGCCTCGCCGACCAGAATGCCGCCGTCGTCTTGCCCGAGCCATTCGTAAAATGGTTCGGCGAGAAAGGCTGGTCGCCGCGCGCGCATCAAATCGAACTCCTGGCGAAGGCCCAAGCCGGGCAATCGGTGCTGTTGATCGCGCCGACCGGCGCCGGCAAGACGCTGGCCGGCTTCCTGCCGTCGCTGACCGAACTGGCCGTCAGGCCGAGGCGAAAACCTGGCCAGGCGCGGCGCGGTATCCACACGCTGTATATCTCGCCGCTGAAGGCATTGGCCGTCGACATCGAGCGCAATCTCGGCAAGCCGGTCGAGGAGATCGGTCTGCCCGTCACCATCGAAACGCGCACCGGCGACACCCCCGCCCACAAGCGCCAGCGCCAGAAGCTTGCGCCGCCCGATATCCTGCTCACCACGCCGGAGCAACTGGCGCTGCTGATCGCGGCAGGCGATGCGAGGCGCTTCTTCGAGGATCTGCGCTATGTCGTGCTCGACGAATTGCATTCGCTGGTGACGTCCAAGCGCGGCCATCTGCTGGCGCTTGGGCTGGCGCGGCTGCGCAGCTTTGTCCCTGGCCTGCAGACGATCGGCCTGTCGGCGACGGTGGCCGAGCCGGGCGAATTGCGGCGCTGGCTGGTCAGCCAGAACCCGCCGGGTGATATGGCGGAATTGATCACTGTGACGGGCGGTGCGAAGCCCGAAATCTCGATCCTCGATTCCGAGGAGCGCGTGCCGTGGGCGGGGCACTCGGCGCGCTACGCCACGCCGGAAATCTACCGCGAGATCAAGCGCCACAAGACGACCCTGCTGTTCGTCAACACGCGCAGCCAGGCGGAGCTGCTGTTCCAGGAGTTGTGGCGCGTCAACGAGGACACCTTGCCGATCGCGCTTCACCATGGTTCGCTCGACGTCGCCCAGCGCCGGCGCGTGGAGAAGGCGATGGGCGAGAACGCGCTGCGCGCCATCGTCGCCACCTCGACGCTCGATCTCGGCATCGACTGGGGCGATGTCGATCTGGTCGTGCATGTCGGTGCGCCGAAGGGTGCCAGCCGGCTGGCGCAGCGCATCGGCCGTGCCAACCACCGCATGGATGAGCCGTCGAAGGCGATCCTGATTCCCGCCAACCGTTTCGAGGTGCTGGAATGCCGGGCAGCACTCGACGCCAATTATCTCGGCGCGCAGGATACGCCGCCGCTGGTCGATGGCGGGCTCGACGTGCTGGCGCAGCATGTGCTCGGCTGCGCTTGCGGCGCACCGTTCCGCGCCGATGACCTGTATGAAGAAGTGCGAACGGCGGCACCCTATTCAAGCCTCGATAGTCCGACATTCGACCGCGTCATCGATTTCGTCGCCACCGGCGGCTATGCGCTGAAGAATTACGAGCGCTACGCCCGCATCCGCCTCAACAAGGATGGACTGTGGCGGGTATCCAATCCGCGTGTCGCCCAGCAATACAGGCTGAATGTCGGCACCATCATCGAGGTGCCCGCGCTCAACGTGCGTTACGTCAAGGCCGGCAGCAAAGGCTCGGCGTCGCACGGCGGCCGCGTGCTCGGCAAGATCGAGGAGGCGTTCCTCGAAACCTTGACGCATGGCGATACCTTCATGTTCGCCGGCAAGGTACTGCGCTTCGAAGGCATCCGCGAAAATGAATGCTTCGTCTCGAACGCGCCCGGCAGCGACGCCAAGGTGCCCTATTATGGCGGCGGCAAGTTCCCGCTCTCGACCTACCTTGCCGAGCAGGTCCGCATCATGCTGGACGATCCGCAGCGCTGGAAGAAGCTGCCGGAGCAAGTGGCCGACTGGCTGCGGTTCCAGTCGGACAAATCGATGCTGCCCAAGCGCGACGATTTGCTGATCGAGACCTTTCCACGCGGCAACCGCCACTATCTCGTCGCCTATCCCTTTGAGGGCAGGCTGGCGCACCAGACGCTTGGCATGCTGCTCACCCGTCGCCTCGACAGGACGGGCGCCAGGCCGCTCGGCTTTGTCGCCACCGACTATGCGCTCGCCATATGGTCGCTGGGCGATATGGGCGCGATGTTCAAAGCCAGGAAACCTTCACTCGGCGCGCTGTTCGATCAGGATATGCTGGGCGACGATCTCGAAGCCTGGCTGGCCGACAGCTGGCTTCTCAAGCGCACCTTCCGCAATTGCGCGCTGATCTCGGGCCTGATCGAAAAACGCCACCCCGGCCAGGAGAAGAGCGGCCGCCAGGTCACCGTTTCGACCGACCTGATCTACGATGTGCTGCGCAGCCATGAGCCGGACCACATCCTGCTTCAGGCGACGCGTGCCGACGCGGCGACCGGCCTGCTCGATGTCAGCAGACTTGCCGACATGCTCTCGCGCATCCAGGGTCGAATCATGCATAAGGCGCTCGAACAGATATCGCCGCTTGCCGTGCCGATCATGCTCGAGATCGGCAAGATGCCGGTGAACGGCGAGGCCGATGAAACGCTGCTGATGGATGCGGCGACGCTGGTCGAAGAGGCCATGGGGCCTGGGATGGTTGACGAATGAACTTTTCGCTGGCGCGCGCGTCGCTGATCGCCGAGGCCGACCTTGTCGGCATCGCGGGCGAGCGCGCGGTCTGCGATCCGCGCGGCGTGCTCTATTTTCCCGAGCTCAGGCTGCTGACAGTATCGGACCTGCATCTGGAGAAGGGGTCGTCGCTGGCAAGGCGCGGCACGCTGATCCCACCCTACGATACCGGCGCGACCCTGCTGCGGCTGCAGGCGGTCATATCAGACTATGAGCCGTCGATCGTCATCAGCCTGGGTGACTCCTTTCACGACGGCGGCGGCGCCGTACGCATGCATTCGAGCTTTCGCGAACGGCTGGAAGCGCTGATGACGGGCCGTGACTGGTTCTGGGTCGCCGGCAATCACGACCCGGAAGCGCCGGCGGACCTGCCCGGCGAGACCGTGCGGGAACTGGCCATAGGCTCGCTGCTGTTCCGGCATGAGCCATCGAAAGTGCGGGTCGGGGGCGAAATATCGGGCCACCTTCATCCTTGCGCCCGCATCGTGCAGCAAGGCCGTTCGGTGCGGCGGCGCTGCTTTGCCGGCGACGGCGGCCGCATGATCATGCCGGCCTTCGGTGCCTATACCGGTTCGCTCAACGTGCTCGATCGCGCCTATGCCGGCCTGTTTCGGCCGGAGACGCTGATGGCCTATATGCTCGGCGCGGACCGCATCTTCGCGATTTCAGGCTCGATGCTGAGGCCGGGCTGAGATCGTCGGGAGCTCTTGGCGAGCTCATGTTTTCTTAAGCGCAGCTTGAACGCGATCAAGCGCTTCTTCCGCGCCATGGTATCCCTGGGCTGCCGAGCGTTTCAGCCATTGGACCGCAACGTCTGCATTCTGCTCAACTCCAACGCCTTTAAGATACATCAAAGTTGAATTGGGCCTTGCCATTGTTCAGTTGCGCAGCCCTTTCGTACCAATGAAAGGCCAGCTTGGGGTTTTTATCTACAATTTCGCCGGTTAGATAAGCGGCGCCGAGATTAATTTGCGCGTCAACGTTACCCTGCTCCGCTGCTCTGGTTAACCAAAGAGTTGCGTCCGCCCCACTTTGGGGCACTCCCTTCCCGACGGAATACACATATCCAAGATATTGCTGAGCTTCTGACAAACCCTGGATCGCCGCCCTGCGCCATAGCTCCGCCGCTTTGGTGTCATCCAGCGGAACGCCCTTACCCCAGGAATACAAAAGTCCAAGATTTAACTCAGCCACTGCCATGTCCTGATCCGCCGCCTTACCCCACCATTCCGCAGCTTTGGAATAATCCAGTGGAACACCAAGTCCCCTGGAATACAGAAAACCGACATTGAATTGTCCAGTAACATCGCCTTTTTGGGCGAGAGCCGCCCATTCTTTGTACGCTTCTGTATAGTTCTTCGCTTCAAAGGCGGCGTCGGCTTCGACGCCGCCTGCCAAAGAATTGTGAGGTAAAAAAAACCAAGATCCAGGCAAAGCAAAACGCCCATGGGAACAGTGATGCTGAACTAGAGGCAGCAGTGGAGTTCGTCACTTGATCTCCTAATGTTGGTCCTGCGACGACGCTATCGAACGACAACAAAATCATTGAAGTCCCAGCCCAAGTCAATGTTGGGATTCGCGGCTATCCGCCAACCAGCCGGCACGCTTGGGCATTCTGTCACGTTTTTCATTTCCGGGTTCGGATCAAGATTATGCTTGGCCCAGCGTCTTACCCTCTATCGCCCGTAATAGAGCATGACCGTGTGCTTGGCTTCGGCGAAGAACAGCCAGCGTTCGACCAGCATGCCGGCGAACTGGACGATCGCGGCGAGCGCCGACGACACCGCCGCAAACGGCCACGGCAAGGCGAAGGCGGCGATCAGCAGCAGGATTGGCAAACCGAAGGCCAGCGCCTGCGTGACCCGGCGCAACTTCGCGCTGTGCTTGCGCGCGATGCGGAAGCCCATTTCCTTGAGCAGGTAGTTTTCCTCGGTATGCGGCCATTCCAGGGATCGTACAGTGCCGCCGACGAGCCCAGTCGCGGTGTTGGCATTGGTCTGGATTTCAAGCTGGTCGTTGTAACGCCAGGTCGCCAGCTTCCAGCCCCAGCCAAGCAGGGTGAGCAGTACGGAAGCTGCAAGCGGGATCGTTGAGCCGAGCGCAAAGCCTTGCAGCAGGGCGTTGACAAGCACACTGCCGCTCATCGCCGAGAAGATGAGATAGCCGGGCAAGGTGTAGGGGCTGTGCCACTGCGCAATCGGCTTCAGCGAGGCATAGGTCATGCCGGTCATGCAGACCGTGACAATGGCGCCAATGGTCGCCAGAACGCCTGCGGCCGCCACCCAGCCATCGAGGCGGCCAAGGAAGATCCAGCCCATGCCGAAAAGGCCTGCGGGAATGAAGGTGGTGACCGAAGCGACGCCTTCGCGCGACAGCCATGAACTGCGCCATTGCGAGAACGCCCGCCAGGCACGTTCGGGCCTGCCGAGATGGCCGGTCGACGACAACAGGCCGGCGGCGATCAGGCCGAGCGCCAGCCCCATGCCGACGAAGCCCAGCCAGAAATCGGGTGCGATGAAGCCGAGCGGGCCGAGCACGCCGAGCAGCGCGAGCAGCCCATAGCCGGCACCCGTGGCGGTGGTGAAGAAAACGACCGAAAAAGCTGGATGCATGGACGGTCAGCTCGAAAGCATGCGGTCGACCCAGCCAAGGAAACCGCCCTCGGCCCGTACCGGCTCCAGCGCGGGAGCGGCTACCGATGCGGCGCGCTGTGTGTGAGCGCGCGGCGGCAGGTATTTGTTGGTCGGGCGGTAGCCGAGTTCCGGCATCAGGTCGACACCGCCGCGCTCCGCCACCAGTTGCGAAACCGGGGATTGGGGATCGCCGAGGTCGCCGAAATGCCGGGCGCTGGTCGGGCAGGCGGCGACGCAGGCCGGCACGCGGTCCCCTTCGGCCAGATTGTCGTTGTAGATGCGGTCGACGCAGAGCGTGCATTTCTTCATCACGCCGACATCCGTGTCGAATTCGCGCGCGCCGTAGGGGCAAGCCCAGCTGCACAATTTGCAGCCGATGCACTTGTCCTCGTCGATCAGTACGATGCCATCGGAGGCCCGCTTGTAGGAGGCGCCCGTCGGGCAGACGGTGACGCAGGCCGGCGTCTCGCAATGCAGGCAGGAGCGCGGGAAGTTCACCGTGCGCCCCCCCATCTCGGTGATGTGCTCGTAACTGTGCACGCGGTTGAACCAGACCCCGTCGGCATGGCCGCCATAGGGGTCGATGTCGGTCAGCGGCGCCATGTGGCCGCCGGCATTCCACTCCTTGCAGGCGGTGACGCAGGCCTGGCACCCAACACAGGTGTCGAGGTCGATGACGAGGCCAAGCTTCTTGCCGCCTGGATTTGGAAGACAGGTCATTCGGCCGCCTCTCTTGCCTGCCGGAACCCGGCGCCGAAAGTGAGCTTGTCCGGCGAGGGCTCGAAGTGCGGTGGCTGGTGGAAACGCTCGAATTGCGGTTCGGTGAAGCCGGCCTCTTCAGCCGCGCATTTGACGATGCGGACGCGCAGATCGAACCACGCAGCTTGTCCCGTGACCGGATCGGAATTCGAATAGCGCTTGCCGCTGGCGTCAGCAGAAGTCTGGTCACCGATGATGTGGTTGAGCAGGAAGCCGCGATTGCTCTCGGCGGCATCGTCCTTCAGCCCCCAGGTGCCGCGCCTTTTGCCGATCGCGTTCCAGGTCCAGACCGTGCTTTCGTTCACCCCGTCGACCAGCTTGATCTGCCCCTTCACCTTGCCGTTGATGCTCTCGATCCACACCCAGTCGTCATCGGCGAGGCCGAGGGCGGCTGCGGTCCGGTGATGTACGAACAGCCGGTTCTGGCTGGTGATCTGCCGCAACCACGCGTTTTGCGAACCCCAGGAATGGTACATGTGCATCGGCCGCTGCGTCAGCGCGTGCAGCGGATATTTTCCAAGGTCGACGGCCGCTTCCTCGAATGGCATGTGCCAGAACGGCAGCGGGTCCATGTAGGTCTCGACGCGCTCGCGCTGCGTCTGCGGCGGCACCACCCGACCATGGCCGCGCGCGGCCAGCCGAAAACGTTGCATCGGTTCGGAATAGAGCTGGAAGACGATCGGCTCGGCCTTGGGGATGAAGCCCAGTTGCACCGCGAAATCGAGATAGGAGCGGTTGGCCATCTTGTAGTAGCGCTGGTCGTCGGCGAAGTCGTGGTGCCAGAAACCGCCATTGTCGATGTAACGTTGCAACTGGTTGGGGTTGACGTCGCCCTTGCCGATCGAGGTTTCATCCTTGCCGCGCCAGCCGGCGAGCGGGCCGATGCCGGGCGTGCGTTCATGATTGACGATGTAGTCGGCGTAGTCGCGGTACTTCGCCGAGCCATCGTTTTCGACGAAGCCGGGTAAGCCAAGCCGCGCGCCGAGTTCGATCAGCACCGACTGGAACGGTCTGACGTCGCGGTCGGGCTCGACGACCGGATGGCGGATGGCGTCGCCCGGTCCGTCGGCATGGCTGATAGGCCGGTCGAGCAGGCTGATGCAGTCATGACGCTCGAGATAGGTGGTGTCGGGCAGGACGAGGTCGGCGAACGGCACGGTCTCGGAGTAGTAGGCGTCGGAATAGATGATGAAGGGGATCCTGTAGTTGCCCGCTTCATCATGATCCGTGAGCATGGCCATGGTCCCGACGGTGTTCATCGAGGAATTCCAGGCCATGTTCGACATATACATCATCAGCGTGTCGATCTTGTAGGGATCACCGGCCCAGGCGTTGCGGATGACGGTGTGCATCAAACCGTGCGCCGCCAGCGGCGAATCCCAGGAATACGCTTTGTCGATGCGCAGCGGCGTGCCCGCTTCGTCGACCAGCAGATCGTCGGGTCCGCAGACGAAACCGAGCGGCATGCCGTCGAGCGGCGTCATCGGCCTCACCTCCTTGCCGCAGGGCTTCGGGCCCGGCGGCGCCGACCTGGGGTAGGGCGGCTTGAATCGGAAGCCGCCCGGCACGTCCACCGTACCCAGCAGAACCTGCAGCAGGTGGATGGCGCGGCATGTATGAAAGCCGTTGGAATGGGCCGAGATGCCGCGCATCGCGTGCATCGAAACGGGGCGTCCCTTGATCGTCCCATGCCGGCGCCCCGCCCAGTCGGTCCACGCGACCGGCAATTCGATTGCCTGTTCGAAGGCGACGTGGGCCAGTTCGGCGGCGATCCGGCGGATCGTTCCGGCGGAGATGCCGCAACGCTCCGCGACCGCATCGGGCGCGTAGCTCTCGTCGAGATAGCGGTCCGCAATGAGCTGGAATACCGGCACGCAGCGGCGGCCACCGACATCGCAGCTGCCGGTCAGTGCCGGTTTGGCGTCGGCATCGATAGCGCTCACAGGACGTTTCGCCACTCTGTCCCATGCCAGCGGATTGCCGTCGCTGTCGCGCACGAACAGCCCGTCATCGGCCGCGCCAGGCTCCTGGATGACGAGCACATGCGCGTTGGTGTAGCGGAGCAGATAATCGAGATCGACGCGGCCGGCCTTCAAGAGTTCGTGGATCAGCGCGAACACGAACAGGCCGTCGGTGCCGGGCCGGATGCCGATCCAGTCGTCGGCGATCGCATTGTAGCCGGTCCGGCACGGATTGATCGAGACCACCTTGGCGCCGCGCGCCTTGAGCTTGCCCAGCCCGATCTTGATCGGGTTGGAGTCATGGTCCTCGGCGACGCCGAACAGCATGAAGTATTTCGTGTTGTCCCAATCGGGCTCGCCGAACTCCCAGAACGAGCCGCCGATCGTGTAAAGGCCTCCGGCCGCCATGTTCACCGAACAAAAGCCGCCATGGGCTGCGAAGTTAGGCGTGCCGAACTGGCTCGCCCACCAGCCTGTCAAGGATTGCGACTGGTCACGCCCGGTGAAGAAGGCGAGTTTTTTAGGCTCGGTGCGGCGGATATTCGACAGCCGCTCGGTGGCGATCGAGAAGGCTTCCTCCCACTCGATCTCGCGGAACTCGCCCGAGCCGCGTGGGCCGGTGCGCAGCAAGGGCTTCTTCAGCCGGGCCGGGCTGTAGTGCTGCATGATGCCGGAGCTGCCCTTGCCGCAGATCACGCCGCGATTGACCGGATGATCCTTGTTGCCGTTGATGTAGCGGATCTTGCCATCCTTGATATGCACGTCGATGCCGCAGCGGCAGGCACACATGTAGCAGGTCGTCTTGGCGATGCTGTCGGAAACGTCAGGCGAGGTGTCGACGCCATCGCCCTCATGGGGCGCCCGCGTGTCGGCAAGCTGGCGTTGCGAAGGGGCTGAATTGGCGCCGCGCGGCGGTCCTTGCATCATGATCCCGTGCTGCTCGCGCGGCCGGCGGATTTGGCTCGCGTCTTCGGCCCGGGGCCGCGCATGTAATGCTCTTCCGGGTGGTATCGATCACCGGCCAACCGCCGTCGGATGCCGCGGGTCCAATGCGCAAGCAGGGATCTGAACCGCCCGATCATTTTATCCTTCGCGATCCACCGGCGAATTTTTTCTAACTTCTTCCGAAAAAGTAGAATAAAGCTATCGATCCGTCTAATCAGTTGTTCTTGTAAATTCGATCGATATTGGTTCTTAATGCGCGCATGACCCTGGACCAGTTGCGCATTTTCGTCGCCGTCGCCGAGCGCGGCCACATGACCAAGGCGGCCGAACTCCTGGGCATCTCCCAATCGGCCGCGTCGGCGGCCATTCGCACGCTGGAAGAGCAGCACGGTGTCCATCTGTTCAACCGCGTCGGCCGCAACATAGAGCTGGCCCAGACCGGCCACCGGTTCCTGCCCGAAGCCAAGGCCGTGCTGGAGCGGGCCGCCGCCGCCCGCAATGTGCTGGAGCATGTTTCGCAGACGGTCGCCGGCAGCCTCTCCATCGCCGCCAGCCTGACCATCGCCAGCTATTGGCTGCCGCGCCGGCTGGCCTCCTTCCACGAGGCGCATCCGGCCGTCAGGCTTAGCGTCACCATCGGCAACACAAGGCAGGTCGAGGCCAGCGTGCTCGATGGAACCGCCGATCTCGGCCTGGTCGAAGGGCGCACCGAATCCGACATATTGCGCCGCGCCAAGGTCGATACCGACCGGTTGATGCTGGTCGTTGCCAGCTCTCATCCCAAGATCGTCGAAATCGCGCCGGGCCGCCCCGACATCACCGGCCTGCGCTGGATCATCCGCGAGGGCGGCTCCGGCACACGCGAGGTGCTGGAGGACCTGGCGCGCCGCGAGGGGATTTCGCTTGCTGACCTCAGGATATTCCTGGTGCTGCCCAGCAACGAGGCGGTTCGTCAGGCCGTCGAGGCCGGCGCCGGCGCGACCATCATTTCGGAGCTCGTCGTCGGGCGCGCGGTCGCCGAGGGGAGCCTGAGAGCCGTGCCGATCGAATTGCCGAAGCGCGACTTCGCCATGATCACCCATCGCGACCGTCAGGCAAGCCTGGCCCAGATGGCGCTGAAGGCGCATCTGGCCGCGGAGATGAACGGGTCAGGGTAGGATCAGCCGAACTTCCGCTGCGCGTCGAGCGCCAGGCCAAGCCCGACCGATCCGAACATATCGCCGTCGATGACGGAAGCCTGCGGCACCAGTGACAGGATTTCCCGCCTTGCCAGCGGAATCGCCGTCGATCCGCCGGTCAGGAACACCGCGGTGATATCGGACGGCTTGACTCCGGCGTCGCGGATGGTCTGCGCCACCGTTTCGGTGACCCGCTCGATATCCCGCGCGATCGTGGCCTCCAGCCCCTCGCGCGTGATCCCGGCGGCGAATGCCACGTCCGGCAGCTTCACCGCCACGTCGGCCGATGACCTGTCGGTCAGCTCTATCTTGGCTTTCTCGACCAGTGCCGCCAGAGCGTGCCCGTAGCGGTGCTCGACGATGTGGATGAAACGGTCGACCAGGTCGGCGCGCACGGCCTCGTAGCGGATCTGGCGCAGATGCGTCATCGCCTTGGCGGTGTAGACCAGGTTGATCCGCTGCCATGTGGCGAGATCGATGAAGTAGCTGGCCGGCAGATTGCGTTTGCCGTCCTTGGTCGCGGAGAGGTAGCCGAGCTGCGGCATGACATGGGCGATGCTCAGCAACCGGTCGAAATCGGTACCGCCGATATGGATGCCGCGGCTGGCCAGGATGTCGTCCTTGCGGTCGGTCGATCGCGAGCGCTCCGGCGAGACCCGCACGATCGAGAAGTCCGAGGTGCCGCCGCCCATGTCGATGATCAGCGCCAGTTCCTCGCGCGTCACCTTCTGCTCGTAGTCGAGCGCCGCCGCGATCGGCTCGAACTGGAAGGCGATATGCTTGAAGCCCTGGGCACGGGCAGCCTTCTCGAGTTCGCCTTGCGCCTCCGCGTCGGCTTGCGCATCGTCATCGACGAACTGCACCGGGCGGCCGAGCACCACGCTCTCCACCACGCCGCCGGCGTCCGCCTCCAGCCGCGTCCTCAGATGACCGATGAACAGGCCGATAATGTCGATGAAGCCGATCTGGCGCGCCTTGATACGCGTCTTCTCGTGGGCGAGCGAACTGCCGAGCACGCTCTTCAAAGAGCGCATCAGGCGGCCTTCGATGCTGTCGGTATAATCGCCGATCGCGCGACGGCCGAAATAGGTGTGGCCGTCCTCGAAGTTGAAGAACACGGCACTTGGCAAAGTGGATTGTTCGCCCTCCAGCGGGACCAGCCGCGCCTTGCCGTTCCGGATCACGCCCACCGTGGAATTGGACGTGCCGAAGTCGATGCCGCCGAATGCCTGATGCATTGCAGCCTCCTGTCATTGTTTCACGGCGGCAAAACAGCGGCGGCGTATCGCGCTGTCATCCCGGACCGCTCTTGCGAAATTGTATGTGCGTGTTTGCCCCTGGGCTGGGAGGCGGCGGTTTATCGCATGGCTGGGAAAAGGGGAACCCCTCTTTTCCCGCGGCATCAATCTTTGCGGAACACCAGCCGGCCGAGCCAGCCCGTCACCATGGCCAGCGATATGGCGAACACGCCGTAGAGGAACGAATAGTCGTGGGCGACGCGGAAGATCGATTGTTCGAAGCCCGATTTGCGGATTTCGAGTTGCGCCGAACTCTCCTTCACGAAGAGGCCGCTCTTGAATAGGAACGCGCGCGCCCTGTGCGTGCCGACCGACACATTCGGCGCCAGTCTGACGGTGGCGCGAAACAGGTTCTGCGACAGGAATTGCACGCCGCCGACATTCTCGCTGTAGAGGCCGGCGGCGGCCTTGCGCTCGCGCAGTGCCGCCGTGAATTCCTCGATCGTCGCCGGACTGTCACCGGCATCGGCGGGCTGCATGTAAAGGTTGGAGGCGCCGAGCGACAGTTGCTTGTAGCTGTTGGGTTCGGTGATGTCCTGCAGCGGCCGCGTCGTCGCCACCGAATAAGACACCGGCACGTTCTCGAAGCTCTCGGAATCCAGATTGACCCAGACGCCCAGCACTCGGTCCTTGCGGCGCACCACCACCGGTTTTGGTGGCCCTTCGAGCACGACGATCACGTCGTAACGGCCCTGGCGTGCCACCAGCGGGTCGGGATTTTCCAGCGAACCGAAAATGGTCAGATCGGCGCCGGAAAAACCGGCGGTGATCGACACCGCGTCGGTGGAGAGGCCGATCTGGATGCCTTCCGTCAGCGGCGTTTGCGCCTTCGCCGGCGCGGCGGCGGTCAGGGACAGGAGAGCGACGGTTGCGAGCGCTTTCGGGCCATTCATCAGTTGAGGCCCGCGCCGGACAGCGAATAAAGGTTGGGTGGCGTGACGAACAGATCGGTAGCGAGCCGGATCGCCACCGCCAGCACCAGCAGCGCCAGCAGGGCTCTCAATTGCTCGCCGCGCAGCCGCTGGCCGGCCTTGGCGCCATATTGTGCCCCGGCCACGCCGCCGGCCATCAAGAGGAAGGCCAGCATCACATCGACGGTCTGGTTGGTGGTGGCGTGAACCAGCGTCGTGTAGGCGGAGGTGAAGATGATCTGGAACAGCGAGGTGCCGATGACGACGTTGGTCGGCACTTTCAACAGATAGATCAGCGCTGGCACCATGATGAAGCCGCCGCCGACGCCCATGATCGACGACAGGAAGCCGATACCGGCGCCAAGCCCGAGCACCGGAATGACGCTGACGAACAGTTTCGACGCGCGGAAGCGCATCTTCAGCGGCAGGCGGTGGATCCAGTTGTGCTGGCCGGATTTCTTCAGCACCGGTGCCGCCCCGCTGCGCGTGGCGCGCAGCGCGTTGATGCTTTCGACCAGCATCAGCCCGCCGACGGTGCCGAGCAGCACGACGTAGAGCAGCGAGATGAACAGGTCGAGCTGGCCGAGCCTGCGCAGGAAGCCGAACACGTAGATGCCGGCGGTGGACCCGACGATGCCGCCGGCCAGGAGCACGCCGCCGAGCTTGAAGTCGAGTGTGCCTCGCTTCATGTGCGAAAGGACGCCGGAGACGGAAGAAGCGATGACTTGGTTGGCGCCGGTGGCGACCGCGATCGCCGGGGGGATGTTGTAGAAGATCAAGAGCGGTGTGATGAGGAAGCCGCCGCCCACCCCGAACATGCCCGACAGAAAGCCCACCGCGGCGCCCATGGCCAGCAGCACGAAGACGTTGACGGAAATTTCCGCGATCGGGAGATAGATGCCCACCCGTCAGTCTCGATCAGTTTGCCTGTCGGCGAATAAAGCCGTTGCGGACAGTATCGCATCGAAAAGCCAATTTTCTCTTGCGACGACGCGGCAGCGGGATCAAATCCCGCCACCGCGCCGAAACAAAAAGACAACTCAATCAGTTAACAGGCAAATATATGGCGAGGGCGTCGTGGAAACGACGCTTCTGCCGTTATTTGCGCGCCAGCAATGCCTTAACCAGTTTCTCGTCGACCGCGCCGGTCGCCGGCAGCTTGTTGGCGGTCTGGAAAGCGATGATCGCGTTCTTGGTCTTCCCGCCCATCACGCCGTCGGCACCGCCGGCGTCATAGCCGTTCTTGTTGAGGATGAGCTGGATGTTCTTGACCGCCTTCTTCATGTCGATGCCGGCGGTCGTCTGCGGCGTGCCTTCCTGCCAGGATTCAGGAATGTCCACCGAATTGGCTGTGGCGTTGAGCGGCTTGGCCTTCCACAATTCTGTCGCTGCGCGCGCCCGCTCGAGCTGCTCGGGCCGCAGCGCATTGGCGATCTCGTCGCGCTTGGACGCGGCATCCTTGTCACCGGTCTTGGCGACGAGCGCGAACCATTTGTAGGATTCTTCCAGGTTCTGCTTCATGCCGACGCCCTTGGCGGCGAGGATGCCGAGATTGAACTGGCTGTCTTTGACGCCGAGGTCGGCGGCCTCCTGGAACCAGTGCGCGGCCGATTGATTGTCGGTCACGCCATCGGCGGCCATGGCGAACAGCACCGCCAGATTGTGCATGGCGCTGGCGTTGCCCTGCGCGGCAGCGAGCTGGTACCAGGTCTTCGACTTCTTGATGTCGCGCGCGACGCCGATGCCCTTCTCGTAGAAATTGCCGATGCGGTATTCGGCCGGCGCGAAGCCGAGTTCCGCCGACTTCTCATACCATCTGGCGGCCACAGCCATGTCTTCCTTGACGCCGCGCGACTCGGCGTAGCGGGAGCCGACCTCGAACAGTGCCTTGGCGTCGCCACCGGCGGCGGCGTCACGCAAGGCGGCCGGGCCGGCATCTGCCGGGATGTCGAACTTGGTCGTGGCTGTCGCCGGCGCCTTGTCCATGGGCGCAACGGCGCCAGTCGTGTCGTTGGCCGTTGCCTCGGTCGCGACTGGCGCGGCAGGGGCCGGTTGGGCATCGGCATCCGCCTGCGTACCGCTGGCGATGGCGGCGGGTGCCGGATCCGTCATGGTAGGAGCAGCGGTCATCGGGGCAACCGGCGCCGGCGCGGCCGAAGCCATCGCGTCGGGAGCGGCTGTGCTCGGGCCGGAAGGCACGGCCGGCGCAACCGGCGCCGGAGCGGGCCTGGCGGCGGATGCGGTGTCCGGCATCGCGTCCGTATCGGACGGCATGGCCATGACGGTCTGCGCCGTCATGTCGTCCTTGCTTGCCGGCGCGGATTGTTCGGCCTGCCTGACGGCAGGGGCCGGCGCGATATCTGTCGCCGCCGGCTGGATTCCGGTCTTCGGCTGGCTGGCGGTATCGACAGATGCCGTCTTCACCGGCTGCGAGGCGACGATCGGGGCCGTGTCGTTATTTGCCACCTGGGCGGGATCCGAAAGAAACGCCTTGCCAAGCTGCAGGCCGGCAAGCGCCAGCATGATCGCTGCCGCAGCCATCAGGATCGGCTTGCGCCGCGCCTTGAGCAGGTCGCCTATCCTGAGCGCCTTGACCGGGCCTTTCATCGTCGACTGGCGCTTCAGGGCGTCGGCTTCGGCCGCGGCCGCCTGCGCCGCGCGCCGGGCAGCGGCGATGAAATCCGACTTCGCCGCGTCGCTGTCGCCGGGCTTTGCCGGTTGTCCGCGCTCATCGCGCACGCGCTTCATGATGGCATTGAGGTCGGGCGCGCCGGAGCCGGGCTCCAGCGGGCGGTTGGCGACTCTCGGGTCGAGCGGCTCGTCGAGATCGACACTCGGGACATCGGCGCTCGGCGCCGAGCCGGCCAGCGGCGGAACATCCGCAGGCTTCTTGCCCTTGAAGGCGCGCGCCAGCCCGCCGAACATCGACCTGCGGCCAGCAGGCTGGTCCTTTCCGGCGGTGGCGTCGGAACCGAGTGCGGCCATCGCGGCGGCGGCTGCTGCTTCCGCGGGTGAGCGCGCGCCCGGCCGGGCAGACAAGCCCGTTTCAACGTGCAGTGCCGGCTCGCCGGGCTCGGCGCGCAATATGGCCGTGGCACGCGCGTCCAGATCGGCCATGCCGGTCAGCGGCTGCGGCTCGTCCATTGTCATCGACGGTGCGTTCACGGCCATCTTGGGCCGCCGTGCGCCGCGCCAGCCGCTCGGTTCAGTCGGAGCCGCATCGAGGAGTTCGCTTACCGCTTCGGACGGATCGCTGGTTTCCAGCGAACCCAGCCTGTCGACGATCTTGAGCAATGTATCGTGAATGGCCTCGAAGGTGCGCGAATTGCGCTCGTCGGAACGCCGCGTCAATGTCTCCAGCGTCTTCAGGTCCTGGGCGAGGCCAGATACCGCGGCTGTATTGGTGCTCGTTCCGGCCAGCGAGCGCACCGCGTTCTCAGCCGCCTCGCGTGCGGCACCGAGGATGGAATCGCGGGTCCCGGCCAGCGCTTTTTCGATTTCGTTGAGGCGCGGGCTGATGTCCTCGAAATCCGGCAGCGGCGTGCTGGGCTTGGAAAGATGCGCCGACAGGCCGGCGACCTGCGCCTCCAGGCTGCGGATCAGCGCCGGATCGATGCCGGCCACTTGGGCCGCCGAAGCGTCCAGCCGGCTTGAAATGTCCTCGAGCCGGCTTTCCAGCCCGCGGATCGCCGCCTCGCCGGCGGGATCGGGAGCGCGCGTTTCCATGCGCTTGGCCAGTGCTGTGAAGCGGGCGTCGATGGCGTCCATGATGCCGGCGCTGTCGACCTGCGCCATGCTGCGCTGATCCAGCCGGTCGGCAACCTCGTCCAGCCGGCGCTCGAGATCGCGAAACAGCATGTTGCCCTGTTCGATGGCGTCGCCCTGGCGACGCTCCATCATGCCGGACAGCACGTCGAAACGCTGCTCAAGCCCCTGGAAGATGTAGTCGGCGTCGGGCATGGCCGGCGCCTGATCGATCGTGTCGGCGATCAGCGCGATCTGCTTTGCGAGCCGTTCCATCGCCTGCTCGGGCAGGTTGGCGCGGCCGGCGAGGTCATCGACCCGGCTCGACAGCGTGTTCAACCGGTCGACCACGACATTGCCGGGACGGTCCTGCGCCACTTCCTCGATCTGCTGAGCGAGCGAGTCGATCCGCTTCTCGATGCGCTCGAAGGCTTCGTGGTCGATTGAATTGGCCTGTGCGGCGACTGTCGAGGCTACGATGGCGCGAGAAATCTCGTCCAGCCGCTCGTCGATCATGGCCAGCGTGCCGCCGCCGCGATTGTCCTGCTGGTTGGCGAAATGGTCGACCGCCCCAGCCAGTGTGCGGACCTTTTCCTCCAGCGAACGCAGCGACAGCGATTCCGGCAGGTTGTTGACGGCGTTGCTGATCTGCTCCAGCCGATCGGTCAGGGCCGCAAGGGCGGGATCGTCGGAGCGCTTGCGCTGATCAGCGTCGACGCGATCCTCGAAGGCAGTCCAGCGGCGATCGAAATCGTCCCAGCGGCGGTCGACCTTCTGGACGCTCTCCTCGCGCGCCAGCGTGTCGAGCGCGGCTTTGACCTGCTCGAGTTCCAGTCGCAGCAGGTTGACGCCCCTGTCGTCACTCTTCTCCGACAGCGATTTGATGGCGCCGGACAGCCGCTCGAATTCCACGCCGAGTTCGGCGCTGCCCTTGCCTGTCGCGCCGGGCTTGGCGCTCGCCTGGAAGGCGCGGTCGATGTCCTTGCGCAGCGCGTCGAATTCGCGCTGCAGGCCTGAAGTCACCTGGTGGCGCAGTTCCTCGCGCATGCCGCGCAGCTCGCCCGCGATCTTGCCGACCATGGCGACGCTGTCTTCCTGGCCGCGCACGCGGTCGATGTCGCGCGCGATTGCCTGGTAATTCTGGTCGAAGGCAGGCGAGGGCGCCGAGT
Source organism: Mesorhizobium salmacidum (SeqCode) (assembly GCF_037179605.1). NCBI lineage: Bacteria > Pseudomonadati > Pseudomonadota > Alphaproteobacteria > Hyphomicrobiales > Phyllobacteriaceae > Mesorhizobium > Mesorhizobium salmacidum (SeqCode). The sequence goes on from NZ_JAPYKS010000006.1 coordinate 241,770, forward strand.
TGTGCGCACGCGGTGCCGGCTGCGGATCCTCATACCAGCGCTGCTGGGCCGTCGGTTGCGCGGCGGGATAACGCGGTTCGGCGGCGGGGTAACGCGGGTCGGCGCCATATTGGCGAGGAACGGGCCGTGCCGTCGCGTCCTCACGCGTCTGCCCCAGGCGCTGTTCCAGGGTCTCCAGCGAGCGGTTCAGCTGCTCGAGCGTTGTCTGCGGCTTGCGCTGCCTGCCGGCATTGAGTGTATCGAGGTAGGACCGCTTGCTGTTCATCGGTGCGTCCGTCTTTCAGATTGGCCGGCTTGCGACCAGCTCCCCAAGTCCCTGCCGGAACGAGGCGACCGCGCTTCCATGCCACGGTGGAAGACAAGCTTCCCGGGTTTCACCCCGCGCTCCGAAAAACCGTGAAAATTCGATACAGGATAACCACGGATAGCCGACACGCGCACATTTCGCCCAACGTGGTAAACAACGCGTTAACCAAGCTTAAGAAGTTGCAAGGAAGTTGGCGGTCGCGATTTCCGGTGCGGCATAAAGCACGGTTCTCAGAACGCCCTTGCGTCATGAGGCGGCTATCGGTATAGAATTGACGTAAACGTAAATGGCGCATCAACTGTGCTGTTTTGCGATTTGTTTGTTGAAACCACGGCTGGAAGCAGGCCCCCGCTTCCAGTCAGGCGACGCATGGTCCGGGACCGCGACGCCACCAGACGGGGAAGCCAGTGACCATGAAACTTATCTCGGCCGGCGAGACCGCGGCCAATACCAATAATGCATCCGTCGAAGTCGGCGAGGATCTCTCCCGCATCGGCGAAATGGCCAAAAAGTACGGCGTGACACTGCGCACGCTGCGCTTCTACGAAGACAAAGGCCTGCTCCACCCGCAGCGCGACGGTTCGACCCGTCTCTATACGCGCCGCGACAAGGCCAGGCTGAAGCTGATCCTGCTCGGCCGCAAGGTTGGGTTCTCGCTGCGCGACGTCAAGCAGATGATGGACCTTTACGATCCGAAAGGTTCCAACACCAAGCAGTTGCGGCTGGCGCTGGACAAGTCGGAGAAGCAGCTCGCTCGCCTGCAGAAGCAGCGGGCACTGATCGACGACGCCATCAATGAGCTCGGCGGCTCGATGTCGGCGGTGCGCCAGATGTTGGCCGAGCGTTCGACGCCGCAGGCGAGCGTCGCCAGCTAAGCCACTCTCCGACACTGTCGGACCTTCACCATCAAAGCCGCGTGGCCGTGCCGCGCGGCTTTTCGCTGTCATGGCCTGCTGTTTCGCGCTGACTTGCGCAATGCCGCAACGCTAGGCTCCGCGCGCGTGGCCACGGAATCTTGTCGCATCGAAATATTGACGTTTACGCAAACGTCAATATTTGCTATTGCCAACTTCGACATTGGCCCGCTTGCCGCGCACGGCTTGATTTCGGGGCCTTTATCCGCATGGTGGAGGAAAGCATGCCGATCTACAGGGCCCCGGTCCAGGACACGCTGTTCGTGCTCAACGAGGTGCTGGGCTACCAGCGCTATTCGAACCTTGCCGGATTCGCCGACGCAACGCCCGACATACTGGAGGCAATTCTCGCCGAAGGGGCCAAGCTCGCCGAGAACGTCATGCATCCGCTCAACCGTGTCGGCGACATGGAAGGCTGCGTGCGCCACGACGACGGCTCGGTGACCACGCCTAGGGGCTTCAAGGAAGCGTTCGACCAGTATCGCGAAGGCGGCTGGATGGGCCTGGCGGCTCCGGTCGAGTTCGGCGGCCAGGGCCTGCCCTATGCCGTTCACACGGCGGTGGCCGAATACATGGTGTCGGCCAACATGTCGTTGATGATGTATCCCGGCCTGACCCAGGGTGCGATCGCGGCCATCATCACCCACGGCACCGACGAGCAGAAGGCGACCTGGCTGCCCAGGATGGTCGAGGGCACCTGGACCGGCACCATGAACCTGACCGAGCCGCATTGCGGCACCGATCTCGGCCTGCTGCGCACCAAGGCAGTGCCGAACGGCGATGGCACCTACAAGATTTCAGGCCAGAAGATTTTCATCTCGGCCGGTGAGCACGACATGTCGGACAACATCGTCCATCTGGTGCTGGCCCGTATCGAAGGCGCCCCCGAAGGCGTCAAGGGAATCTCGCTGTTCATCGTGCCGAAGTTCAAGCTCGATGCGTCGGGCAATCCGGGGGCAAGGAACACCGTTTCCTGCGGTTCCATCGAGGAGAAGATGGGCATCCACGGCAATTCGACCTGCGTCATGAACTATGACGAGGCTGAAGGCACTCTGCTGGGCGAGGCCAATGGCGGCCTGAAGGCGATGTTCACGATGATGAACGAGGCGCGGCTCGGCGTCGGCCTGCAGGGGCTGTCGCTGTCGGAGATCGCCTACCAGAACGCCGTCGCCTACGCCAAGGACCGTTTGCAGGGCCGCTCGCTGTCAGGCCCTAAGGCGCCGGAGAAGAAGGCCGACCCGATCATCGTCCATCCCGACATCCGCCGCTCGCTGATGACCATGAAGGCTTTCAACGAGGCCGGCCGCGCGCTGGCGCTGTGGACCGCGATCAAGTCCGACATCGCGCACCGCTCCGCCGACGACAAGGACCGCCAGGCGGCCGACGACTACACCGGCCTGATGACGCCGGTGGTCAAGGGCGTGCTGACCGACAAGGGGTTCGACCACGCCGTGATGGCGCAGCAGGTGTTCGGCGGCCACGGCTACATCGAAGAGCACGGCATGAGCCAGTTCGTGCGCGATGCCCGCATCGCCATGATCTATGAGGGAGCCAACGGCATCCAGGCGCTCGACCTCGTCGGCCGCAAGCTCGGCTTGAACGGCGGCCGCGCCATACAGGCCTTCTTCAAGGAGGTCGGCGAGTTCTGCGAGGAAAACCGCACGGACGAGAAGATGGCGCCGTTCACCAAGGGTCTGAAGAAGGGCCTCAGCGATTTGCAGGCGGCGACCATGTGGCTGCTGCAGAACGGCATGGCCAAGCCCGACAATGCCGGTGCGGCCTCGACCGACTACATGCATCTCTTCGGCCTCGTGGCGCTGGGCTACATGTGGGCGCGGATGGCCAAGGCGGCGCAGGGCAAGACCGGCGCCAACGGTTCCCACTCTTTCCTTGAAGACAACGGGGCGTTCTACGACAACAAGGTCGTGACGGCGCGCTTCTTCATGGAACGGATCATGCCGGAGACCTCGGCCCACCTCGCCCGGATTTCGAGCGGCGCCGATACGCTGATGGCCCTGCCGGCGGAAGCGTTCTAAACTCAACCTCGCTGGCCTGTCTGTCTGTCGATACGCGGAGGAAATCGTGGCGACAAATCCCGCCGAAGTGCTCTCTTTGCCGAAGCCAGCCTGGGCGGCCGACGAGGTCGGCATGCTCTATGACATGGCTATCCGTTTCATGTCGGAGGAGATCGCACCGCGCTACGACGAGTTCGAGAAGAACGAGATGGTCGACCGCGAAAGCTGGCTGAAGGCAGGTTCTGCCGGCCTGCTCTGCGCGTCCATGCCGGAGGAATATGGCGGCTCGGGCGGCACCTTCGCGCATGAGAGCGCCATCATCGAGGCGATCGGCCATGTCGGCGTCGATGGTTTCGGCATCGGCCTGCACAATTCGATCGTCGCCCCTTACATCCTCCATTACGGTTCGGAGGAGCAGAAGAAGAAATGGCTGCCCAAGCTCGCCACCGGCGAACTGATCGGTGCCATTGCCATGACCGAGCCTGGCGCCGGTTCCGACCTGCAGGGTGTCAAGACCCGTGCCGAGAAGGACGGCAACCAATACAAGATCAACGGCTCCAAGACCTTCATCACCAACGGCCAGCTGGCGAACTTCATCATCGTCGTCACCAAGACCGATCCGGAGAAAGGCGCCAAGGGCACCTCGCTGATCGTTATCGAGACCGATGAGGTCGAAGGGTTCGAACGCGGCCGCAACCTCGACAAGATCGGGCTGAAGGCCAACGACACGTCGGAGCTGTTCTTCAACGACGTGCGTGTGCCGACCTCCAACCTGCTCGGCCATGAAGAGGGACAGGGCTTCGTCCAGCTGATGCAGCAATTGCCGCAGGAGCGGCTGCAGATCGGCACCGGGGCGATCGCCATGATCGAGCGGGCGCTGGCGCTGACCATCGACTACGTCAAGGAGCGCAGGGCCTTCGGCAAGGCGATCATCGACTTCCAGAACACCCAGTTCAAGCTGGCTGAATTGAAGACAGAGGCCACCATCGGCCGCGTCTTCTACAATGACTGCGTCACCCGCCACATCAATGGCGGGCTGGATCCGGTAACGGCCTCGATGGCCAAGTACTGGCTCTCCGACCTGCAGGGTAAAGTCGTCGACGAATGCCTTCAATTGCACGGCGGCTATGGCTACATGAATGAATATCCGATCGCCCGCATGTTCCGCGACGCCCGCGTCCAGCGCATCTACGGCGGCACCAACGAGATCATGAAATTGCTGATCGGACGCTCGCTCTGAGCAGCTCTCTTCAGCGAACCCAAGGAGCATGAAAATGGCCGAAGCTTATGTCTATGACGCCGTTCGCACGCCGCGCGGCAAGGGCAAGAAGGACGGATCGCTGCACGAGGTGCCGGCGGTGCGGCTCGCCGCCAGGACGCTCGAGGCACTGCGCGACCGCAACGGGCTGGACACCGGCACGGTCGACGACATCATCTTCGGCTGCGTCGACCCGGTCGGCGAGGCGGGCTCCGTCATTCCGCGTGCCGCCGCTTTCGAGGCCGGCTACGACACCAAGGCACCCGGCATGCAGATCTCGCGCTTCTGCGCCTCCGGATTGGACGCCATCAATTTCGGCGCCGCCAAGATCGCGCAGGGCGCCGATGAAATCGTCATCGCCGGCGGCGTCGAATCGATGTCGCGCGTCGGCATGGGCATGTCCGGCGGCGCCTGGTTCATGGATCCTTCGGTCGGCCTGCCCGGCTGGTTCGTGCCGCAAGGCATTTCGGCCGACCTGATAGCCACCAAATACGGCTTCTCGCGCGACGACGTCGACGCCTACGCGGTCGAGAGCCAGAAGCGCGCCGCAAGATCCTGGGCCGATGGCCGCTTCAAGAACGCGGTCATACCGATCAAGGACCAGAATGGACTGACCATTCTCGACCATGACGAGCATATGCGGCCGTCGACCGACATGCAGTCGCTCGCCTCGCTCAATCCGTCCTTTGTCATGCCCGGCGAAATGGGCGGCTTCGACGCGGTGGCGGTGCAGAAGCATCCCGAGATCGAGGAGGTCAACCACGTCCATCACGCCGGCAACTCGTCCGGCATTGTCGATGGCGCGGCGGCCGTGCTGCTTGGCTCGAAGAAGGCCGGTAAGGCGATGGGCCTCAAGCCCCGCGCCCGCATCCGCACCTTCGCCAACATCGGCTCCGAGCCGGTGCTGATGCTGACCGGCCCGGTCGACGTCACCGAGAAACTGTTGAAGCGTGCCAAGATGAAGCTGTCGGACATCGACCTGTTCGAGCTCAATGAAGCCTTCGCCTCGGTGGTGCTGCGCTACATGCAGGCTTTCGAGATCCCGCACGACAAGATCAACGTCAATGGCGGCGCCATCGCCATGGGCCATCCGCTCGGGGCCACCGGCGCGATGATCTTCGGCACGGTGCTGGACGAACTCGAGCGCCGCGACTTGAACACCGCGCTGGTGACACTGTGCATCGGTGCCGGCATGGGTACCGCAACCATCATCGAACGCGTCTGACGGGGAGAGAACGATGAGCTACGCCAATTTCACCCTCGACATCGACGCCGATGGCATCGCGCTGGTCACCTGGAACAGCCCGGACCGCTCGATGAACGTCTTCACCGAAGAGGTGATGCGCGAGTTGAACGCCATCGTGGACAAGGTGGCCGGCGATGCCGCCATCAAAGGCGCGGTGATCACCTCCGGCAAGGACACTTTCTCCGGTGGCGCCGACATCACCTTGCTGCAGAGGATGCTGACCAGCTTCGCCACTGACAAGGTCAGGGATGTCGAAAAGGCGACCAGGGCGCTGTTCGACAATGCCGGCATCATGACCGGCCTGTTCCGCAAGCTGGAAACCTGCGGCAAGCCATGGGTCTCGGCGATCAACGGCACCTGCATGGGCGGCGCCTTCGAAATGTCGCTCGCCTGCCATGGCCGCGTCGCCGCCGACTCCGACAAGGTCAAGATGGCGCTCCCCGAGGTCAAGATCGGCATCTTCCCCGGTGCCGGCGGCACCCAGCGCGTGCCGCGGCTGACCGACCAGCAACAGGCGTTGCAGATGCTGACCTCCGGCCAGACCCTGTCGCCGCAGAAGGCGAAGGCGATGGGCCTGATCCACGAGATCGCCGAACCGGCGAAGCTGATCGAGACCGCGAAGGCGATGATCAGGAACGGCCTCAAGCCGGTGGCGCCGTGGGACGAGAAGGGTTTCAAGCTGCCGGGCGGGCCGATCTATTCGGCGGCCGGCGCCAATCTGTGGCCGCCGGCCATCGCCATCCTGCGCCGCGAGACCCATGGCAATTACCCGGCCGCCGCCGCGATCCTGAAATGCGTCTATGAGGGCCTGCTGGTGGCCTTCGACACTGCGCTCAGGATCGAGCAGCGCTATTTCACCGAGATCATGCAGAGCAAGGAGGCGGCGGCGATGATCCGCTCGCTGTTCGTGTCGCTGCAGGAGCTGAACAAGGGCGCGCGCCGCCCGGCCGGCGTGCCGGACACCAGGTTCAAGAAGATCGGTATCCTCGGCGCCGGCTTCATGGGCGCGGGCATCGCCTATGTCACCGCCAAGGCCGGCATTCCGGTGGTGCTGCTCGACCGGGATGTGGAGGCGGCCGCAAAGGGCAAGGCACATTCCGACAGCCTGATCTCGGATCAGGTCAAGAAGGGTCGCGCCAGGCCCGAGGAGAAGGACAAGCTCCTGTCGCTGATCACGCCGACGGCAGACTATGCGGACCTCGCCGGCTGCGATCTCGTGGTGGAAGCCGTGTTCGAGGATTCCGCCGTCAAGAAGAACGCCACCGAACAGGCGGAGGCCGTGCTGAAGTCGTCGGCGATCTTTGCCTCTAACACCTCGACCATTCCGATCACAGGCCTGGCCAAGAATTCGGCGCGGCCGAAGAATTTCATCGGCATCCACTTCTTCTCACCGGTCGACAAGATGATGCTGGTCGAGATCATCCTCGGCAAGAAGACCGGCGACAAGGCGCTGGCGACCGCGATCGACTTCGTGCGCGCCATCAAGAAGACGCCGATCGTCGTCAACGACACGCGCGGCTTCTATGTCAACCGCTGCGTGCTGCGCTACATGTCGGAAGCCTACAAGATGCTGATCGAAGGCGTGCCCGCGCCGATGATCGAGAATGCGGCGAAGGCCGCCGGCATGCCGGTCGGTCCCTTGGCGCTGACCGACGAGACGGCCATCGACCTTGCCCAGAAGATCATGAAGCAGACCATCAGGGATCTCGGCGACAAGGCCGTCGACCCCAGGCAGATGGCACTGATCAACACCATGGTCGACGACCACGGCCGCCTCGGCCGCAAGAACGGCAAGGGCTTTTACGACTATCCGGCCAAGCCCGCGAAGAAGAAGCTGTGGCCGGGGTTGAAGGACCTCTATCCGCAGCTCGCGGCCGAGAAGGTCGACTATGAGGAGCTGCAGCAGCGCCTGCTGGTCACCATCGCGCTCGAAGCGGCACGCGTGATGGAAGAGGGTATCGTCACCGACCCGCGCGAGGCCGATGTCGGCTCGATCCTGGCCTTCGGCTTCGCGCCCTATACCGGTGGCGCGCTGTCCTATATTGACGGGATCGGCACCAAGCAATTCCTCAAGATCGCCAAGGGCCTGCAGAAGAAGTATGGCGCCGAGTTCAAGGCGCCCAAGCTGCTCATCGACATGGCCGAGAAAGGTGAGACCTTCTACGAACGCTTCGATCGCCATGCGAAGGGCGATGTGAAGCAGGCAGCCTGACATATGTACGTCTGGGCGCGCATGGCGCGCATGCTGGCCGCGGCGCGCAGGCGTGGTCCCTATCTCATGGGCGGCGAAGGCCGGCTGGCCTTTCGCTGCCTGCCGACCGACATCGACTTCAACATCCATCTCAACAATGCGCGCTACATGATGCTGGCCGACCTTGGCCGCATCGATCTGTTTGTCCGTGCCGGCCTCATCACGCTGGCGAGGAAAGAATGGCTGGGCGCCGATGATGGGCGGGCTGCAGGCCGTCTACGCCCGCGAGATACGGCTGTGGCGCCGCTTCGAAGTGGTGTCCTCGATCGAGACCTGGGAAGGCACCCAGGTCATCGGCAAGCACCGCTTCGTCCTCGACGATGGCGAGACGGCCGCCCTGATCCTGACGACGGCCGGCGTCTATGACCGCCAGGCGCGCCGCTTCCTCGACATTGACGAGGTAGTCGCCGCGCTTGGCCGTGCGGTGAACCCGCGGCCACCGACAGAGGCGGAACGGATTTTCATGACGTCGCACCAGGGACTGCGCGGCCTGGCCAAATCGTCCGGCTGATCAACCCGTCGGCGAGCAGGGTTCGATCGACTTTCCCAAGCCAGGCGCGGATGGTACATTAGTTACCGCTAACGCAATGTTAGCGGAGGAGTAATCATCATGCGTATGATGCTGAAAGTTTCCATCCCGGTCGAGGAAGGCAACAAGGCGATCAAGAACGCAGCATGGGCAAGTTCATCGAGCACACCCTGTCCGATCTCAAGCCGGAGGCTGCCTATTTTGCCGCTGACGGTGGTTGGCGGACGGTCTACCTTTTCCTCGAGGTGAAGGACAGTTCGGACATGCCCTATGTCGCCGAGCGGTTCTTCTTCGCCTTCAATGCCACCGTCGAGCTGATCCCGGTGATGAACGTCGACGAGCTCAAGAAGGGCCTGCCGAGGGCGATGGCCGCATTGGCCGGATAGCTTATCCGCAGCCTTGGCCGTGACATAGTGCCGTCGTTGCGGCACACAGTTTTGTTCGTGTTCCGCCGGCCAACACTGGTGGACAACGCAGCGGTTGCGCGTTAGACAAGAAGAGGCATTTTTTCCTGTTTCGAAGGAGAGCACGTCATGCTCTCGCACGACCGCATCTGGGCTGCCATCGATGCTCTTGCCGAGCGCTATTCGCTTTCGGCTTCGGGTCTGGCAAGGCGCGCGGGACTTGATTCGACCGCCTTCAACAAATCGAAACGCCTCTCGTCTGACGGACGGCCGCGCTGGCCTTCGACCGAATCGCTGGCCAAGATCATCGAGGCCACGGGCGCTTCGCTGGACGAATTCACGGGACTGATCGAAGGCCGGGGCGCATCGCCCGCCAGCCGGCGCGCCGTGCCGTTGCTCGGCTTTGCCCAGGCAGGCGCCGGCGGCTTCTTCGACGATGCCGGCTTTCCCGCCGGGCAGGGCTGGGATCTCGTCGAATTGCCTGCGCAATCGACCGAGAGTTCCTATGCGCTGCAGGTGCAAGGGGATTCCATGCTGCCGCTCTACCGCAACGGTGACGTGCTCATCGTCGAGCCGGGCGCCGCCACCCGCAAGGGCGATCGCGTCGTCGTCAAGACCACATCAGGCGAGGTGATGGCCAAGGTGCTCGAACGCCAGACCGTCAAGTCGATCGAGCTGGTCTCGCTCAATCCGGAGCATCCGGACCGCGACATCCCCATGCGCGAGGTCGAATGGGTGGCGCGGATCGTCTGGGCAAGCCAATAGGTGCAACGGGTGCGACCTCCTCATCTTGTCCTGGCGGTTCTGATGGTTACGGTAATGGCGGCGCTGGTCGTTGCCGGCGGACGCACGCTGAAAGGCAGCGCAAGCACTGTTGCGGTGGATCAGATCGATCCCGGCGCCGATACGATCCCGCGGGCTAACACCGGGACGCTACCAGAAGAACCTGCCACCTCAGCCATACCTGCTCCGCAGCCGCCAAAATCGGCGGCGCATTCGCGGGCGATCGATCCGCAGGTCGTCGCGCCGCCGGAACTGCCCGCCGGAGAGCTCGAGCGGGTCGAGCCGCGCGAGCCGTTGAGCAAGCTGGCGCTCGCCGTGCCGCCCAAGCCCAAGATGCCCGACGACTGGAACGGCACAAAGCTGTTCCAGCCGGTCGCCCCGGCCGCCGGCCTGATCGAGGCGAAAGGCTATTCGGTCGCCGTTTCCGGCATCGATGTCGTCGGGCAGGACGAGACCTGCACCACCGATGGCAAATCCTGGCCGTGCGGTGTCCGTGCCCGCACGGCGTTCCGCGCCTTCCTGCGCGGCCGCGCCGTGATCTGCACGGTGCCGCCTGAAGGTGGTCGCGACCGGATCGCGGCGGAGTGCCGGATCGGCAAGCAGGATGTCGGTCAATGGCTGGTCGAAAACGGCTGGGCGCGCGCCGCCAAGGGCGGGCCCTATGTGGAAGCGGGTGACAAAGCACAAAGCGCGAAGAAAGGCATTTTCGGATCGGCGCCGAACCTTGCCGGCATCTCGGCGGCGCCGGCCGCACCCGCCCCGGCGCCTCAGGCGCCGGGCTCGATCCTGGAAGAGGATGGCGGCGTCCTCAAGCCAGCTGACCAGCCAACGCCTTCTGAATGAGCGAGCGGGTCTCGGTGACGCCGTAGAGGGCGGCGAAGGATCCGAAGCGTGGGCCGCGTTCCTGGCCGATCAGCACCTGATAAATCATCTGGAAGAAGGCGCCTGAAACGCCGGGGCCGCCTTCCGGGCTCTGCTTGGAATGATCCTGGTAGCGTTCGATCTTGCGCGCCACGTTGAGCGAAGCGTTCTGGATCGCCTCGCCGCTGGCGCCCGCCGGCAAGTCGCCAAGAGCCTTTTCGAGAGCCAGCAGCGCTTCGCGCTCGATCTCGTCGGCCGGTCGAAAGGTCTTCGTCGGCTTCACGAAATCGTCGAAATAGCGGATCGCATAGCCCGTCAGCCGGTCGAGCTCGGGATGGGTGGCAGGCGTCACGCCCTGCACGTGGCGCGAGATGAAGCCCCACAGCACGTCCTTGTTCTGCGCATTGGAGGCGCTGACCAGGTTGAGCAGCAACGAGAACGGCACCGGCATGTCGATAGCGGGCGGATTGCCGTCATGCATATGCCAGACCGGGTTGCCCAGCCGCTCCTTCCAGTCCTGACGCGGGTATGCGGCGAGGAAGGTGTAATATTCGTCCACGGCCCGCGGGATGACGTCGAAATAGAGCTTCTTGGCCTGCCGCGGCCGCTGGTACATGTAGAGCCCCAGGCTCTCGGTCGGCGCATAGGTCAGCCATTCGTCGATCGTCAGGCCATTGCCCTTCGACTTGGAGATCTTCTGGCCGTTCTCGTCGAGGAACAGCTCGTAGACGAAATGCTCCGGCGCCCGCCCGCCCAGGATGTTGCAGATGCGGTCATAGACCACCGCATTGGTCTGGTGATCCTTGCCGAACATCTCGAAGTCGACACCGAGGGCCGCCCAGCGCATGCCGAAATCCGGCTTCCACTGCAGCTTCACCCTGCCGCCGGTGACCGGCAGCGTGGTTTCGGTGCCTTCATCGTCGAAGGTGATGGTGCCGGCCTTGGCATCCACATGCTTCATGGGAACGTAGAGCACGCGCCCGCTCTTCGGCGAGATCGGCAGGAAGGGGCTGTAGGTCGCCTGCCGCTCCGATCCAAGCGTCGGCAGCATGACCGCCATGATCTGGTCGTAGCGTTCGGCGGCGCGCAACAGCATCGCATCGAAACGGCCGGCCTTGTAGTACTGCGTCGCGCTGGCGAATTCATAGTCGAAGCCGAACGTGTCGAGGAAACGGCAGAGCATCGCATTGTTGTGGTCGGCGAAGCTCGCATAGTCGCCGTCAAACGGATTGGGCACCGACGACAGCGGCTTGTGCAGATACGGCTCCAGCGCTGCGCGATCCGGCACGCTGTCGGGTATCTTGCGCATGCCGTCCATGTCGTCCGAAAAACACAGCAGCTTGGTCGCGACCTTGTCCTGCGTCAGCACGCGGAACGCATGACGCACCATCGATGTGCGCGCCACTTCGCCGAACGTGCCGATATGCGGCAGGCCCGACGGTCCATAGCCGGTTTCGAACAGGATCGATCCTGGAAAGTCGGCCCCCTTGTAGCGTTCGATGATCTTTTTGGCTTCCTCGAACGGCCATGCCTTGCTCTCGACCGCGGCCGTCAGCAGTTCGGGATTGAGATTGATGATGTTTGATCCCGCCATGGTCCTGTTTTCCAAAATTATTCGCCGCTCTGGCTGCAAGTGTCGATTTTCAACCGGTCTCTAGGCGCGCGTGGCCGGAGCGTCAACGCGTGGGGCGCTTTTTCCTTGCGGCCTCGGGCTCCCCTTCCTACCTTCGGAACCCGTTCAAGGAGTAAAGAATGCCGTCGCCCACCCCTCACGAAGCCCTGATCTATCTTATGGTCATCACGTCGGCCTCCGACCGGGACATGACCGACGTCGAACTGGCCAGGATCGGCGATGTCGTCCGCTCGTGGCCGGTGTTCGAGGATTTCAGCCAGGACCGGCTGGTTGCCGTGGCCCAGGCCTGCCAGAAGATGCTGCATGAGAAGGATGGGCTGGAAGGTGTCCTGACCCAGGTTGCGGAGGCGCTGCCGGAGCGGTTGCGCGACACTGCCTACGCAGCCGCCTTCGAAGTCGCCGCCGTCGATCTGGAGATGCGGCTGGAAGAGGTGCGCGTGCTGCAGCTGATCCGTCGTCAGCTCGATCTCGACACGTTGACCGTCGCTGCGATCGGCCGTGCGGCGAAGGCAAGGCTTCGCACGCTCACCTGACATCGGCCTGAACAAGGACTGTTGAGATTCAGGTCAGGCCGGCATCACCTGAATATCAGCAGTCCTAGAAAGAGCCGGCCGGGAACCGGATCAGAAAAAACTGACCGGGAAATAGCGCAGGTAGAATTCGGCGAAGGTGCCTTTCATCGAAATCTCCTGCAACGCGTAGTCGAGTGCCGCGGCCAGTGCCGGATTGTCCGCTCGCGTCGCGATGGCCATGCCGGTGCCCAGATATTCGGGCGCCAGGTAGGGGCCGCCGGCAAAGCGGCAGCAGCCGGCGGCATCGGAGCCGCCCAGCCAGAAGGCGAATCGCATGCCGTCGCCGAAGGCCGCGTCGATCTTGCCGGCCTTGAGATCGCCGTAGAGGGCCTCCGGTCTGTCGAAGGGGACGATCTGGACCGTGCCGAAATAGTCGCGCAGCATGCGTTCATGCGCCGAACCTGATATCACGCCGACGCGCTTGCCGTGCAATTTGTCGAAGATCGGTTCCGCCAGCGCCTTGTTCTTAGGCATGATGAAGCGTGCCGGGAATTGCAGGTAGGCGCGCGAGAAGGCGTATGTCTGTCGCGACTGCGGCGTTGCGGCAATGCCGGCGATGATCGCCTCGCCTTCGCCTTTCTCGATCGCGCCTTGAAGTTCCGCCCAGGGCAAGGCCTGGATCTGGCACCTGTCGACGATGCCGAGTTCCGCGCAGATGGCCCGCGCCAGGTCGATGTGGAAACCGGAAAGCTTTCCCGCACCATCGAGGAAATTGAAGGGCGGAAAATCCGTGGTCGTCAGGAACCGCAGCCGCGGCAGTGCCGAAAGGTCCGGCTTGGGCAGCCGTTCCTTGGCGTCCCAGAGCACCGGTACCTGCGGCTCCGCCGTGCGACCTCCGGGAACCCAGGCCAGTGCCGCGATGAGCGCCGCTGCCAGGACCTGGAACCTCCATTGGAACGCCACGATAGAACTCCCCGCACCGTGCTCGTGCCGGTTTTGGTACGAAAATGGTACAGGCACAATGCTTTTTGATTTCAACGCTTCGATTTCAGGATATGATTTGGTGGGTTTGCAAACAGCGGTGGCTGCCCTGGTGGGGGTACCAGGGTCGAGAACCACAACCGGAAGCGGGCGCTTTGCAATTCGTGGTCGGTGGCGAAGTGCCGGCAAGGCGTGGACCATGGACTTCAATGCATAAGGCAACATGGGGTTGATGTTGCGATGAGTCAGTTCGATCGGACGCTGGAATACATGGACCAGCTGCAGCACGCCGCAACGGCGGCCGCGGTCTGCGAGAAACTGTTAGGTGTAACATCGGAATTCGGCCTGACCGCGCTGATGGCCGGAACCGTTCCGAAGCCGGGCACGCCCACGGGTCAGCAAAAGCAGCATGTGCTGCTATGCGACTGGCCGGTCGAATGGCTCGAGCGCTATGTGACGCGCAACTATGTCGATCACGATCCCGTCGTCAGTCACATGAAACAGCTGCAGGCGCCGTTCCAATGGCGGGAAGCCGCCCAGGGCATTCGCATCGACAAGAGCAGTGGCGAAGTGATGGGCGACGCGGGCGCCTTCAAGCTGCGGGACGGGCTGGCCTTCCCGCTGATCACGCTCGATGGCGAAATCGTCATGGTGTCGCTGGGTGGCGAGGCCGTGGAACTGTCGGCGGCCGAGTTCGGCCTGGTCTCGCTGGTCTCGACCTATGCCATTGGCCGCGCCATGCAACTTCACACCATGCCGGCCACGACCATCGATCACATCGAACTGACGCCGCGCGAACGCGAGTGCCTGCAATGGGCCGCCGTCGGCAAGTCCGAATGGGAGATTTCGCAAATCCTCGGCATCTCCGAACACACGTCGGAGAAACATCTTCTTAACGCCAAAAGCAAACTCGGTGCCGTCAACCGGGTGCAGGCAGTCGCCGAGGCGATAAGGCGCGGATACATTAGCTAGGTCGGCCGTGCAGGCCTAGAATTTCTTGCCTACGTGATCACGCAATTTTCGCATCGAAGCACGGCCGTATCTTCCCCTGAAACACAGGAGACTACGGAATGCTTTTTTGTCTTTCGACCAAGGAATTGATGGAACGCCCCGACCTCTGGGAGGCCGTCCATCGGCTGCGCTACCGGATATTCGTCGAGGAAATGGGATGGGAGGACCTGCGGCGCCCCGACGGTTTTGAGGTCGACCAGTTCGATCATGACGAGGCGGTGCATCAGATCGTCATCAGGGGCGATGAAGTCGCGGGCTACCAGAGGATGTTGCCGACCACACGGCCGCATCTGCTGACCGAGGTGTTGACCGATCTCTCCGAAGGAACGCCGCCGACGGGCCCCAACATCTGGGAGTTGACCCGCTATGCGGTGGCTCCGGGTTTTCGCGATGGCCGGCGCGGCGTCTCGACGGTCGGCACGGAATTGATAGCCGGTTTCGTCGAGTGGGGTCTCAAGCGCGGCGTCGACAAGGTCATCATCGAGTTCGAGCCGATGTGGGTGCTGCGCGCATTGCAACTGCACTTCCTGGCGACGCCGCTGGGCTATCAGCGCACCTATGGCAACCAGCAGGTCGTGGCGACGCTGCTCACCTTCAACGAGCACACGCTGGACGTGGTGCGTTCGCGCCGCAATCACCATGCACCCGTCCTGGCCAGGGGGTATCCCGACATGCTCGGCCAAAGGAGGGCGTCATGAACGCGCACCCACAACCCGAACTGCGCAACCATGCGCTGATCGTCACCGTGTCGTCGAATGACGGCCGGCCGGTGCTCGACAGGAGGGCCTATGAGAGCCTTGCCAGGACGTTTCATGAAGCCGCCGAGAACGACGAGGTGCGGGTCGTCGTGCTGCGCGGCCTGGCGGGCTGCTTCTGTCTTGGCGGCGACTTCTCCGAATTCCTGGACGCCACCAAACATCAGAAGCTGATCGCCGCCGTCACCGACATGTTCCGCATGCTGGCAACGTTTCCAAAGCCCATCCTGGCCTGTGTCGACGGCGATGCCGTCGGCGTCGGCTGCACCATCCTGTTCCATTGCGACATGGTGATCGCGTCAGAAAAAAGCACGTTCCGGGTGCCGTTCGTCGATTTCGGCCTGGTGCCCGACGCGGCGACCAGCATCCTGGCGCCGCAGAAGCTCGGCTATGCCGGTGCCTTCCGCTTCTTCTGCCTCGGCGACACGCTTCGTGCCGAAGATGCCAGGGCGCTCGGCCTAGTCGCCGAGATCGTCCCGGAAGGCAGCGTCGAGGAGGCGACGCTCGGCCGGGCCAGGCAGCTAGCCAAAAAGCCGGTTGCGGCGTTGTTGCAGACGCGCGGCCTGCTCAAGGGCAACACCACCGCGCTTTGCGAGCGCATCGATGAGGAGATATCGCTGTTCCAGCAGGCGCTGCAGGACGACGCCACGCTGCGACGGTTGCAGCGGATCGCACGCCTGGCGGCCTAATGCATGTCGCCCGGAAGTGTCCTCGGTTCCGGGATAACGACATGCATAAAATCAGAAGCTTACAGCAGGTCGGGCGAATCCCATTCGCCGCGACATGCTGTAGAGCCGGATCAAGGGCGCTCATGAATTGCGCCGCGCTGCCTTTTGCTGCGCGGCGCCAAAAAGCGTCAGTCCTGCTTGCCCAGGAATGACGGCCCTTCGCCGATGATCTTCTTGTCCTCCTTGCCGATGATATCGAGATCGCGTCCCTCATAGGGCAGCGACAGGAGGATGCGACGCATCACTGCCAGCCGCGCGCGGCGCTTGTCGTTGGCCCGCACGATGATCCATGGCGCGAACTCCTTGTGGGTGCGCTCGAACATACTGTCGCGCGCCTTGGTGTAGTCGTCCCACTTGGTGATGCCGGCAATGTCGATCGGCGAGAACTTCCAGCTCTTGAGG
Source organism: Mesorhizobium salmacidum (SeqCode) (assembly GCF_037179605.1). Classification (NCBI taxonomy): domain Bacteria; kingdom Pseudomonadati; phylum Pseudomonadota; class Alphaproteobacteria; order Hyphomicrobiales; family Phyllobacteriaceae; genus Mesorhizobium; species Mesorhizobium salmacidum (SeqCode). Next base: position 258,360 of record NZ_JAPYKS010000006.1, read on the forward strand.
GGGCTGTAGCGGCGATCGTGAAAGCGCTCGAGCTGCGTCTCCTGGCCGATGTTCAGCCAGAATTTGAAGAAATGGATGCCGTCATTGACGATCATTCGTTCGAAATGCGGCGTCTCGTCGAGAAACTTCTGGTGCTGTTCTGGGGTGCAAAAACCCATCACCGGCTCGACGCCGGCGCGGTTGTACCATGAGCGGTCGAAGGTGACGAATTCGCCCGACGTCGGGAAATGGTCGGCATAGCGCTGATAATACCATTGCCCCAGCTCCGTCGGGGTTGGCTTGGTCAGCGCGACGTTGCGCGCCGTGCGCGGGTTGAGGTACTGGCGCAGCACGAAGATCGTGCCGCCCTTGCCGGCGGCGTCACGCCCCTCAAACAGCGCCATCGCCCGCTTGCCGGTCGCCTGCAGCCATGCTTGCGCTTTGACCAGCTCGATCTGCAACTGCTCGAGCGTCTCGTCGTACTCCTCGGCTTTCATCTTCTTGTCGTAGGGATACCCGCCCGCGGTCAGCTTGTTCTCCTCGACCCAGTCCGGAAGCTCGGGATTCTCGATATCGAACTCCCGTTCCTTGCCGCCGATCCGGATTTTCAGCGGACCTGAAGTTGGCGTGGCGGAATTTTCCTTGGCCTTATTCATGCAGACGAACCCTTTTAAGTGTCTGGACTCATGCTATTGGGAGCCACTACAGCGCCGCGCGTCCATTTGGGCGCGCAAAGGACGCTGTAGCACTTTTGATTTGCGGTCCAGCGGAAGTTTTCGCCGCCGTGTGACCGGTGGAGGCTGGGCGCGCGAATGACTGACCCGGGCGCAGAGCAGAAAGGCATGGGGCAAGCGATCGCCGCCCGGCTGTGGACCAGCCGCTGGCTGCTCGCGGCCGGTGTCGTGGCGGTCCTGATCGCCTATGGCTTCGCGGGTATTTCCGCCTACGTGCTGGTACCGGCGCTGCTCCTGCTGCTGGCGGCGGCACTATTGCCGGTTACAGCTGCGCGCCATTCCGCCGAGAGCGCCGGGGCAATCGAAGCGATGGGCTTGCAGCGCCTGTCCGGCGAATATCTCGCGGCCGCCGTCGCCGATCCGCTCATCATCTTCGACCAGGCCGCCACCATCGTCCACGCCAACGCCGCCGCCTTTGCCGCCTTTGGCGGCATCGCGCCCGGCATATCGCTGCCGCTGAAATTCCGGGCGCCGGAAATGCAGGCGCTGCTGGACAGTGTTCTGTCGGGCACCGTCGCCTCGGATGTAGTCGACTATACCGAGAGACTTCCCGTCGAACGGGCCTATCGGGTCAGCGCGTCCTCGGTCGGGCATGGCACCGACCTCTACGTGCTGGTCTTCAAGGACCAGAGCGAGGCACGGCGCATAGACCGCATGCGCGCCGACTTCATCGCCAATGCCAGTCACGAGTTGCGCACCCCGCTGGCCTCGATCGCTGGCTTCATCGAAACGCTGCGCGGACCGGCCCGCAACGATCCGGCGGCGCGCGAGCAGTTCCTCCAGATCATGCAGAACCAGACCGGCCGCATGGCGCGACTGATCGATGATCTCCTGTCGCTGTCGCGGCTGGAGATGAAGCCCTATCTGAAGCCGGGAACCGAAGTCGATCTGCGCCAGACCGTCGACAGCGTCATCGATTCGCTCGGACCGCTCGCCCGGGAAAACAATGTCGCCATCGAACGCGATTTCGCCGAGGGGCCGCTCGATGTGCCGGGTGATCGCGACGAGTTGTTCCAGGTCTTCGAGAACCTTTTGGAAAATGCCTGCAAATACGGCCGGTCGGGCGGCCGCGTCGTGGTGTCGATCGCGCGCGGCGATGACGGTTCCGAACCAGGCATCGACGTGACGATCAGGGATTTTGGCCCCGGCATTCCCGAGGAGCATATCCCGCGCATCACCGAGCGCTTCTATCGCATCGATGTCGAGACCAGCCGGACCCAGAAAGGCACGGGACTTGGCTTGTCGATCGTCAAGCACATCCTGACGCGTCACAATGCCAGGCTGACGATCAAGTCCGAGGTCGGCAAGGGCGCCGCCTTCTCGGTCCATTTGCCGGCGCACTGATACTGCCCTAGTTTCCCACTGGACCGTTTCTTTTTTCTGTCATCCGGTTAGCGTATCAGCGGGGATTCGAGGAAACGACTCAAGATCAAGACACCCCGTGGGAAGGCATTTCGTCCATGCAGTCCGTTCACACAATGAGCGCCTTTGACGAGGAACTGAAATATCTCGCCAAGCGCATCGCAGCGATGGGCGGCCATGCCGAGCGCATGGTCGAGCAGGCGGTCGCCGCCTTGGTCAATGCCGATCCGGGATTGGCCCAGAAGGTCATTCGCGACGACATCGTGCTGGATGAGGGGCAGCGTGAGATCGACGACAAGGCGATCATCATCATCGCCAAGCGCCAGCCGATGGCTACGGACCTGCGCGAGATCGTCGGCGCCATCCGCATCTCGGCCGACCTCGAGCGGGTCGGCGACCTCGGAAAGAACGTTGCCAAACGGGTGGTCGCCGTCACCGACGGCCGTCAGCCGACCAGCCTTTTCCGCGGCCTGGAGGCGTTGGCCAACCTGGCGCTGACCCAGCTGAAGGAAGTTCTCGACGTCTATGCGTCGCGCTCGGTCGACAAGATCGGCTTCGTGCGCGACCGAGACGAACAGATCGATGCCATGTACACGTCGCTGTTTCGCGAATTGCTGACCTACATGATGGAAGATCCGCGCAACATCACGCCCTGTACGCATCTGCTGTTTTGCGCCAAGAACATCGAGCGTATCGGCGATCACGCCACCAACATCGCCGAGACCATCTACTACATCGTCACCGGCGACCAGATGCCGGCCGAGCGGCCGAAGAGCGACAAGACGGACAAGATCGGCCTCCCCGCGGCGCTGCCGGTGAAGTGAACGCACGTCCTCTCGAACGCTTGATCATATTGCGCTAAACTATCCCGAGATAAGCTTGCCGGTTCCCTAGGGAAGGCAACGCTTTCGGGAGGCCGCGATGGAATATGTCCGGGAGTTCAAGCCCTCGCCGCCGACATCGGGCATCATCGCCTGTGGTGTCTACACCGCCGGGCACCGTATCGCCGATATTCCCATCGAGGAAGCCGGCGAGTGGGCCAAGAAATCGGGACATGTCGTCTGGATCGGGCTGCTTGAACCCGACCGCGAACTTCTGTTGCGCGTCAAGGCGCAGTTTCATCTGCATGAGCTGGCGATCGAGGATGCCGAGCACCCGCACCAGCGGCCAAAGATCGAGCAATATGGCGATGCGCTGTTCATCGTCGCTCGCACGGCGCAATTGATCGAAGGGCGCGTCACCTTCGGCGAGACGCATCTGTTTGTCGGCTCAGGCTACATCGTCAGCGTCAGGCACGGCCCTTCCACATCCTATGCCGCCGTGCGCCAGCACTGGGAAAGCTGCCCGCATTCGCTGGCCAAGGGCGAGGATTTCGTCCTCTACGCCATTCTGGACTTCATCGTTGACAACTACATGCCCGTGCTCGAGCAGATCGAGGACGAGGTCGAGGCGATCGAGGACAAGGTCCTGCTGAAGCCCATGACCGGCCCCGATATTGAACGCCTCTACATGCTGCGCCGTGACCTCCTGCGCCTGCGCAACGCGGCATTGCCCCTGGTGGAAGTCTGTCGCCGGCTGACCAGCGCCGAGCTGCCACAGATCCATTCGGCCATGCACCCGCTGTTCCGCGACGTGACGGATCATATCCGTACCGTCCAGGAGAAGATCGACAGCCTGCGCGAGGTACTTGCCTTCGCCTTCGAGGCCAGTCTTCTGGTCGGTCAAAGCCAGGAAACGGCGATCTCCAAGAAACTCGCCTCCTGGGCGGCCATCCTGGCGGTGCCAACCGCCTTCGCGGGCATCTACGGCATGAACTTTACCGACATGCCGGAGCTGAAGATGGAATATGGCTACCCGATGGTGCTGGCCACCATCGCGCTGATCTGCTGCTTCCTGTACTGGCGGTTCAGGAAGAATGGGTGGCTGTAAAAGAGCGAATAGCGAATAGGGAGTAGCGAATAGGGGAAAAACTGCATTGCTCCCTCGCGGAAGCTCAATCAGTGCCTATTCGCTATTCGCTATTCGCTATTCGCTATTCGCTATTCGCTATTCGCTCAGCGATTCCGCCGCCGCTCCGCCGCTGGCTGGAACGCCACGCGGGCATGGTATTTGCAGTAGGGACCGGTTTCGGCGGCTTCGTTGCCGCAGAAATTGAAGTCCTCCGAAAGCGGATCGCCGTTCGGCCATTTGCAGGTGCGCTCGGTCAGTTCGACGAGCTGCAGATGCCGTGAGATCGGTACCACGACGTTCTCGACCGGGCGGATGTAGTGCCTTGCCACGGGTTCGGCGTCGAATTGCGTCTGAAGGGCCGTTGCGCCGATCGAAGTCGTGACATGGCGTGCCGTGCTCGCGGCGCGCGCCACCGACTTCTGGACGGAGGAGCCTTGCGATGCCTTTTTCTGGCGTGCCGGCGTGGCCGTTGCGCGGCCACGGCCCGACAGCTTCAGCCGGTGCACCTTGCCGATGACCGCGTTGCGGCTGACCCCTCCAAGCTGCGCAGCAATCTGGCTTGCGCTCAGACCCTCCGACCACAGTTTTCTCAAGAGTTCTACCCGCTCGTCAGTCCAGTTCATGACCGCGCTCCTTACAAGCGTGCGGCAATCAGAATCCATTCCCGACCCAGCACAACTGCTGGGGCAGACACCACATATATCTGGTGATTAGGTCCGCCGCACGAAATCTAGTTATTTCTCGACTACAACTACTCTATGCGCTGACTCGGTGACAAGAGTCCCAAGTGCAACACGAATCGGTTTTTTCGGTTTTCCCCAACTTGCCCGGTCGCTCATGAGCCGGCGTCGCGTCAGGGGGCTTGCCGCGCGCCACTACGCGACGTTTTCGTTGACTTCATGGCCGAAAAACACGATAAGCCGCAGAAGGCCGCCGCTTTGGCGGCTTTTTTGATTTTCCGGTACCGGAGACGCATATAATGAGCGGTTCGGCGCTTTACGAGACCTTTGCTCGCGCACCCCTGGCCTTCGACCATGGGGAAGGCACCTGGCTGGTTACCGACAAGGGCGAGCGATATCTCGATTTCGCTGGCGGTATAGCGGTCAATTCGCTTGGCCACGGTCATCCGCATCTGGTCGCGGCCCTCACCGAACAGGCGGCGAAACTCTGGCACGTCTCCAATCTCTATGAAATCCCGGGGCAGAGCAAGCTTGGCGAGCGGCTGGCCGATGCCACCTTCGCCGACAAGGTGTTCTTCACCAATTCCGGCGCCGAAGCGCTGGAATGCGCGATCAAGACGGCGCGGCGCTACCACTTCGTCAAAGGCCATCCCGAGCGCTTCCGCGTCATCACCTTCGAAGGCGCCTTCCATGGCCGCACGCTGGCGACCATCGCGGCTGGCGGCCAGTACAAATACCTCGAAGGCTTCGGACCCAAGGTCGAAGGCTTCGACCAGGTCGGTTTCGACGACATCGACGCCGCTGAAAAGGCGATCACGCCGGAGACCGCCGCGATCCTGATCGAGCCGGTGCAAGGCGAGGGCGGTATCCGTCCGGTGCCGACACAGTCGCTGAAGCGGCTGCGGCAGCTCTGCGAACAGCACGGTCTGTTGTTGATCTATGACGAGGTCCAGTGCGGCATCGGCCGTACCGGCAAGCTGTTCGCGCATGAATGGTCGGGTGTGACGCCCGACATCATGGCAATCGCCAAGGGCATTGGCGGCGGTTTCCCGATGGGCGCCTGCCTTGCCACCGACGAGGCGACCGTCGGCATGACCGCCGGCGTGCACGGCACCACATTCGGCGGTAATCCGCTGGCCATGGCGGTCGGCAACGCCGTGCTCGACGTGGTGCTGGAAGATGGTTTTCTCGAGGATGTCCAGCGCAAGGCGCTGCTGATGAAGCAGGGGCTCGCGTCAATAGCTGACGAATTCCCCGAAATTGTCGAGGATATCAGGGGCACCGGGCTGATGCTCGGCCTCAAATGCGCGATGCCCAACGGCAAGGTGAACATGGCGCTGCGCGACCAGCATTTGCTGGCCGTTCCGGCCGGCGACAACGTCATTCGCCTGCTGCCACCGCTCACCGTCACCGATGCCGAGATTCACGAAGCGCTCAACCGCATCCGCGCTGGCGCCAAGGGCCTGTCGGAGGCCATGGCCTCCGCCGCCGCGAAGTAATCCGGAACCATTCCTGATGTCAGTCCGCCATTTCACTGATCTCTCCACCGTTTCCGAAGGCGATTTGCGCTTCATGCTGGATGACGCGGTGACGCGAAAGGCGCGTCTCAAGGCCGGTGAACGGACCAAGCCGCTCGAAGGCAAGGTGCTGGCGATGATCTTCGACAAACCATCGACGCGCACGCGCGTTTCTTTCGACGTCGGCATGCGCCAGCTTGGCGGCGAGACCATCATGTTGACTGGCACCGAGATGCAGCTAGGCCGCTCCGAGACCATCGCCGATACCGCCAAGGTGCTGTCGCGCTACGTCGATGCGATCATGATCCGCACCACCTCGCATGAGCGGCTGCTGGAGCTGACCGAGAACGCGACCGTTCCGGTGATCAACGGCCTGACCGACGACACCCATCCCTGCCAGCTGATGGCCGACATCATGACTTTCGAGGAGCATCGCGGGCCGGTGGCTGGCAAGACGATCGCCTGGACCGGCGACGGCAACAATGTGCTGCACTCGCTGCTCGAGGCCTCGGCACGGTTCCGCTTCAATCTCAACGTCGCCGTGCCCGAAGGCAGCGAACCGGCGCAGAAGCATATCGACTGGTCCAGGGCGCATGGCGGCAAGCTGCATTTCACCCGCTCGCCCGAGGAAGCCGTCGACCAGGCCGACTGCATCGTCACCGACTGCTGGGTGTCGATGGGCCAGGAACACCGTGCTCGCGGCCACAATGTCTTCTCGCCCTATCAGGTGAATGCAGCGCTGATGGCCAGGGCAAAGCCCGATGCCCTGTTCATGCATTGCCTGCCGGCCCATCGCGGCGAGGAGGTGACCGACGAGGTCATCGACGGGCCGCATTCGGTGGTGTTCGACGAGGCCGAGAACCGGCTCCACGCCCAGAAGGCCGTGCTCGCCTGGTGCCTCGGTGCTTGAAGTCTCTTGGGTGCCTGAAGTGCCTGGGCGCCTGAAATGCCTGGGCGCCTGAAGTGCCTGGGCGCTTGATCTGCGGGGGCGCGATGCCTATCTGCGCCGCATCACGCAAATCAAGCGCGTTTGGACGCATGTGCCCACCAGGGCCGCATGGCCGCGCCCTGGAGCTTTGTCATGTTGGAAAGCCATCAAGTGACTGAACATCACCCCAAACTCGGCGAGTTCGGCTACGCCGGTGACGATCACGTCGTTCCCTTTGAAGTCGGTCCGCTCGACGTGCGTGGCCGCACGGTCCAGCTCGGGCCGATGCTCGACGCCATCCTTGGCCGCCATGACTATCCCGAGCCGGTCGCCCGCCTGCTGGCGGAAGCCTGTGTGCTGACGGTGCTGCTCGGCACCTCGCTCAAGTTCGAAGGCAAGTTCATCCTGCAGACCCGTACCGATGGGCCTGTCGACATGCTGGTCGCGGACTTTTCCACGCCCTCGGCGCTGCGCGCCTATGCGCGTTTCGACGCCGACCGGCTGGAGGCACTGATCGCGGCCGGCGAGACCTCGCAGCAAACGCTGCTTGGCAGCGGCGTGCTGGCACTGACCATCGACCAGGGCGCCCATACGCAGCGCTATCAGGGTATCGTCCAGCTCGACGGCGAGACGCTGGAAGAGGCGGCGCGCACCTATTTCCGCCAGTCGGAACAGATCCCGACCGACCTCAGGCTCTCGGTTGCCAAGCTGCTGACGCCCGGTGTCGGCGGTGCGCGCGAGCAGTGGCGCGCCGGCGGCATCCTGGCGCAGTTCCTGCCGCAATCGCCCGAGCGCATGCGCATTCCGGACCTGCCGGGTGGGGATGGCGATCCGCGCGAGGAGATCCATGATCCCACAGACAATTCCTGGCAGGAGTTGCTGGCCTTGCTCGGCACCATCGAGCCGACCGAGTTGATCGACCCGACCATCGGCGCCGAGCGGCTGCTCTACCGCTTGTTCCACGAGCATGGCGTGCGCGTCTTCGGCGGCGTTCCCGTCGCCGATCAGTGCTCATGCTCCCGGGACAAGATCCGCGGCATCCTCGAAGGCTTCTCCGCGCAGGAGATCAAGGACAGCACCGAGGATGGCGGCATCCACGTCGCCTGCGAGTTCTGCTCGACGCAGTACGACTTCGATCCGGCGGAATTTGCCGCTCAGTGAGCTATCTTTCCTTCTCCCCGTTCACGGGGAGAAGGTGCCGGCAGGCGGATGAGGGCCAGCGCGACCGCCGGTGCTCAGTTCACCGTGCGCCTTGTCCCCGGCAGATCGAGCGAGAAGGCGGGGATTGCGATGTCGAACGTCTCGCCGCGCTTGTTGCGCATCGTGTAGCGTCCGACCATGATCCCGGACGGTGTCGAGAGCGGGCAGCCGGACGTATATTGATAGCTGTCGCCGGGATTGAGCTCCGGCTGGTCGCCGACAACGCCCGGCCCGCGCACTTCCTCGACCCGGCCGGCACCATCGGTGATGTGCCAGTAGCGCGACAACAACTGCACGAACTCGTCCGACTGGTTGTCGATCGTTATCTGATAGCCCCAGACATAGCGGTTCTCCGAGGGATCCGAACGGTCCTTGAGATAGAACGGCCTGACCTGCACTTCGATGTTGCGCGTCACGGCGCGGTACATGAGCGGCTCCAAACAATCCGACGATTTTCGACGCTCCCGGTGAGCAGGTCAACGTGCGCGTCTTGTCGCGCCTGGCCTTGAACCGCAGGTGCCGGCAAAGAATGTCATTTAAGTGACACACGACAATGGTGGTGTGCACGAACCGGGCGACTCGGCGCTCTGTCGAACTGTTGAAAACGAGCATGATGCGGGCCGCCTTTCCGGAGTGACCAGATCTCGATGGAACTCACCTTCATAGCCGCCTCGCTTTCGACCGCTCTCATCCTTTCAAACGCCGCCAGCATTTCGCTCGCCGCCTCACGGCTGAAACGGCGCGGCACGATCGCCCCGCCCGCCGGCAAGTCGCAACCGGTATCGATCGTCGTCCCGTCGCGTGGCGTCGAGGCATTCACGCATGAAACGCTGGAACGCACCTTCGCGCTCGACTGGCCACATTATGAGCTAATCTTCTGCGTCGCCCATGCCGACGACCCGGTGGTCAAACTGATAAACAGGGCGATTGCCCGGTTTTCCAAGGTGCCGGCCCGGCTGCTGATCGGTGACGACCGTGTCAGCGCCAATCCAAAGCTCAACAATTGCGTCAAGGGCTGGGAAGCGGCGCGCCACAGCTGGGTCATCCTTGCCGATTCCAACGTCTTGATGCCGAGGGACTATGTCGAGCACATGATGGCGGCATGGCGGCCCGACACCGGTCTTGTCTGCTCGACGCCGATCGGTTCGCGACCCGAGGGTTTCTGGGCCGATGTCGAATGCGCCTTCCTCAACACATTGCAGGCCCGCTGGCAGTATGCCGGCGAGGCGCTCGGCCTCGGCTTTGCCCAGGGCAAGAGCATGCTGTGGAACAAGCCGATGCTGAACGCCAATGGCGGCATTCGCGCGCTGGCCGCCGAGATCGCCGAGGACGCCGCCGCCACCAAGCTGGTCAACGGCCTCGGCCTGCGCGTCAATCTCGTTGCGGCGCCCTTCGAGCAGCCGCTCGGCCAGCGTACCGTTGGCGAGATCTGGTCGCGCCAGGCCCGCTGGGCGCGCCTGCGCCGCGTCACCTTTCCGCTGTTCTTCGCGCCGGAACTCCTGACCGGCGCAGCGGTGCCTCTCGCACTGGCGCTGGTTGCGGCGGCGAGCGCGGGCGTCAGCCTCTGGGCAACCGCGATTGCCGTGTTGGCCGCCTTCTACCTTCCGGAATGCGCGCTGGCCTTGTCCAAGGGCTGGCATCTGTCGCCGCGCACGGTCGCGGCGATGATCGCGCGCGACGTGATGCTCCCGTTCATCTGGGCGCGCGGCTGGCTCGGCGGCGCCGTCGACTGGCGCGGCAATGCCATGATCATCCGCACCAAGGCGGCCGAATTGGAGGAGACGCCGTCGCGCGCCTGATCGCCGCGGACGACGCTCCTAAGCAGCTTATCTAGCGGCCTGCAAAGCCTGCGCGATGTCTTCCAGCAGGTCGTCGGCGTCCTCCAGGCCGACAGACAGCCTGAGCGTGCCAGGCCCGATGCCGAGTTCGGCGCGGGCCTCGTCGCTCAAATTCTTGTGCGTCGTCGTCGCGGGATGGGTGATCAGGCTCTTGGCATCGCCGAGATTGTTCGAGATCAGCACGATGTCGAGGGCGTTCTGCAGGGCGAAGGCCGCCGGCTTGCCACCCTTGACGTCGAGGCAAATCAGAGTCGAACCGCCCGACATCTGCTTCTTGACGATATCAGCCTGCGGGTGGTCGGCGCGGCCGGGATAGATGACGCGGGCGATCTGCGGCTGCTCGGCCAGGAAGTCGGCGATCCTGCCGGCGCTTTCCGTCTGCTGGCGCACGCGCAGCGGCAGCGTCTCGAGGCCCTTCAGCAAGGTCCAGGCATTGAACGGCGACAGGCTGGGGCCGGTGTGGCGGAAATAGTCGTGCAGGTTTTCGTCGATCCACTTCTTGTCCGACAGGATGACGCCGCCCAGACAGCGGCCCTGGCCGTCAATGTGCTTGGTGGCCGAGTAGACGACGATGTGCGCGCCAAGCTGCAACGGCTTCTGCTGCAGCGGCGTGGCGAAGACGTTGTCGACGACAAGCCGCGCGCCGATCGAGTTGGCAAGCGAGGCAACGGCCGCGATGTCGACGACTTCCAGCGTCGGATTGGTCGGGCTTTCCAGGAAGAACAGCTTGGTGTTCGGCCTGACCGCCTTTTCCCAATTGGCAATGTCGGTGCCGTCGACCAAAGTCGCCTCGATGCCATAGCGCGGCGCCAGCGTCTCGACCACCCAGCGGCAGGAGCCGAACAGCGCGCGCGCCGCCACTATATGGTCGCCGGCCTTGACGCTGCACAGCAGCGCCGCCGTCACCGCCGCCATGCCCGACGCAGTGGCGCGCGCGTCCTCGGCGCCTTCCAGCGCGCACATGCGCTTTTCGAACATGTCGACGGTCGGGTTGGCGTAACGCGAATAGATGAAGCCAGGCTCTTCGCCCTTGAAGCGGGCTTCCGCCGCCTGGGCGGTCTTGTAGACATAGCCCTGGGTCAGATACATCGCCTCGGAGGTTTCGCCGAAGCCGGAACGCAGGGTTCCGCCATGCACGAGTGCCGTCTGAGGTTTCCAGTTGCGCTTCTTGGTGCTCATCGCTTTGTTCCAGACACAAAAAAACCGGCCGCGAAAGTCGCAACCGGTCCATACGGCCTTGCGGCCCGACGGTCCTTTAGCGACTTGTTTAACGTGGCTGCAAGCCGACCGGCCAAATCACCACGGGATAACGACCCTTTAGACCCGCGCCACGCTTGCGTCAATTGCCGGCTTCATTAAGAGGTTTGTACCAAGGCAGGTTCCGCAAAGTGCCCAGCGGTTTTGCGGCAAGAACCTGCAACAAAGGAGACCAGTCTTGGGGCGGAGCCAGACTTTGCGGCAGACAGGCATTCTTCCCGATCAGGACATTTCGGCGCTGTTCCAGTCCGGCGCGCTGAAGTCGCCGCGTGCGCTCGATGCCGACCAGATCCAGCCGGCTAGTCTTGATCTCAGATTGGGCGAAAAGGCCTGGCGGGTGCGGGCCTCGTTCCTGCCCGGTCCCAACCACAAGGTCTCGGAAAAGCTCGATCGGCTGCAGCTCCATGAGATCAATCTGGCCGAAGGCGCGGTTCTCGAAACCGGCTGCGTCTATATTGTGCCGCTGCTCGAAAGCCTGGCCCTGCCGGCCGACATTTCGGCCTCGGCCAATCCAAAGAGCTCGACCGGTCGCCTCGACATCTTCACCCGCGTCATGACCGACCGTGGCCACGAGTTCGACAAGATCGCCGCCGGCTACAACGGTCCGCTCTATCTCGAAGTCAGCCCGCGCACCTTCCCGATCGTTGCGCGCACCGGTTCGCGCCTGTCTCAAATCCGCTTTCGCACCGGCAACGCGCTGCTTTCGGAAGCCGAACTGCATGAATTGCACCGCGCCGAGATGCTCGTCGCCACCGAGCCGCCGAACATTTCCGGCGGCGGCATCGCGCTGTCGATTGATCTCAATGGCGACAAGGATGGGCTGGTCGGCTATCGCGGCAAGCACCACACCGGCCTCATCGATGTCGACAAGCGTGCCGCCCAGGATGTCCTCGACTTCTGGGAGCCGATCCACAAGAGCGGCGCCGGCGAACTGGTGCTCGATCCCGACGAGTTCTACATCCTCGTCAGCCAGGAGGCGGTGCATGTGCCGCCGCTCTACGCCGCCGAGATGACGCCCTTCGATCCGCTGGTCGGCGAATTCCGTGTCCACTATGCCGGGTTTTTCGATCCGGGGTTCGGCCATTCGGCGGCCGGCGGCACCGGCAGCCGGGCGGTGCTCGAAGTGCGTAGCCACGAAGTGCCGTTCATCCTCGATCATGGCCAGATTGTCGGCCGGCTGGTCTACGAGCACATGCTAAAGCGCCCGCGGGCGCTTTACGGGACCGACCTGGGCTCGAACTACCAGGCACAAGGCCTGAAGCTGTCCAAGCATTTCCGCCCGCGCTGAACTCCCATTATCACCGGCAGATGCTTGCCCACGGGCAAGATTTTGAGGTCGAAATGGCCTCGCCCGGCCTTCGGGCCCCACCAGGGGAGAAGGCAGAGTTGGCGCCAGTTACAGCGCCTTCACCGCCACCTTCACCGGCTTTTCGATTTCCAGCGGGTTGCGCAGCGGCAGGCCGAAATCCCCTGCCTCGATCTCGAACACGTCGCCGGCTTCGGTCGTCACGCCGTCGGCGAAGGACAGCGTGGCCGTTCCGAACATATGCACATGCACATCGCCCGGCTGGCGGAACGCCGAATATTTGAAATGGTGGTGCTCGAGATTGGCGATGGTGTGCGACATGTTCGCTTCGCCCGACAGGAACGGCTTCTCCCACATTGTCCTGCCGTCGCGCACGATGCGTGACGTGCCGCGGATGTCCGAAGGCAGGTCGCCGATCAGAATTTCGGGCCCGAACGAGGCATTGCGCAGCTTGGAGTGGGCGAGGAACAGATAGTTCACGCGCTCGGTCACATGGTCCGAGAATTCGTTCGACAGCGTGAAGCCGACACGGAATGGCGCGCCGTCATCGCCGATGACGTAGATCCCGGCGATCTCTGGTTCTTCGCCGGCATCCTTGGCAAAGGCCGGTGACATGAGCGCGGCACCAGGCGCGACCGCCATGGTACCGTTGCCCTTGTAGAACCATTCCGGCTGCACGCCGACCTGGCCTTTCGCGGGCTTGCCGCCTTCCAGTCCCATACGGAACATCTTCATGGAATCGGTAAGTTGCTCCTCGCCGTCGGTGCTGAGCTTCTTGTGCATGGAATCGCGCGTCGCGGCCGAACCGAGATGCGTTAATCCCGTGCCGGTCAGATGCAGATGCGCCGGGTCGGGGTGATTGATCGGCGACAGGAGGCGGCCCCTCTTGTAGGCGGCGTCGAGATCGACCGTCTCGCCCAGTCCCTTGCGTTCGATCAGGGCCGTCAGGCCGACGCCGGTGCGGGCGGCCTCCATCGCCAGCGAATAGACGCTGCGCGCGCCGTTGATGATCCGGGTCTTCCCGCCGCTGCGGGCAACGACACGGATCGTCTCGGCGTCGTCGAGAATCTGCGAGATCAGCATGATCAGTCCTCTCTCATTTATCCGTATCCGGCTGCCAATGGGCAAACCCTGACCGGCGCGGCGCGGGAACGCGCCACGGTTGAAACGTTCGTCCGGATTGCGTTCGCGAACCTGGTCCTTCCCCGGACTTCTTGGTGCCGACGGGCCGCCGGCAGTTTCGCGATCTAGAACCCGTATGCCTCCTAGTCCTCGCCCCAGCCCTTAAGCCTTGTTCTTGTTGTAGACGTCGAAGATGACGGCCCCGAGCAGGACCAGTCCCTTGACCACCTGCTGCCAGTCGACATTGACGCCCATGATCGACATGCCGTTGTTCATCACGCCCATGATGAAGCCGCCGACCACAGCGCCGATGACCTGGCCGACGCCGCCCATCGCCGAGGCGCCGCCGATGAAGACGGCCGCGATGACGTCGAGCTCGCTGCCGAGGCCCGCTGCCGGCACGGCCTGGCCGAGACGCGCGGCGATGATCAGGCCGCCGAGCGCCGACAGCACGCCCATATTGACGAACACCAGGAGCGTCAGGCGCTCGGTGTTGATGCCCGACAGTTGCGCCGCCTTGGCGTTGCCACCCATGGCGTAGATGCGGCGGCCAATGGTCATGCGCTTGGTGACGAAGACGAACAATGAAATCAGCACGCCCATCACCAGCAGCACGATCGGCAGGCCCCGATAGGTCGCGAACTGGAAGACCAGGAACAGCGCCAGCGCGCTGCCTACCAGGATCTTGATGACGAACAGAGTGAAAGGCTCGGCCTCATAACCGTGGCGTTCGCGCTTGCGCCGCGCCCTGAAGCCGAAATAGGCGTAGGCGAGCACCGCGATCACACCCAGCACGATCGTCGTCATGTGCAGCGTGAGCCCGCTACCCAAAATGGTCTTGCCGGCGGCATTCACCGTCGGTGGGATCAGCGTCAGCGGGCCGATCACGTCCGGGATGAAGCCGGAACTCAATGCCTTGAAACTGTCGGGAAGCGGACCGACCGAGGAGCCGCCGCCAAGCAGCGCCTGGCAAATGCCGCGGAAGATCAGCATGCCGGCCAGCGTCACGATGAAACTTGGTATGCGGTGATAGGCGATCCAGTAGCCTTGCGCCCCACCGATCAACCCACCGACGATCAGGCAGACGATCGAGACCACGAGCGGGTTGCTGAACATGCCAAGCGGCCAGATCACCATCATCATGGCGGCAAGTGCACCGATGAAGCCGGCGACCGATCCTACGCTGAGATCGATATAGCCGGCGACGATGACCAGCAGCATGCCGAGCGCCATCACGATGATGAACGAGTTCTGCTGCACCAGGTTGCTGAGGTTGACCGGTTTGAACAGCGTTCCCGACGTCGTGTACTGGAAGAACAGCATGATGACGATCAGCGCGATGATCAGGCCGTATTCGCGCAGGTTCGTCGTCAGCGCCGAGACGGCGATGCGAGGACCCTGCTTGACGTCCTCGGCGGTGCCGCTTTGCGGCGCGGGAGCGCTGTCTGTGCTCATGATGCTTTTCCTTCTCCGCGAACAATAGCGCGCATGATTTTTTCCTGGCTGGCGTCGCTTGCCGCCATCTCGCCGACGATGCGCCCTTCGTTCATGACATATATTCTGTCCGAGATGCCGAGCAGTTCCGGCATTTCCGATGAGATGACGATGATCGCCTTGCCCTCGGCGGCGAGGCGAGCGATGATTGTATAGATTTCGTACTTGGCACCGACGTCAATGCCGCGCGTCGGTTCGTCGAGGATCAGAACTTCCGGGTCAGCGAACAGCCATTTCGATAGCACCACCTTCTGCTGGTTGCCGCCTGAGAGATTGCCGGTCAGCTGATAGACGCTGGATGCGCGGATATTGGTCTTTTTGCGATAATCGTTGGCGACGCTCATTTCGCGCATATCGTCGATGACGCCGCCATTGGAAACGCCGGCGAGGTTGGCCAACGTCACATTGTGCTTGATGTGGTCAATGAGGTTCAGCCCATAGGTTTTGCGGTCTTCGGTGACGTAGGCGATGCCGTTCTGCACCGCCTTGCCCACTGTCGAAAGGTCCACGGGCTTGCCGTTGAGCAGCACCTCGCCGCTGATGCGGCGGCCATAGGAGCGACCGAACAGGCTCATGGCGAATTCGGTGCGGCCGGCACCCATCAGCCCGGCGATGCCGACAACTTCGCCTTTGCGCACTTTGAGGTCGATGCTCTTGATCACTTGCCGTTCGGCATGGATCGGGTGGTAGACGGACCAGTCCTTGACCTCGAAAATGACGTCGCCGATATGAGGCTCGCGCGGCGGGTAGCGATCGTCGAGGGACCGGCCGACCATGGAGGTGATGATCCGGTCCTCGCTGATCTCCTTCCTCGGCAATGTCTCGATCGTGCGCCCGTCGCGGATGACCGTCACCTTGTCGGCGACGCGGTTCACCTCATTGAGCTTATGGGAGATCAGGATCGAGGTCATGCCCTGCCGCTTGAACTCAAGCAAAAGATCGAGCAGCGCCTGGCTGTCCTTCTCGCTGAGCGATGCCGTCGGCTCATCGAGGATCAGGAGCTTCACTTCCTTGCTGAGTGCCTTGGCGATCTCGACCAGCTGCTGCTTGCCGACGCCGATATGGGTGATCAGCGTCTTGGGGTCTTCCTTGAGCCCGACTTTCTTCAAAAGCCCGGACGTGCGTGCCTCGTTGGCGTCCCAGTCGATGACGCCGTAGCTGGCGTGCTCGTTGCCGAGGAAAATGTTCTCGGCGATCGACAGCATCGGCACCAGCGCAAGTTCCTGGTGGATGATGACAATGCCCTTGTGTTCGCTGTCATGGATGCCTTTGAAATGGCATTCCTGGCCCTGAAAAATGATCTGGCCATCATAGGTGCCGGAAGGATAGACGCCCGACAGCACCTTCATCAGGGTCGACTTGCCGGCGCCATTTTCGCCGACCACGGCGTGGATCTCGCCTTCCTCCACGCTGAGGTTGACGTTCGAGAGCGCCTTCACGCCGGGGAACGTCTTGGTGATGTCGCGCATCTCCAAAATCGTCGAGGTCATCAGGGCAAGCTCCTAGGAGGCCGGTAGAACCCATGCCGGGGTCGCTTTTAACGAAAAGGGGCCCTGCGTTGCGCAGGACCCCTGACTTTATAACCGAAATTACTTCAGGTCTTCGGCCTTGATGTAGCCGGAGTCGACGACCAGCGCCTGGTAGTTCGACTTGTCGACTTCATGCGGCGTCAGCAGGATCGAGGGAACGACCTTGACGTCGTTGTTGTAGGTCTTTTCATCGAGGCCTTCCGGCTTGCCGCCCGAGAGCACCTTGTCGACCAGCTGCACCGTGGCCTTGGCCAGTTCGCGGGTGTCCTTGAACACGGTCGAGTACTGCTCGCCCGAGATGATCAGCTTGACCGAGGCGGTCTCGGCGTCCTGGCCGGTCACGATCGGCCAGGGCTGTGCGTCCGTGCCGTAACCGACAGCGCGCAGCGAGGCGGTGATGCCGCGCGACAGTCCGTCATAGGGCGACAGGACGCCATCGACGCGGCTGCCGTCCGAGTAGTTGGCCGACAGGAGGTTGTCCATGCGCGCCTGGGCGGTTGCCGCGAGCCAGCGCAGCGTGCCGACCTTGTCCATGCCGGTCTGGCCGGACTTGATCTTGATCGAGCCGTCGTCGATCAGCGGCTGCAGGACGGAAATTGCGCCATTGTAGAAGAAGAAGGCGTTGTTGTCGTCGGGCGAGCCGCCGAACAGTTCGACGTTCCACGGCTTGGTGTTCGGGAAACGCTCCTTGAGGCCCTTGACCAGCGAATTCGCCTGGATCACGCCGACGCCGAAATTGTCGAAAGTGGTGTAATAGTCGACATTGGCGGTCTTCTTGATCAGGCGGTCATAGGCGACGACGACGACGCCCGCGTCGTTGGCCTTCTGCAGCGCATCCGACAGGGTGGTGCCGTCGATCGAGGCGATGATCAGCGCCTTCGGGCCCTTGGTGATTTCATTTTCCAGTTGGCTGAGCTGGTTGGGGATGTCGTCCTGCGCGTACTGCAGGTCGACAGTGTAGCCGAGAGCCTCGAGCTGGGATTTGACGGCGTCGCCGTCATTGATCCAGCGCTGCGAGGTCTTGGTCGGCATCAGCACGCCGACAAGACCCTTGTCGGCCGCGTGCGCCTGATAGCTCATGGCAGCGATGCCAAGGGCCGCGACGGCGGCCAGCGTTTTGATGATCTTCAACTTACTCTCCCTGGTTGATGGACGCGACACCTCGGGGCTTCGCGGGCCGCGCAGCCAGACAGGAGCGCAAACGCGCCGCTGTCGGCTTTATCGATCTCCGGTATCCTCCCAATCGGCTCCGCGATGCAGTTTCAATCGATACGATTTTGGTCGTTACCGCCCTTGCACCCCGGAACGCGCGAAGGGTGGGTCGCTTTGCCATAACTGTCAAATGCGATCTTTGGTGGTTGCTATACCGAAACCGGTATGATCTAGCATGCGGAAAGGAACCGGCGGAAGGGCTGGAAGATCATGGCGGCATTGCGCGATCCCGATGCGATTCCCGTAAGTTACGAGAAGCTCCCGGGCAATGGGGAGACACTCCTGCGCAGTGGCTTGAGCTTGCGCCACATGCGCATGATCGCCGCCCTCGACGATCACGGACGGGTGAGCGCCGCGGCCCAGGTCATGAACATCTCCCAGCCGGCCGCCTCGCGCATGATCGCCGAGATGGAGGCGGTGCTCGACGTGAAGCTGTGCGAACGGCTGCCGCGCGGCGTGACCCTCACCCCCTATGGCCAGGCGCTCGCCAGGCGGGCCCGCTCGATCCTGCTCGAGATGCGCGAAGCCGACCGCGAGATTGCCGAGCTCAAGGCCGGCAAGGGCGGTTCGGTGTTCCTCGGCGCCGTGACCGCGCCGGCGATCGAATTGGCCGTGCCGGCGATTCGCGAGATCCGCCGCATCTACCCGCGCATCGAGATCACCATGCAGGTCGAAACCTCCAATGTGCTCGCCCGCGAGCTGATCGCCTCGCGCCACGACTTCATCATCGCCCGCATTCCCGACGACCTCAATCCGCGGCTGTTCGAATCCCGCGTGATCGGCGTCGAGAAAGCCTGCCTGATCGTGCGCCGCGGCCACCCGCTCGCGAGGGGTAATGTAGTGCGCCTGGAAGACACCGCTGCCTATGACTGGGTCTTCCAGTCAGGCGGTTCGCCCTTGCGCCAGGCGATGGAGAGCAATTTCCTGAACCGCAACATCGCGCTGCCGGACCGGATCTTGAATACCAGCTCGCTGCTGCTCACGCTGGTCATGGTCGCGCAATCCGATGCCATAGCGCCGGTCTCGGTGCAGGTGGCGAAGTTCATCCAGAACCCGGACGGACTTGCCGGCGCCATCGACGTCGTCCAGACCGAGTTCGACATCGAGGTCAGGCCCTACAGCCTGATCACGGTCAGGAATCGCGTCCTGTCACCGGCGGCCAAGATGCTGCATGATTTCATCCTGCGTGAAGTGGGGTGATGGAACGAGAACCACCTCCGCGCGTTCAAAACCGATCGGCATGCGCGCTGGAGCCTGTTTCGGGCGAGGGAACGAGGTGTCGGTAGTTAACAACTCGGGAGGTTTTTATGGAACGTCGGTTGTTTCTTACTGGAATGCTTGGCGTTGCGGGGGCGGTTGCGTTTGCAAGCGTGGCCCGACCCGGCCGCGCGCTTGCCGGTGTTCCCCAGGGCAATGGAATTCTCGATGAGTTGGACAAGCCGGATCCGGCTGTCTTCGAAGGGGATGACGAGGTCGAACTGGAGCAGGTCTCCCACCGCCGTTGGCATCGCTGGAGACATCATGGTCCCGATGGCTATTGGCGTCGGCGCCATGGACGCCGCCGCGGCTGGAGACGGGTTTGCCGCAGCTACTGGCGCCACGGACGCCGCCGCGTCCGCTGCTGGCGCGAGCGCGTCTGGCTCGGCGTCTGGCTGTAATCGCTTCTGGCTGACGTCAAAGGGCGGCCACCACAGCGTGGCCGGCCTTTGCGCGTATCTTCAGGGCTCTTCGAGCCCAAGGCGCGGCGTTGATTACCCAACTGTAACGTGTTTGGGCCTGCATTCTGCCTTAGCCTAAGGTCGAATCGACGGAACCATATAGGCCTTTGTCCGTTGAGGCGCTGTTTAAGCGGAGCTTTGACCATGGCGGGGGACCATCAAGAAGAACGGCATTCTGCAATCGACATGACGCGGGCCGCGGATCATCGGCACGCATGAAGGGCGTCGCGATACTGACCGAAGCCCGCAGCGGCTCCGAATGGCTTGGCAGCCTCACAAACAGCACGGGATTGTTCGGCAAGTCGGCCGAGTGGCTCGACACGACCAATCTGGGGTGCAAGCCGAAATCCTTCGATGATCTGCTGTCCGCCGTGATCCATCGCGGCGGGACTGCGAACGGCACGTTCGCCGTGAAGCTGTTTCCACGGCACCTTCACTGGTCGCAGGCCAAATACGGAGCGGACTTCCTGGCGGAATGCGGCCGGCGCCATGACATGGGTCTGGTCCTGCTGGAGCGACGGGACCGTCTTCGCCAAGCGATTTCCTATTGCCGGGCAAAGGCGTCAGGCCATTGGAGAAGCACGATGGGCGGCGCGGATCTGGTTCCGCAATACGACTTCGCCGGTATTTGCCAGGCCTATTTCCTGATCGAGCAGAGCTATGCCTTCTGGGAGGCTTACCTGCGGTTGGCCGATCTGCATTACGATCGCTTTTTCTATGAGGATCTGTTGGACGATCCTCGTCCTTACGTCGCGTCGGTGGCCCGGCAGTTGTCGGTGGAAATGCCGGACGGAGAGTTCGAGACGAATTTGCGGCTGCAGCGGGACGACCTCACCGAAGATTGGGCGGAGCGGTTCCGCAACGACGTCAAATCGGAAGACCTGCTGGCGCATCTGCCCAGGAAGGTGGCGCCGCGGAATATCAACAACCTCGCCCGGTTCCTCCTCAAGAAGCAGATGCGAATCGGCCAAGCTTAGGCTCACCGACAGTGCTGCCAAATGGACGGGTTCCGCCCAGGCCAACGGACTCTTGGCTTCAGGGTGGAGCGGGTAGCGGGAATCGAACCCGCGCGTTCAGCTTGGGAAGCTGACAGGCTACCATTACATCATACCCGCGCTGCAGCCTCGTTATCATGACGGCATGGCTTCGGGCAATCGCAAACCGGTCTCACAATGCGGGCTTCGCCAGCTCACCGGTGACGGTCGGCGCCGGCTCCCTGGCCTTTGCGACTTCGCCGCCGGCGGCGAAGCTCGGCCAGTATTTCGAGATGGCCAGCGTCGCGCCGGCGGAAGAGAAATGCCCGTAGTCGAAATAGAGAAACTGCTTGCTGGTGGCATCCTCATAGGAACAGCCGATGGCGTCGCACAGATAGGTAAGTGGATCGATGAAGGTCGCGCCCTTGGCGAAGAGCTGCACCTGCTTGTTGATGTCGGGATCCATGGCCATCGGCCAGGATGTGTTCGCGGCGCCTTCGTGTTTAGCAAAGAAAGCGACCTTCTGGACGTCGGCGATGAACTCCGGAGACTGGCCGATGACATAGACCTTGACACCCATGTCGCGCAGCCGGTCGATCGTCGTCTGCAGTCCGTCGAAGCCCCTGGCCTGGTAGTCCGTCCATCGGCCGCTCAGGATCACCGCCTGGATATTGGCATCGCGGATGATCGACAGCGCCCGTTCGTTGAAGCGGGTGCAGGTTGGCCTGGCGTAGGAAAAATAACTGAGGTTGGGTGGACAGCCGGCATAGGTATATTGGATGACGTTGGCCTGGATTTTCTGCGCGTTGGCCTCCAGGCCCGAAACGTAGTGAGCCGCGAAGGAATCGCCCCACAGCAGCACATTGGTGGGAAAGCCATGCGTGCGCGTGCAGTCGGCAAGGTTCCAATTCTCGATCCGGCTCGTACCCTCGTTGAAGCAGACGCCATTGCGCCAGTCGTCCACCACGATCCGTTGCGTCGAGAAATCGGGGAACCGCTGCGGAAAGCCCTTGCCGAGCACACCGGCCAGACCGCCGACGCACAGCAGGGCGATCGCCGTCGCCGAAAAGGCAAAGATCGGCAGCGGGGCGGTGAAGGTTCGCTTCTGCCGGAAAGGCTGCTCGACATATTTCCACGAGAAGGTCGCCAGGGCGAAGCTGGCCACCGTCATCGCGACGATCGTCGGCACCGAGATGGCTTTCAGCGAGAGGTAATGGACGAAGGAATTGATCGGCCAGTGAACAAGATAGAGCGAATAGGAGATGAGGCCGACCCAGACCATCGGAGCGAATTGAAGCACACGCGTGGCAACGGGCACGGGCCGGTCCGCGTGATTCTGGCCCGCGTAGATGAGCAGGGCCGTTCCGATGCAGGGAAACAGGGCATTGTAGCCGGGAAACGGATCGCTTTCCGAAATCGTCAGGAAACCGAACGCAAGCAGGGCAAAGCCTGCAAGGCCGACCAGTTCCGTTGCCGTCCGGTTGGCAAGTGGCGGCGGCTTTTTCAGCATCAGCATGGCACCCAGCGCCAGCTCCCAGGCGCGTGTCGGCAAGAGGTAGAAGCCGGCGGTCGGCGCCATCGTGGTCGCCATGACCGCCAGGGCAAAACTGCCGATGGCGATCGGCAGAAGTATCGTCAACCAGCGCTTCGAGGCATACCGGTAGATCAGATACACAAGGATCGGCGCGAAGATGTAATACTGCTCCTCGACCGAAAGCGACCATGTGTGCAGCAGCGGCCGCAGTTCGGCGTCGATCGAAAAATAGTTCGTCGTCTTCCAGAAATAGATGTTCGACCAGAAGGTCGAGGCCGCAATCACGCTGAGGCTGAATTCGTGCAGATCCGACGGCAACAGGATGAACCAGGCCGCAATGCTCGCAAGCAGGATGACGAAGGTCAGTGCCGGCAGGATGCGCCGTGCACGACGCCAGTAGAAGCGTCCGATCGAGAACTGGCCGCGCTCGAGATCATCCAGCAGGCTGCCGCTGATCAGGTAGCCCGATATCACAAAGAAAATATCGACGCCGGTGAAGCCCCCGGGAATGGCGGATACGCCGAAATGGAAAAGCACCACGGGCAGCACTGCAACGGCCCGCAGACCATCGATGTCGCGCCTGTAATTCATTCGACCGGTCCGTACGCGGTGACCCGCGGTGGCCGTGCGGCGCCGCCTGACATGCCCGTCATAAGGCAATCCCCATTGTGCGAAAAACCTTGGCTCGTAGGCCTCACGGACTGTGCTATGCAGCACAACTTTGCTGCAGTGCAACATCCGTGTCAAGGCGAATAGCGGGCATTCGAACGCTGGCCACGCCGGTTTTGTGGGATCGGTGATTCAGGTGCCGGGCAGGTAGATCACGGCATAATCGTCCGCATAGGCCCGCTTCCAGCCCAGTTCATTGAAGAAGGGGATTCGGGTGTCATCGGCCGTAAGCAATGCCCAGCCGATGGCGTATTTCTTCAACTGGGCCTCGAGCTGCGGCTTTCCGTCGCTGTGCCCCGTTGCATCATCCGTTTTCGTGAATCCGCCAAGGAACAACTGGTCCGTCCTGCCGTCGATATAAGTCTTGATGTCGTGGAAAATCAGCGTGCCGCCGAAATTGTAGGAATTCAGCACATTGCCGGACAGGTGGTGATCCCGCGCGAAAGCAAGGGCGCCGCTGGCTGATGTCGCCGGGCTCGGCGCGACCTGGTAGGCACTGCCGAGGATCGAGACCGCACCGACCAGCAAGACAGCCATCGCGCCGCAGATAGCATAGAACCGGCTGGCGAAGAGTTTTTCCAGCCCGTCGCGCTTCTCCGCCAGCCAGGCCGCGGTCGAGAGCGAAGGATATTGCTGTGCGATCTCGACCGCGATGACCAACGGAATCAGCAGGAAGGGCAGATATACAAATCGCAGATGGGCGAGATAGACATGCAAGGTGAAGACGATGAACAACGCCTTGGCCCAGCCGATCCGCGGCCTTGACACCAACAGCCCGAAAATCGCCAACAACATCGCCGCTTCCTGGAAGAGTTGCTCCTGGGCATTGAACGGGTTCCATTCCAGGATGAGTGGAACAGCCTCATTGCCATAGGCCACGGTGAGCGTGGCCAGGATGGCTTTCACGCCATAGGGATGCAGCAGGCTGACCAACGGACAGAGCAGGCCGAAAACGACCCATTTTACCAGAAGGGAGGGTTTAGACAGACCCGCGCGCGCCAGCAGATCGAGCCCGGCAAAGGCCGCGATGATGAAGCTCAGGGTAAACGTGGCATGCAGGTTCGCCCATAATACGACTAGCACGAGCAGCCACGGCGGTGGGGCTCTCTCTTCTCGCGCGGCACGAAACAGCATTGCCGTCCAGACGACGATGATCGGCAAGGTGAAGACATGGGGGCGCGCGGTATAGATCGGGGCGATCAGGAGGGCCGCGGCGAGGGCCAGCGCTATCGCCAATATCGGCTTCAGCCATGCGCTGAGGAACCATCCCATCAGGAAGACCGTCAGGCCGATCGTGGCGATGATCAGTGTGACGACGCCATTCCAGCCACCCGCGCCGTAGGCAAGGGCCAGCAAGACTTGCCCCAGCCATTCCTTGGCGATCCAAGGCTGGCCGGCGAAAGTGTAGGAATAAGGGTCGACGGTTGGAAATGTCCGGTTTTCCAGGAAATCCAGCCCGACCTTCACTTGCCACCAATTGTCGGGGTCCTGCAGGATCGCGCCGGCAAAGGCCGTGAGCAGATAGGCCACGGCGCAAGCGCAGAAAAGGCAGAATATCAGCCTGATGCGTTGCGCGTCCCCGAGCGACGGCGTGGCGGTCGCGATAGCGGCGGCCTGGTTCACGTCAAGGCTCCGGGCGAGCACATCCTGCCCATGCCGTTCCGTTGCATCCGGTCGACCTTCGCCTCAGCCACGCGCGGCCCTTTTCGCCATCTCCTGGAGGCGGTGGACAGGCAAATCCTGGCCTTCAGCCGCTGCCTGGCTTCGTGAGACGATCTCGTTGACGAAATAGAGCGGCCGCCGCTTCGTTTCCATGTACATGCGGCCGAGATACTCGCCGAAGATGCCCAGCACCAGAAGCTGGACGCTGCCCAGGATAAGCATGATCGCGGCAAGGCTCGTCCAGCCGGGCAGAACATTGCCGACAGACCATTCCAACAGCGTATAGCCAAGCACGACCAGACCGAGCAGCCCGAACATCATTCCCAGCAGCGAGGCAAAGCGCAAAGGCACGATCGAAAAGCTGGTCATCGCGTCGACGGCCAGAAGAACCATTTTCTTCAGCGGGTAGTGGGTGGTGCCGGCAAAGCGCCGTTGCCGTTCATAAGGGAAGGCGACCTGCCTCAGCCCGATCCAGCTCACCATGCCGCGAATGAACCTATAGCGTTCGGGCATTGCAATCAGATGGTCCAGCGCACGGCGGCTCATCAACCGGAAATCTCCGGAGTCCGACGCGATCTCGACATCGACCATCCTGCCGAGCAGTCGGTAGAACATCGAGGCGGAAGCCAGCTTGAACCAGCTCTCGCCGTCCCGTTTCACCCTTTGGCCGTAGACGACGTCGAAGCCTTCATCCATCTTCGCCATCATCGCACCCAGCAGTTCGGGCGGATCCTGGAGATCGGCGTCGAGAATGAGAATGCGCTGGCCGCGGCAGAATTCCAGCCCCGCGCTCAAGGCGATCTGGTGGCCGTAATTGCGTGCAAGATCGATGGCGACCACATGGTCGTCCTTTTCGGCCAGTTCGAAAATGGCCTCGCGGGTGCCGTCGGTCGCCCCGTCGATGACGAGCACGACCTCGTAGGGGAGGCCTTGCTCGAGGCATACCGCGCTGACGCGTCGATGAAGCTCCGCCACGCCGTCGCGTTCATTGTAGCAAGGCACGACGACCGACAACATGGGTGCGCGATGCGCGCTGATTTTTCCCGTTCCCACCAAAGCCCTGGCTCCCGCTTTGGAAATGGCAATAGCGGCAATTGGTTAGAAAACAGATAAGTCAGGGATCGGCGCGGCTACTGGCTGGCGGCCGCCACGCGTTTTGCGTCAACGGCCTGGGTCACGACCGAACCGGCAGTTCCATGCGGATGCGGGCACCGCGCCATGAGCCCGCCAGGATCCGGATCGTTCCCTCGTGCAGTAGCGCGATCTGTCGGGCGAGGTTCAGCCCCAACCCCGCCCCGCGCGACTGCGGCTGCAGGCGATAGAAGGGCTCGAAGACATTCTCGCGCTCTTCCACCGGAATGCCCGGACCTTCGTCGCGCACTTCGATGCCGCCCGTCCTGTCGATCGCAACCGTGATGGTGCCGCCGCCGCCGCCATGCTCGATGGCGTTGCACACGAGGTTGGCGAGCGCCCGCTCGATCTGCAGCACGTTGACTTCGACGCGTGTCTTGTCGGGCGAAGGCTCGAAGGCAAGGTCGTAGCCGGCCTCGATGGCGAGCGGTGCGAAGTCGGCCGCCACCCGGCAGACGAGATCGTCGAGATCGACGATCTCGCGCTGGTCGGATGGGCGGTCGAGCAATTGATGGTCGAGCAGTTGTTGTGCGAGGTGCGACAGGCGCTCGATATCATGCAGCAGCCGCGTGCTTTGCGGCTCCTGCCGCAGCAACTCGGCGCGTGTGCGCAGGATGGCGATCGGCGTGCGCAATTCGTGCGCCGCGTCGGTGAGGAAGCGGTTGTGTCGGTCGTATCCCTGCGCGAGGCGGGCCAAAGCCTCGTTGAAAGCATGCACCAGCGGCGCGATTTCCTGCGGCACGTGTTTGACCGGCAACTTCTAGATTCCAGAACAGCAAGTGGCCGACCTTGATCGCGCGATGGCCGCAACGGCATCGCGCGATCTTGTTGTTGATGCGTCGATGCCGGACGCGGACGTCACCTTCCATCCGTCGCTGCTCCTCACGCCGTCGCCCTTGTCGAACCTGGTCATGGCGACGCCACCGGTTCCGAACAGCAACGTCTGGTCGAAGCTCGCGCCGGCCTTCGCCTTGGCCGCGCCGCGCCATTTTTCCTTGATCTTGCCGCCCCGGACATCGTATTCGGCGCCGCCCAGATAGGAACCTTCGATCTCGGCGCCGAGGACCGCCGGGCCCATCTGCTGGTTGTAGCCGGCCTGGACGCCGCCGCTGAAGCCGTTTCGACCGGCGAACGGGTTCGGCATCCCCGTGAACGCCGTGCCGCCATGGACGCCGACATAGGCGCCGCTCCACTGGAAGGCGGGGGGATCGTTGTAGGCAGGCGAGAGGTCGGCGGCCATCGCCGGCCCGAGAAGGCACAGGGCGAGGGCACTCGCCGTCAGGATGATCTTTGCTTGAGGGGACACTGCATTACTCCAACACAAACGCGCATCCGACACCCGATACGCTGGTTAATTGCTGAGGACCCTGGCCGTTGAGGCGGCAGGCTCCGATCGGTGTCTTTCAGGGATGGCTGCGCGGTTCTGGGACCGGCTTTCGCCGGCTGTGGTAGGGGCAGAGCGCCGCGCGGTCCGTCGCCTGAAAGACGGCTGGTATCTCGCAAGTGAAAATTGCACGCACATTGCGCAAAATTTGAAAATGACGATTTTGTGCTTTATTTTCAATAAATTAAAGTGAAATTGTTTACCGATATTTAAGACTTGCGGGCTTTCGGAAGCCGCTCTGTCAGTTGCTCGAGCGGGCTTTCGATGGCGCTCAACATCTGGCTGCGGCTTATCAGTTTCTCTGTACAGACCGCGCTGGCTTGATGGATGGCCGCCAAGCACGTATCTCTGGGCCGTGCCCATGAGTCCGGGCATCTCAATCGGGAGACGGCCTTGTCCGCACTGACGCGCTTTCTCGGCGACTCGCCGCTCAGGGTTGTCCTGAAGCTGCTGGTGGTATCCTTTCTCGTCGGCCTGGTCATGAACGCCTTCGGCTGGTCGCCGATGGATGTGTTCTACGGCATCCGGAAATTCTTCATCGATCTCTGGAATCTCGGCTTCCACGCCATCGACCGCTTCCTCGGCTATATCCTGCTTGGCGCCGCGATCGTCGTGCCGGCCTTCATCCTGCTCAGGATCGCCAACTACCGGAAGTGACGTTCAGGCGAAGCCCGAAGCGACCTCGAACAGGATGGCGTGGCGCGCGGCAAGTGCCGGTACATCGGTGGAATAGCCGCCGCCGATGACACCGCAGACAGGAATGCCGAGCGCCCGAAAATGGCCGATGACCATCTCGTCGCGGGCGCGCAGCCCATGGTCGGAAAGCGCCAGCCTGCCGAGCCGGTCCCCGGCATGGACGTCGACGCCTGCATTGTAGAAGACGATGTCCCAATGCGCGCGGGTGGAGAGCTCCGGCAGGATGGTATCAAGCCTTTCGACATAGGCGGCGTCGCCCGTGCCGTCGGGCAGTGCGACGTCGAGGTCCGAGGCGATCTTGCGTGTGGGGTAGTTCCGCTCGCCATGCATGGAGAAGGTGAACACGCGTGGCTCATCGCCTAGAATATCCGCCGTGCCGTCGCCCTGATGCACGTCGAGATCGACGACCAGGACCTTCTGCACCGCACCCTCTTCCAGCAGAACCAGCGAGGCGACGGCGACGTCGTTGAAGGTGCAGAAGCCGGCGCCTTGCGCGCGTCGCGCATGATGGCTGCCGCCGGCGGTGTTGCAGGCAATGCCGTGACGCAAGCCGAGCCGGGCTGCCGCCACCGTGCCGCCGGTGGCAAGCTGCGCGCGCAGCGAGACGCGGGGGCCGACCGGAAAGCCGATCTCGCGTTCGATTTTTTCCGGCACGGAGCAGGAGACGACCTGGTCGACATAGGTGGCCGCATGAGCAAGCTTCAGCCACGGCGCCGGCGCGGGTTCGGCTGTGTTGAGCGCGCCGGGTCCGGCCAGGCCGCGTGAGCGCAAGGCCTCCATCAGCAGCGGATACTTGCTCATCGGAAAGCGATGGTTGGTCGCGAAGCCGGCGTCGTAGTCGGGGTGATGGACGATCTGTAGGGGCATGAGAGTGGTCCAGCGGCTTCGCGCCAGACCGGGATTTCGGTTGGCCGTCGCAGGAAGAATGATTGCGCGGTGGACGGAAAATGGGGCACATCGGCTCTCGGATCAAGCCGCAATCAGCAAGGCAGGAATCCTTTGGACAAGGGTGTAATCCTAACCGACGCCAGAGCCTTTTCCGTCACCAACCGCTCGGTGCTTGCCATCGCCGTGCCGATGACGCTCGCCTATCTGACGACGCCGCTGCTCGGCCTGGTCGATACGGCTGTTGTCGGCCAGTTCGGCGATGCCGCCTTGCTTGGCGGCCTGGCGGCCGGTGCGCTGGCTTTCGACGTCGTTTTCACCACCTTCAATTTTCTGCGTTCGGGCACGACCGGCCTCGTCGCCCAGGCTTTCGGGCGTGGAGACGCCCTCGAGGAACAGGCGGTGTTCTGGCGCGCCGTGCTGATCGCCGTCGTTGCCGGCGTCGTGCTGGCGGCGCTTTCGCCCCTCATCGCCATCGGCGGCCAGTGGTTCATGGGTGCCGGACCACGCGTCAGCGAGGCGATGGCGGTTTATATCAGGATCAGGCTGCTCGCCGCCCCGTTCTCGCTGATCAACTACGCCGTCCTCGGTTACGTGCTGGGGCGCGGCGAGGGCGGGCTCGGGCTTGTCCTGCAACTGGTGCTCAACGGCATCAACATCGCGCTCTGCTTCATGCTCGGCCTTGAACTTGGCTGGGGCGTTTCCGGCGTCGCCTGGGCAACCGTCACCGGCGAATTCCTCGCCATGCTGCTTGGTCTCGCGATCGTGGTGCGCCGGTTCCGATCCAGCCCACCCTTGCCTCGCCACCGCCTGCTCGACATGAGCGCCTTCCTGCGCATGCTGTCGCTCAACCGCGACATCATGATCCGTTCGTTCTCGCTGCTCGCCGCCTTCGCGCTGTTCACCCGCCAAGGCGCGCAGTTCGGAACGGTGACGCTCGCCGCCAATGCGGTGCTGATGAATTTCTTCCTCGTCGCCGGCTATTTCCTCGACGGTTTCGCCACCGCCGCCGAGCAACTCGCCGGCCGCGCCGTCGGCGCGCGTGCCGAGCAGCCCTTCAGGCAGGCGGTGCGGCTGACCCTGCTCTGGGGCCTTGGTCTGGCCGGTGCCGCGACGCTGGTGCTGCTCATGGCCGGCACCAACCTGGTCGCCGTCGTGACGACGTCGCAGGATGTCCGCGCCGTAGCCGATACCTACCTGCCCTGGGCGGCGTTCACCGCGCTGAGCGGCGTCCTTGCCTTCCAGATGGACGGGGTCTTCATCGGCGCGACATGGTCGCGCGACATGCGCAACATGATGCTTCTGTCGTTCCTCGTCTTTGCCGCCGCGCTGATCACGCTGGCGCCCGCCTTCGGCAATCACGGCCTGTGGGCGGCCTTGCACGTCTTCTTGCTGGTGCGGGGATTGAGCCTGCTGACGATCTTGCGGCTGCGGATGCAAACCGCATTCAGCTGAGCGGCTCCGACGCCCATCGGTCGAGATGGCTGTCGCGCAGCTCGCGCATCGAGCTGAGTTTCTCTGTCTCGGCAAAGCGGGCCATCCCCGCGACGATCCGTCCCGGCAGCGCCGGCCCGGCATAGATCATGCCGGTGTAGAGCTGCACCAGATCCGCGCCGGCGCGGATCTTTTCCAGCGCCGTCTCCGCTGAATCGACACCGCCGACACCGATGATGGCCATTTCGGGTCCGAGCAGCTTGCGCATCTTGGCCAGCACGATGGTCGAGCGCTCGAACAGTGGTTTTCCCGAAAGCCCGCCTGTCTCCCGCGCGACGTCACCGCTTCGCAGACCCGGTCGTGAAATGGTGGTGTTGGAAACGATGACGCCGTCGATCCGCTTTTCCATGACTTCGGCGGCGATATCCTCCAACTCGGCCTCGACCAGGTCTGGGGCGATCTTGAGAAAGATCGGCGGCTGCGCGATTGCCGCAGCACGCGCGGCCATGACGCGCGACAGGAGCTCGCCGAGTTGCTCGCGCGCCTGCATGGTGCGCAGGCCAGGCGTGTTGGGTGAGGAAATGTTGACGGTGAGATAGCTGGCGTGGGGCGCGAAGCGGGCGACGCCGCGTTCATAATCGCCGGCGCGGTCGGCGCTGTCCTTGTTCGCGCCGATGTTGACGCCGACGATGCCGCCGCGCCCCTTGCGCGCGGCAAGGCTTTTTTCGGCCGCCGCGTGGCCTTCATTGTTGAAGCCCAGCCGGTTGATGACGGCTTCATCCGATGTCAGCCGGAAGATGCGTGGCTTCGGGTTGCCGGATTGCGGCAGGGGCGTGATGGTACCGACCTCGGCGAAGCCGAAACCGAGGCCAAGCAGCGCATCGGGTACTTCGGCGTTCTTATCGTAGCCAGCCGCCATGCCAAGTGGGTTCGGGAAATCGAGACCGCAAAGGCTGACCTTCAGCCTTGTATCGCGTACCGTCCGCGCGCCAACCGGCAGGCCGCAGCGCAGCGCCGCGATCGACAGGCCGTGCGCGGTTTCCGGATCAAAGGTGAACAGCAGCTTCTGGCCGATCCGGTCGAGCACGCTCATTGCCCCTCCAGGGGCGGGAATTGGTGAGTACCGTCGGCACCGAGCGGCAGCGGCTTGACCCACAGCACAGCTTTCAGGTCGAGCACGCCGTAGAGATGCGGAAACAGCGCGCCGCCGCGCGAGACTTCGTATTTCAGCGCATCGCCCAGGCCGATCCCGTCGATGGCGACCAGCAGAAGGTCGGTCTGGCCGGAAAAATGTTTTGCCGCGGTTTCCGCAACCTGCGCTGCCGTCGAAAAATGGATGAAGCCGTCGGCGACGTCGATTGGCGCTCCGGTGAAGCGGCCATTGGCTTCGGCCTCGCGCCAAGGCGCTTGCGGAGTTATCTTGTAGATAATCTGTGACATGGTTGCGCTATAATCCGAACCAGTCGCGCGGGGAAGGCCACGCCAAGGGTCTTCCCCATTTCCGGCGCAAACATGCGATATTTCAGGCTTCGGCCATGGAGGATAACATGCGTCTACAGCACATCTTGATCCCCGCCGCGCTCGTTTCACTGGTCGCGGCTTCAGCATATTCGGAAGAAGCCGACCGCTACCGGCTGGAAAAGTCTGATAACGGCTATGTCCGCATGGATACGCAGACCGGCGCGATGTCGATCTGCGAGGAGCATTCGGGCCAGCTCGTCTGCAAGATGGCGGCCGATGAACGCGCCGCTTACCAGGACGAGGTCGATCGCCTGCAGACCTCGATGAAGGCGATGGACGAGCGCGTCACCAAGCTGGAGAATTCGCTCTCCGCCCGCCTCGAATCGAAACTGCCGAGCGAGGAGGATTTCAACACGACGATGAGCTATATGGAGCGCTTCCTGAAGAGCTTCATGGGCATCGTCAAGGATATGGACAAGGATAGCGGCGGCGGCGCCCAGCTCAACTCGCAGAAGACCTGAGCGCTAGTGACGAGGGAAAACGTGGCGCGCTGGCTTTGCCGCTTGAAAACAGCGCGCGGCCCCTCATAATCGTCCGACTGATCCCGCAAAAAGCAGTAAATCGGGGATTCGGGGAGGGACATCTTGCCGTCAGGCTATACTTTCGTCATCGCCGACGACCACCCGCTGTTTCGCGGCGCCCTGCGCGAGGCGCTTGCCGGCATCGGCAATGTCACCGCCATTCATGAGGCGGGCGATTTCGAAAGCGCCAAGGCGCTGGTCGTTGCCAATGAAGATGTCGATCTCGTGCTGCTGGACCTGTCGATGCCTGGCGCCAGCGGCCTCTCCGGCCTGATCTCCCTGCGCGGCATCCATCCGGCGGTGCCGCTGGTCGTGGTGTCGGCGCATGACGATCCAGCGACCATCCGGCGCGCTCTCGATCTCGGCGCCTCCGGTTTCATCTCCAAGTCGGCCAGCATGGAGGAAATCCGCAGCGCCGTGCAGTCGGTGCTTGCCGGCGATATCGCGGCACCCGTCGGCGTCGATCTCGGTGTCGAACGCGATCCCGAAATATCGGACCTGATCAAACGGCTGCAGGCGTTGACCCCGCAGCAGACCCGCGTGCTCGGCATGCTGGCTGAAGGCCTGCTCAACAAGCAGATCGCTTATGAGCTCGGCGTTTCCGAGGCGACGATCAAGGCGCATGTCTCGGCCATATTGCAAAAACTCGGCGTCGACAGCCGCACCCAGGCGGTGATCCTGCTGTCCAAGATCGGCAGCGACCCGCTGCAACCGGCGGGCTGAGTGCCGGCTGCAGCGGGTCGCGACTATTCGGTTGCCGGACTTGGCGACCATGGTACCGGCAACTCCGGTGGATTGACCGCTTCCGGCGTGGCGCTCGGGTTCGATTTGGATTCGTTTGAAGGCCGCCGTGCGCGGCCGATCGCGGCGCCAAGACCGAGCGAGGCGATCGCCACCAGCGGAATGCCGGCGATCCAGGGCAGGCGCGGCGCCAGTGCGTAAAGCGCCGTGCCGATGGAAGGACCGAGCGAATCCTTGAGGTCGACCGCCACCGACGAGGCCGCCATGTAGGAAGCCCGTCGTGCCTGAGGCGCCAGCGCATTGACGGCGGTCGGTACCAGCGGGCCGACCAGCATCTGGGCGATCGAGCACAGGCTGACCGCGCCGATCAGCGCCAACATTGCAGGCGAGGCGGCCAACAGAGCGAAGGCGAGTATCGTTGCCAGGCCGGCACCGACCGTTAGCCACAAGGCGGACCGTGCCTCGACCATACGGCTTACCAGCATCTGCAGGCCGACCGTCAGGGCGGCCGCGTAGGCGAACAGCGCGCCGACGCCAGATGGTGTCAGCGTGCCGGCGTCATGCGCATAGAGCGGGATAACCGCCTCGATCCAGTTGCTGGCGACCTCGAACAGGACGACCCAGAGCAGGAGCTTCGCCAACCGGCCGTCGCGGAACGCCGGCAGCAGCGCGGACAAGCCTTCTTCCTCTTCGTACTCTTCATCGCCGTCGCCGGTGGCGCGGCCGGCGCTGATCGTCTCGTCCAGGGCCAGCAGCATCACGATCCCGCCCAGCACAAGCATCGTGCCGCCGGCGAGAAACACGCTGCGCAGTGACATAAGCGCAAGCAAGGCACCACAGGCCGGCCCGAGTATCTGTCCCGCGCTCGAACTCACCCGTGCCATGCTGAACCAGCGCGGATGCGCGGACGGCTCTGTCACATCGGCGATCGCGGTCAGTATTGTCGGGTGAAGCACCGATTCGCAGATGCCGGTCAAAAGCAGCACGAGCGCGGTGGCGACGACGCCGTGTACGAAGAACAGGGCCAGAAAGCCGGCACCGACGCCGAGCGACGAGGCAATCAGCACCGGCCGCCGGCCGATGCGGTCGGCGATGCCGCCGATGAGCGGCGCCGCCAGCAGCTCGCCGCCGGCATAGCAGCCGAACAGCAGGCCGATCGCGCCGACAGGGATGCCGGCTTCGCTGCTTGCCCAGAGTGGAAAGAAAGGCACCAGCGCGCCGTCGGCGAAACCGGCGCAGAAGAACAGAAAAAGTCCAAGCGTCGCCGGGCGCGGCAGCCCGCGCCAGGAGGGAATTGTGGTCATAATGATGTCACCTACGCGTCGGAGGCCCGAAGGGCCGGATTGCGCGTTGTCTGACGTTAACGCCTACGGCCGCTCGAGGAGCAGCATGCTGATCGGATCGTCGTCTATGCCGGAGTGTTCAGCCGAGCCGCATCGACAACTCCACCTCGTCGCCAAACGGCGTCGACATGTAGCCTCCCGCCGGCGAGCGCATGCGCTCGAGATAGTCCGGGGCGAAATCGGCGTTGTCGGCAATGACCAAAGCGCCGGGCCTCAACCGGCTCTCGACCAAACCAAGAATCTCCGGATAGAGCGCCTTGGCGCCGTCGCGCAGCAGCAGGTCGATCGTCTCGGGCAAGTCGGCGCTCAGCGTCTCCAGCGCGTCACCCTCGCGGATTTCGACCAGGTCGATGAGGCCGCCTTCCCTGAGATTGGCCTTGGCCCGCATCACCTTGGAACTCTCGAACTCGGTCGTGATCAGACGGCCGCCGCCATTGTCCCGCAGCGCGGCGGCGAGGTAGAGCGTCGAGATGCCGAACGAGGTGCCGAATTCGACGATGATGCGCGCGCCCGTGCTGCGCGCCAGCATGTAGAGCAATGTGCCGGTTTCCGGCGAAACCGCGAGCCAGAGATCCTTCATGCTGCCATAGAACTCGCGATATTCGGTCTTGCTGTTGAGCAGGCGGGCCCGTTCTTCATCCGAATATCGCGCCATGGCCGGGCTTGTCGCGGCATTGGCTTCCTCGAACAGGCGCGCGAGCAGGGGAGCCAGCGGGGTTCCGGTGAGCGTGGTCATGGCAGTTCTCCAGTCGGAAATGCATGCATCGTTGTGTTGTCTCGAAAAATACGAATAATCCTTCAGGTTTCCAATTCGCATTCCCGGGTGCCGTCATGATCCAACGCCCAACCCCTTCAATTTCCACCCGAAAACAACCTAAGCACGCGCGCGCCACGGAACTCGTCGCGGCGATTTTAGAGGCTGCTGTTCAGGTTCTGGCGAGTGAAGGCGCACGGCGTTTCACCACCACGCGCGTGGCCGAAAGGGCCGGCGTCAGCGTCGGCTCACTCTACCAGTACTTCCCCAACAAGGCGGCTCTGCTGTTCCGGCTGCAGAGCGATGAATGGCGGCAGACGACGGAGCTCTTGCGCGGCATCCTGGAGAACGCCGAAAGTCCGCCGCTTGAGCGGACGCGCACCCTGGTGCACGCCTTCATCCGTTCCGAATGCGAGGAGGCGGCGGTGCGCGGGGCCCTGAACGATGCCGCTCCGCTCTACCGGGACGCGCCTGAGGCCGACGAATCGAGGGCCGTGGCCAATCGCGCGGTCCAGTCATTCATGCGCGAGACGCTGCCTAATGCGCCCGATGCCGTGTGCGTCATGGCCGGCGACCTGATCCGAACGGCGCTGAGTTCGGTGGGGGCGGAGTTTTCGGAAAAGCCGCGAACGTCGGCGGAAATCGAAGCCTATTCCGACGCACTCGCCGACATGTTCTGCGCCTATCTCAAAAGCCTGGGGCACCAGGCCTGGTCCAGGCGCTTAGACGTCACTCCGCCGCCCGTACCATCGGCCTGAACCTGGCCATCATCGAACGCAGGACCGCCGGCTTCAGCGGCTTGTTGATCATCGGGATATCGAGGCCTGCCGCGGCTGCTCGCACCTCGTTGGAGCGGTCGGCCGTGACCAGCACGGCCGGCAGGTCGTCACCATGCGTCGCCCGCAGCCGGACGATAATGTCGAGACCGGTTTCGCGGTCGAGATGGTAGTCGGCAAGCACGATGTCTGGACGTTGGACCGCGACCCTGTCGAGATCCCCCGAGCCGGTCACCGTGGCGACATTGCAGCCCCAGCCTTCGAGCAGCAGCCGCATGCCTTCGAGGATACGGATGTCATTGTCGATGCACAGCACATGCAGCCCGGACAGCGAAGCCGCCGCGCGGGCCGGCGCCCTGGTCTCGACCTCGCGTGGCGGCTCCTGCGCGGCCGCCACCGGCAGGATGACGGAAAAGCGCGTGCCCTTGCCGGGGTTGGAGAAGATGCGGATCTCGAGCCGCAACACCCTGGCGATGCGGTCGACGATGGAGAGGCCGAGACCAAGACCTTCGGCTTCGCGTGCGCCTTCGTCCAGCCGGGTGAACTCGTGGAAAACAGTGTTGAGCTTGTCACCTGCGATGCCGATACCGGTATCGATCACCTGGATCTCGGCCAGATCGCCACGGCGCCGCACACCGACAAGGATGCGGCCCTGGCGGGTGTATTTGATGGCGTTGGAGACAAGATTCTGGATCAGGCGGCGCAACAGGTTACGGTCCGTCATCACCGTAAGCGACGACGGCATGATCGTCAGGCCAAGTTTTTTCTCCGCGGCCAGTGGCCGAAAATCATTGCCGATCTGGCGCAGCAGGCCATCCAGGGTGAAGGCGGTGTCGTCAGGTTTCATGGCGCCGGCATCGAGGCGCGAGATATCAAGCACGGCGCCGAGAATGGTCTCGACCGATTCCAGCGAGGATTCGATGTTGATGGCCGCCTTGCCTGCTGGACCCTTGCCGGCCTTCTCGATCAGCGAGGAACAATAGAGCCGGGCGGCATTCAAAGGTTGCAGGATGTCGTGACCGGCGGCGGCAAGGAAGCGTGTCTTGCCGAGATTGGCCTCCTCGGCGAGCATCTGTGCCTGTGCCAGTTCCTCGTTGACCCGGGTCAATTCCTCGTTGACCCTGGTCAGTTCGACGGTGCGGGTCTTGACGCGCTGCTCCAGCGATTCATTGGCGCGCTTCAACGCCAGGTCCTGCTCGACGCGCCCCGAGATGTCGGCATAGGTGGCGACGATGCCGCCGTCGGGCATCGGGTTGGAGCGCAGTTCCACGATGCGGCCGCTGGTCTTCAACTCCATCTGCCACGGGCTGACGAAGCTGGTCAGCCGGTTGAGCATCGTCACGCGCTGGTCGGCGGGAATGTCGCCGCGCTCGGCAAGATGGCGAAGGATCTGGTCGAGCGAAACGCCGACCTGGCCCATCTCGTCGGGCAGGTCGAACAGCGCCCGGTACTGGCGGTTCCAGCAGATCAGCCGGAAATCGCGGTCGAAGACGGTGATGCCTTGCTCCATCTGGTCGAGCGCGATCTGCAGCAGGTCGCGGTTGTGCTGCAGCGCTTCCGTGGCGTCGTCGAGCAGGCGGAAGGCGTCGCGGGATTCTCGGTCGTGGCGGCGAAACAGCAGCGACAGGATCAGACGCGCCGAGGAAGAGCCGACGGCGCTTGCCAACAGCTGCTCGGAAAAGCGGATGACGTCCATGCTGGCCTGCTCGTTGCCGTGCAGCGAGGTGCCGTTGCTCTTCTCGAAGGATTGAAAGGACCGCTCGGTGCGTTCGACACCGAGATAACGTGCGATCGTATCCTTGAGATCGTTGACGGTGATGGCGGTACGGAAGCGGCGCAGGCTCGGCATCGGGCCGGCTTCGCGCGGCACGAAGATCGATGCCTGGATGCGCTCCAGCGGCACCGACGCGCGCGACAGTGACCCGAAGACGAAGAACAGCGCGTTGACCGACAGGCTCCACAGCACGCCGTGGTTCAGCGGTTCGGCGACGGTGCCGAACAGTGCCTGCGGCCGCAACGCCTCGAAGCCGAACAGTCCATGCACGATGATGCCGGCATCTTGCGCGACGAGCGACGGCACCAGCAGCGTGTAGCCCCAGACCAGAATGCCGGCGACCATGCCGAGTGCCGCGCCCCGGCCGTTGGCGCCGCGCCAGATCAATCCGCCGATCAGGGCCGGCGCGAATTGCCCGATCGCCGCGAAGGACATCAGGCCGATCGACGACAGCCGGGCGCTGTTGGTGCTCTCGCGATAGTAGAGAAAGGCGATGAACAGAAGGATGAAGATCGCTCCACGCCGCACATTGAGGATAAGCGTCGACCAATCCTCGTTCTCGGAGGTGGTCGTGCGCAACAGCCGGCGCACGAACAGCGGAATGATCAGGTCATTGGAGATCATGATCGACAGCGCCACGCTCTCGACGATGACCATGGCGGTTGCCGCCGACAGGCCGCCGATGAAGGCGGCCATGGCAAGGAAATCGTGGCCGCTGAACAGCGGCAGCGACAGCACATAAAGATCGCTGCTCGTCCTTGTGCCGACCAGCGTCAGGCCGGCAAAGGCGATCGGCAGCACGAACAGGTTGATCGCCACCAGGTAGAGCGGGAACACCCATGTCGCGGTGCGCAGTTCGGCCTCGCTGCGGTTCTCGACGATGGTGACGTAGAACTGCCGCGGCAGGAGGATGATGGCGAAACCGCTGAGACATGTCAGCACCAGCCAGGTGGCGAGCGACGTCGAATAGCCCATTGCCTGCCGTACCTGACCATTCTCGGCCAGCCGGTCGAACATGTCGCCCGGGCCGCCGAAGATCAGGAAGATGACCATCAGGCCGATGGCCAGGAAGGCGGCAAGCTTGACCACGGTCTCGACCGCCACCGCCAGCACCAGCCCGTCCTGGTGTTCGGTGGCGTCGGCATGGCGTGTGCCGAACAGGACCGCAAACAGCGCAAGCAGCATGGCGACGACCAGCGAGATGTCGCTGACGAAGGGATCGAAGGAGGGCGGCGAGCCCGTATAGTGCTCGACCATCAGGCTGACAGAGCCGGAGATCGCCTTCAATTGCAGTGCGATATAGGGCACGGCGCCGATGGTGGCGATCAGCGTGGCGATCGCGGCCACGGTGAAACTCTTGCCGTAACGCGCGCCGAGGAAGTCGGCGACCGAGGTGATCTTCTCGGTCTTGGCAAGCCGCACGATGCGGTTGAGCAAGGGAAAGCCGAACACGAACACCAGCACCGGGCCGGTATAGATGCCGAGGAATTCGAGGCCGCGTTCCGAGGAAAGGCCGACCGAGCCGAAGAAGGTCCAGGACGTGCAGTAAATGGCAAGGCTGAGCGCATAGATGAAGGGCCGCGCCCGACCGGGGCCTGACAAGGCCGAGCGGCGGTCGCCCAGGCTGGCGATGGCGAACAGCAGCGTCACATAGGCGATCGCGATGATGACGATGAACAAGCCCTGCACGCCGGCAAGATCCTCCCTGTGCCGATTTTCACCTGGCCGGGTCAGACGCAATCACAGCTTGGGCGCCAAGTCCATCGCGGCTTTCGGCGCATGCGGGCGATGATTTCCGGCGGCTGCCCCAAGGTAAGGAGAAAGCGGTTGTTTTCTTTTTTAGCCGATGGTGCAACCCAAGGTTTTTGTTATGGTGTCGCCGGGTCGGTGCCACGGGGACGGGACGGCTGTGCGGCCCGCCATGACAAGGAGGGTCGAATGCTGAAAGAATTCCAGGAATTCATTTCCAAGGGCAATGTGATGGACTTGGCCGTCGGCGTCATCATCGGCGCTGCCTTCGGCAAGATTGTCGATTCGCTGGTCAACGACATCATCATGCCGATCGTCGGAGCCATCTTCGGCGGGTTGGACTTCAACAATTACTTCTTTGGGCTTTCCTCGGCCGTCAACGCCACCTCATTGGCGGACGCCAAAAAGCAAGGCGCCGTTTTTGCCTATGGCAGCTTCATCACCGTGGTGCTGAACTTCCTCATCCTCGCCTTCATCATCTTCCTCATGGTCAAGGCGGTGAACAACATGCGCAGGCGCCTGGAAAAGGAGAAGCCCGCCGCAGCGGCAGCTCCTCCGCCGGCCGATGTACAGCTTTTGACCGAAATCCGCGATCTGCTGGCCAGACGGTAGACGGATAGAGTTCTTCTGGACCAAAACCCCGGTCGTTCGCGGCCGGGGTTTTCTGTTTTCGTATCTGGTAAGCAGCGCTTACGAACGCCCGAGACAACGGACCCTGCCCAATGACCCTGATCCAGACCCTGCGCCCCGAAGCCCTGGCCGCGCCTGAAAGCGGTATCGTCGCCGTCGTCAACTACGGCAGATTGCGCGAAGGCCTGATCCCGCTCTGGGCCGGCGAGGGCGACCTGCCGACGCCGTCCTTCATCACCGATGCCGCGTCGAAGGCGCTGGCCGGCGGCGAGACGTTCTACACCTGGCAGAGGGGCATCCCCGATCTCAGGCAAGCGCTGGCCCGCTACTATTCCAGGCATTTCGCCAAGACATTCCCCGAGGAGCAATTCATCGTCACCGGCTCAGGCATGCATGCCATCCAGCTGGCGCTCGATGCGCTTGCGGGAGCTGGCGACGAAGTGATCTACCTGTCGCCCGCCTGGCCGAATTTCGACGCCGCCGCCGCGATCGCGGGTGCCGTGCCGGTGCCGGTCACGCTCGACCATTCCGGAAATGGCTGGTCCTGCGACGTCGAGAAGATCGCGGCGGCGGTCACGCCGCGCACGAAGGCGCTGTTCATCAACACGCCGTCCAATCCGACCGGCTGGACCGCCGACCACGAGACCCTGCGGGCGATCCTCGATCTCGCCCGCGCCAGGGGTCTGTGGATCATCGCCGACGAGATCTATTCGCTGTTCCACTATGGTCATGGCCGCGCGCCATCCTTCCTCGACATCGCGGAGGCGGAAGACCGCGTCCTGTTCGTCAACAGTTTTTCCAAGAACTGGGCCATGACCGGCTGGCGCGTCGGCTGGATCAAGACCCATCCAAGCCTGCAGCAGGTGTTCGAGAACCTGATCCAGTATTCGAACTCGGGCGTCGCCCAGTTCATGCAGCGCGGCGCGGTCGCGGCGCTCGACGAGGGCGATGCCTTCGTCGCCGAACAGGTGGAGCGGGCGAGGAAAGCCCGCGACCTGGTCTGCGGCATTCTCGGCGAAACCGGCAAGGCGCGCTTCACCGTGCCGCAGGGCGCCTTCTACCTGTTCTTCACCGTCGATGGCATCACGGATTCGCGGGCAGCCGCTTTCGAAATCGTCGACAAGGCCAATGTCGGCCTGGCGCCCGGCACCGCCTTCGGCCCCGGTGGCGAAGCGTTCCTGCGGCTGTGCTTCCACCGCCGCCTCGACCAGCTCGAGGAAGCGGCAAACCGGCTGGCAAGCTGGATGAACACTGTTTGAACAGGTGGCGGCCTCAGCCGCCCGACTTGGGCACCAGCAATGGGATGATGCGGTCGCTCTTGGCCACTGAAGGCCGTCCGGCCGAGCCATAGGGAATGCCGAGTGCATCCCAGGTTTCGACCAGCGCGTCCTGCAGTTCGGCGATCAGCGCGTCGGAATGGAACGGCGTCGGCGTGATGCGCAGCCGCTCGGTGCCACGCGGCACGGTCGGGTAGTTGATCGGCTGGATGTAGATGCCGTGAACACCGAGCAGGCGGTCGCTGGCCATCTTGCAGAGCTCCGGATCACCGACCAGCAGCGGCACGATGTGGGTTGGCGACTCCATCACCGGCAGGCCGGCGGCGGACAGGATCTGCTTGGTTCGGCTCGCCTGCTGCTGCTGGGCATCGCGCTCGGCCTGCGAGCGCTTGAGATGACGGATCGATGTTGTGGCCGCGGCGGCGATCGCAGGCGGCAGCGCCGTGGTGAAGATGAAGCCCGGCGCGTAGGAGCGCACCGCGTCGATGACGGCGCTGGTGCCGGTGATGTAGCCGCCCAGCGTGCCGAACGCCTTGGCGAGCGTGCCTTCGATGATATCGATACGGTCGGCCAGGCCTTCGCGCTCGGTGATGCCGCCGCCGCGCGGCCCGTACATGCCCACCGCATGGACCTC